>JABIPG010000224.1 GCA_018698795.1 Rhodospirillaceae bacterium
AGGTTGGGCAACGCGTGCTCTGTGATCCGGTTGACCGGGTCGGCGGTGGTGGCCTGATGGGTGAGATGTGGCACGGCGGTCTGGCCGAGTTCTGTAAGGTGCCGGAACATCACCTCGTGGCGCTTCCCGACAACGTGTCCTACGAACAGGCAGCCTGCCTGCCCGTTGCCTATGGCACGGCCTACCGCATGATGTACACGGTCGGCAACGTACAGGAAGGTAACAAGGTGCTGATTTTAGGTGCATCGGGCGGCGTTGGCACCTGTGCGGTGATGCTGGCCAAGGCGCGCGGCTGCGAGGTCATTGCCTGTGCATCGACGCAAGATAAGCTCGACCGCCTTGCTGGAATCGGCGCCGACCACGGCATCAATTACATGGAGGAAGAGTTCCACAAGTGGGTCTATAACCAGTACGGCAAACCGCACCGGCGGCGCTGGGAGAAGGGCGTCAATGTGGTGGTCAACTTCACTGGCGGTGACACTTGGGTGACGGGCCTGAAATGCCTGCAACGCGGTGGCAAGGTGCTGACCTGTGGTGCGACAGCAGGCTACGACCCGGTTGAAGATCTTCGCTACATCTGGTCGTTCGAATTGCAGGTGCTGGGCGCCAACGGTTGGCTGCGACCCGAATTGGAAGCCTTGATCGACATGATCTCCAAGGACGAACTGGACCCAATCATCGACAAGGAATTACCGCTGGAAGATGTCAATGAGGCCTTCCGCCTGATCGAAGACCGTGAAGTCTTCGGCAAGGTCATCGTCAAACCGTAATAAGGGACAAAATCAATGAGCGACAATCAAACGCCGGAACGCCTGGATGAGACTTCGCTGCAGGCTATCTTCGACAAATCCCCGTTCATCTCGTCTCTCGGTCTGGAAATCCAGAAGATGGACTACGATGCGCAGGAGATCACCATCCGCATGCCGCAATCGCCCAGTATGGAGCGCCGCTCCGGCACCAAACAGTTCCACGGCGGCCCCCTGGCGGCATTCATTGATATCGTCGGGGATTTCGCCATCGGCATGATGGTCGGCGGCGGCGTGCCGACCATGAACCTGCGCATCGATTATCTGAAGCCCGCTGTGGGTGACGCCGTCATTGGGGTTGCCAAAGTGCGCCGGCGCGGGCGCTCGGCTTGTGTCATCGATATCGATGTCAGCAACGAAGAGGGCGCCTTGGTCGCCGTTGGACGCGGCACCTACGTGCCGATCACCGGTTAGGTACAGGAGAACAGCCATGACGTCAGCCAACAAGCTCGACCACACAGTGATCAATGTCGGTTCCGGCATGGATGGTGCGGAGGCCGCATTCTCAGGTCTTGGCTTTGTCATTACGCCGCGCGGCTATCATTCCACGGGTTCCTACAACCACTTGATGATGTTCGGCACCGATTATCTGGAACTTTTGGGTCTGCCCGAAGGCGCCGATCATCAGCGCCCGGATATTGCCAATGCGCCGAACGGCATCAACGGTCTCGTGTTTAAAACTGACGATGCCGATGAAACCTACGCGCATTTGCAATCCATCGGCCAAGCGGGCGATCCGCCGAGATCGTTCTCGCGTCCCGTCGACGTGGATGGCGGCACCAAGGATGCGAAGTTCCGCACGGTCACGGTGCGCGCTGATGTGTATCCGGGTGGTCGGGTGTATTTCTGCGAACACGGCACGCCGGAACTGGTGTGGCGGCCGGAATGGCAAAGCCACGCCAACGGGACGGTGGCCATACCTGAGTTTGTCGTCGCGTCGAAATCCGCCGACAAAGAAGCCGGAAATTTTGCCGCGCTGCTGGGTTGCAACGTGAACAACAATACGGCCGCCTTTGATGGTGGGCGGGTGTCCGTGCTGTCGGAGAACGACTACGCCGCGCGCTACGGCGCTCTTGCGTCCTCGTTGGCAGATCGAGCCTCGATCTTCGGCGCGTTGGTGTTCAAATCCCAAAATCGCACAGCGTTGAACGATCTCGTGCAAGGCGGTATCGACGGGATTGAAAGCCAAGTGGAAAGTGCACGCACGTTGGTGCGTATTTGCGATTTTGATGCGGTGATCGAATTCATCGATTAAACTGTAATTGCGTCGCAGGAATTCCGAACCGGCCCGGAAAATGTCTTAAATCCACGAGGACATCCGAAAATGTATATTGCAAAAGATTTGACGGATCTCATTGGCAGGACGCCGGTGATGGAGCTTGGCCACGTTTTCCCCGACTCGCCGTCACGCATCTTGGCCAAGGTGGAGCTGTGCAACCCGACGTCGATCAAAGATCGGGCGATGCTGAACATGATCCAGAAGGCCATGCAGGCGGGACAGATAAAACCCGGTTCGGTCGTGGTTGAGGCGACCAGCGGAAACACCGGTATTGCACTCGCCAGTTTGGCGACGATCATGGGGTTTCAGGCACGTATCTATATGAGCGAGGCGTGCAGCATTGAACGCCAAAAACTGATATGCGCTTATGGTGCCACTGTGGTGCTAACACCCGCAGCCGAGCACACGCGCGGTGCGCGCGACCGGGCCATTGCCTATTGCGAGGCCAATCCCGATACAACGTTCTTCGCCAGCCAGCATACCAACCCTGAGAACGGGGGCGCCCACTATGTGACGACCGGTCCGGAGCTTTGGGAACAAACCGGCGGTGAAATTGACGCCGTGGTGATTGGGCTCGGAACCTGCGGGACTTTCGAAGGCTTATCGAGATACTTCAAGGAGCAGAACCCCAACATTCACATGGTCGGCGTGGAACCGGCGGGAAGTCCCGTTTACTCGGGCGGTTCGCAGGGTGAGCACCGTATCAATGGGATTGGTCCTGGCATGATTACCGAGAACTTCGAAAGATCTCGGGATCGGGTGGACGAAATCTTGCTTGTTGAAGATGATGTGGCCTTTGATTGGGCGCGAAAGGTGACCTTGAAAGAAGGTGTGATCGTCGGTCCGACATCCGGCGTCACCGTCTGGGGTGCCGGCGAATTGGCGAAGCGTCCAGAATTCGCAGGTAAAACAATCATCTGCTTCCTCTACGATGCCGGCGAGCGCTACCTTTCGATCCCGGATCTTTTTGCTACGGATACGGTGGAGCATGAGGCTTAGCGGCATGCCAGAGCATTTCCGGCACGCCGAAACCGATGTTGCTGGAACCACTTAAAACCCATCTATTTTTGGCTGATCCGTGATGCGCTGGCGTTGGTAACCGTTCGGGGAACAGCGATCGGCCTTACGAAATCATCCGGAGAGATTTTTCGTTGATAAAGCCGGCGTCCAGGCTCCACCACTCGCGTGCAAGCGTGGCGTAAAGCGAACGATAATGGATCGTGTGCTTGAGGTTACCCTTCACCAAGTCGGTCAGATCGGGATATTGGCCGTACACGCCGCCGTTGACGCGGCCGCCAATCATGAAATGCGGCGCGGCGGTGCCGTGGTCGGTGCCGGCGGAATTGTTTTCCGTGGCGCGACGGCCGAACTCCGAATAGGTCATCACCACAACGTCGCTCCAAAGTCCGTGCTTATCCATTTCGGCGGCAAATGCGGCGACGCCACCGGCAACTTCGGCTAACAATTCGCCGTGCGTCGGTTCTTGGTCCACGTGGGTATCGAAGCCGTTGATGGAAAGCTTGATGACCGGTGTCTCGACGCCGGCGATCAACAAACGCGCCGCAACGGCGAACTGCTCGCCCATGCCGGTTTCCGGGAACGATGTTAAGGGTTCAATATTTTCAATCTTTTTGGCGATAATTTTCTCGGCGGCACTGCGCAAATCTTGGCGGCTTTTCAACAGATGCGCCAATGCGGGATTGGCGTCCGTGCTGGATGCCGTGGCGATCTTGGAGGCTTTTTTCAGAAACTTGGCCGGCTGACTTTTGAGCGACACGATCCGCGATCCGCCACCCATAACGGGGCCAGGCCGATGGCGACCGAGCATGATTGCGTCGGCGGCGAAGTCGCTTGGCGGTTTCGATTCGGCGAACAGGCGTGAAATCCAACCCTGTTCCAAAACTTCCTTGGAATCAGCCCCGGTGTCCCAGATGTCGATGCCTCGAAAATGCGACAGGTTAGGTTTGGGGTATCCAAGCCCCAGCGTGACCGCCATGTGGCGCTTTTTCCACAATGGCATCAACGGCTCTAAGCTGGGATGGAAGCCCAACTTCTCGCTGATCTGAATGACCTTGTCGCTGGCGAGCGAGAGGTTCGGCCGCAATTTGCGATAGGCTGGGTCGGCGTAGGGCGCGACGGTATTGAGCCCATCATTGCCGCCCTTCAATTCGACCAAAACTAAGGTGCGTCGCCAGTTCCCCTGTGCGGCATGTACGGCAAACGGTGATGCCAGCATCACCGTTGCGGCGGAGGTGACTTTTAGAAATTCTCGACGTTTCATCATCGGCCCCTATTTCAACTGGTAAACCGGATCGAGCATGAGATTGAGAAGCTGGCGCTTGCTCTTGTTTTTGGCGTTCATCTTCTTGTTCTCGGGCGAGCCGGGGAGAACCGGCGGAAGCGCCAGAACCAGCCGTTGAAGGTAAGTCCGGTCGCTATTGGCGCGGGCCATGATGTCCGCGATATCCGTGGTTACATGATCGATTGGTTTCATCATGTTGGCGGGCTTGGGCTTGCCGATTTTCATAAACCGGCGTGTGCCCGAGACAAAGCCGCTTCGTTGCATTGTAGTCGTCGCGGATATCCACGCGTTGCCGCCGCGCCAGCCCTTTACATCTGGCGGATCGAAAAGGTTTTGGCCCAAATTATTGAGCACGCCGAACACGTTTTTTGCCGGCAGGTTTGATGCCTTCAAGAGGCGCGCTGTGCCGATTACCAGATCAACCGGCGACTTGATCAACGAGCCGACGTTGGCGGGGGCACGGAACGCATCGGACAGAAAGATCGCCTTCAGTAAAGGTTTGACGTGCAAGTCGTTATCTCTGAAAAGCTTTGCGAGGCGTTTGATCTCCGTATCGTCGCGCTGCTCGGAAACGAACTCCCGCCAGAGCTTCTCGGTGATGAATTCGGCGACGCGAGGGTGTTTCAAGACCCGGTCCAGAATATCCATGCCGTCGAAGAAACCATCGTCACCTAGGAACGTTTTGCGGCCGTCGTCGTGCAATTTTTTGTTCAGCAAAAAACCGCCGCGTGAAAAATTGACCCGCCAGCCGGTAAAAGCCCGCGCGGCTTCGCGGATGTCGGTCTCCGTATAGCCTTGGCCCTCGCCCAAAGTGAACAATTCCAGCACTTCGCGGGCGAAGTTTTCGTTCGGTTTGCCTTTGACGTTCTTGTTGCCGTCCAGGTAGACAAGCATCGCCGGGCCGGTCGAGGTTTCTTTCAGCAGGGTCGCGAAATCGCCAAGGGCATTCTCGCGAAACACGGCCTGTTGCGCGTACATGGGTTGGCTGTAATTGACCTTTCTGAGCTCCGATACAAAGTGATTGGACCAAAACAGCACCATGCGTTCCGTTAGCGGCGAGGGGGTCGCCAACATCTCGCGAATCCACCAGTGTTTCAGGGCTTTGCTATCTTGCCTGCGCAGCTTCCGGAACGCGCGCCGCTCGTCGGCGTTCATTTTTTTGACCAATTTGCGCTGTTTGGGCGAGGTTTGGAAGTCGGGTATCGGGGTGAGCGGCCTATCGATGACGCCGTCTAGAATCTTATCGACGGCAGCCTCATACTCCAGCCCCATCAGGGCATCGATGTCCGTCGGCATGGCGATGCCGAAACCCGTGCGCGACAGCAGATGGCGGGCTTCTTCAAACGAGATTGCGTAAGCGGGAAAGGTGAATCCCCAGATCAGAAGTGAAAACGCAAAAATCCTCATGGCAGGCCTTCGTTCCGTAGATACAGAATTGTGATCCCGATTTCGGCAAAAGGGGAACAACCACAACATTCGCGGATGCTAGCGCGCGTCCGGCGATATTATCTGTGACGTCTCACACAGAAAGGTTTCAAATTTTCTCTACCCGTTCGGGCCCAGCCGGTGCGTCACCGCGCTCCACGGTCTTGACCGCTTCGATGATGGCTTCGTTGGCCGGGACTGAAAGACCTAAGTCTGTGGCCTTTTCGACCACCAATCCGTTGATGAAGTCGATTTCGGTGCGTCGCCTCTTGGCGATGTCTTGGCCCATGGAGGGACGCTGCTTGTCGGATCGGTGTTTCATGTTTTCGAACAAGCGGTCTTCGCATCGCTTGAGCGCCGCCGCGTCACCTTTGGTGGCGGCCAATATATCTTCGGGAGCAATGCCGTAGACGGTCTCAAGCTGGAAGCCCAACGCCATCCCCACCTCAATGGCTTCACCGGCAAGGCGGATGGCGAGAAATCGGGTGTGATCGTCGCTGTCATTGGCATTGCCGCCGCGCCCGGTGGCGGCGGCGACGGGGTTGCGCATGCAGTTGACCACCAGTTTCGACCAGCGTTCGCCCCACAAGTTATCGGTGGCCGTTGAGCTATCGACGCAAGCCAGCATGGCGGCGATTTCCTGCGTGCGCGCCGTCACGCGCCCATGCACTTCGCCAAGCCGGAAGACGGTGTGTCGCTCGCCGCCCAGCTTGACGTTGCGACGGATGTGGCCAGGTTCGGTCAGTTCGACCGCAATGGTTGACGCGATACAGCCGATGGTTTTGCCCCAGCCGACGACACCGGCCATGCGTTCCTCGTTGATGCCGTTTTGCAGCGAGACGCAAAAACCGCCGGGCGCCAGGTACTGGCGGATCATCTCGGTGGCCCAAACGGTGTCGTATGATTTCATGGCGACAAAGGCAAAATCGAACGGTCGTCCGTTGGCTGTGCTCTGCAACTCTGTGATATGTATGGCGTTGACTGGCGTGGTGAAGCATTCGGCTTCCGTTTGCCCTTCCAGGGTCAGGCCGCGGGCGCGCATGTGTTCGACATGTTCGGGCCAGGGGTCGATGAGCGTCACGTCGCGGCCGTCGCGTGCGAGATATGCGCCGACATGGCCGCCTAGGGCTCCGGCGCCGACAATGGCGATTTTCTTTTCCATGATATCCTCGATACTTCATTCACGAACGCTGACACTTAGCGCCCACGCAGATTTCCGTCAAATCGGAGAAAGCAGAATATGACCGGTGATCAAGGCAGCACATATCACGCCGAGTTCCATCTGAAGTCGGGCATTGATGCGTGGAAAGGTGGGGACGCGCCAACGGCACTCGTCTGCTTCCAGCGTGCTCGGAAGTTGGGCCATGCGCACCCGCGTCTGCACTACTGGTTGGCGTTAACTTTGTTGGCTCTTGGTCGCAAGGACGAGGCTTGGCTTGAAACGGAAACCTTGCTGCGCCTTGCGCCGACCGATGTCACCGGACGGGTCATGCGCGACCGATTGCAAGCGCCAGCGGGTCGCGGAAAAGGCAAGCGCATCGCGCTGCACATGAACCGCCTGTATCACTACGCTATCGTGCAACCATTGTATGAGCTGTTGTGTGCCGATCATGACGTTCTTTTGACCTTCGAGCCGATCGAATTGACCGCCTTCAAGCCCGATGTGGTGGTCGTATGCGATACGCAAGCTGCCAACCTGCGCACGTTGTTGCCTGATGCGGTAAGTGTTTGCGTCATGCATGGTGTGACGGGAAGCAAGAACCTGGTGCAGCGCGGCGGACTGGCTGCCGATCATCTTTGTGTTGCCAGCGGGTATATTGCAGACCGACTGGGTCGTCATCATAAAGTGCGGGACGAAAAATTTTGGATAACCGGGTACATCGAAACGGATCCGCTTTTTCGGCGCAATCATGTGCCAATTCCCATTGATATCCCGCCCAGCCACAAGACGGTCCTGTATGCGCCGACATACAATCCGGGATTGTCATCCGTACCTGTGTTGGGTGATCGGCTGGCGGAATTGATCATCGGGCAGCGTGACGATATTTGCGTCATTACCCGACCGCACCCCAATATCATCGAACGTAATCCCCAATGGTTGGCGTGGTTTCGGGGTGCCAGCGCGCGCAACAGCAATTTCCATCTTATCGAAGACATGGGGCTTCCCATGGCAGCGCTGATGTTGGCTGCCGATGCCATCGTGTCCGATAGTTCTAACTGTGCGTTTCAGTTTCTGGCGTTGGACCGGCCGATTGTGCTGATCGATGCCTTGGACCGAGAGCAGGCGGGGGAGAGCTTTGAGGCCGGCTCTATCGAATGGGCCTGGCGTGATGTTGGCGAGGGCGTCAAGGATGTATCGGACTTAGCCAGTGCAGTTGGTCGAAGCTTGAACGACCCAACACTAGGCGCGGATCGGCGGGCTTTTTATCGCGCGAAACTATTCGGAGATCTGACCGATGGCAGGGCGGCGGAACGGGTCGCAATGAACATAGAAAATCTAGAGCTCAAACGCGAAACCCGATGATGGAAACATCGTCGCGCCGCTCCTCGTCACCTTGGTACTCGGCGAGGCTGGCGCGGATGCGATCCTGCTGCTCGGCCATCGGCAGTTCGACAATTTCATGTAAAAGCTTGGTGAAGCGTTTGCGCCCATACATGCGCCGGTGCGGGCCGCCGATCTGGTCGGTCAAGCCATCGGTCGTCATGTAGAATGTCTTGGGACCCAGATTGATGATTTGGTGATCTTCAAACGCCTGGGTATGGGAAATACCTCGATAGCCAATACCGCTCTTGGTGCCTTTGATGACGGAAACCTCGCCGTCCTCCATCATAAAAAGCTGGAACCGAGCGCCGGAAAAGATGATCTCATCTCCATCGGCGCCCAAATACACAGCGCCCAATTCCATGCCATCGTCCGAGGCGCCTTTATCGCCGTGCTGCCCCAGCGTGATCTGCATGATTTGGTGAACCCGCTGAATCATCTGCCCAACATGGCCGAAAGGCACGTCCATCAAGGCGTTGTCGAGTGCGCCGGTAGCAATCAGCGTCATAAATGCGCCGGGTACGCCATGCCCGGTGCAATCGCCCAGAATAATCAACAAGCCGTCGCCCCAGATTTTGCACCAGTACAAGTCGCCCCCGACCACGTCGCGCGGCTCCCACAGCACGAAATAGTCAGAAAGGATGGAAAAGAAAGTGTCGTCGGGCAGGACCGAGCGTTGGATATGGCTGGCGTAGTCGATGGATGTGGCGATGATGTTGTAGGAGTCTTTCAGTTGCCGCTCGGCGTTCTTTCGCTCGGTGATGTCCGTATAGGTCGTGACGAAGCCTTCGCGGTTCGGCAGCGGGTTGCCGCGAATTTCGAGGACCAGCCCATCGGGCCGGGAGCGCTCGAATTGGTGCGGCTCGAACTTGGCCGCCAATTGCATGCGGGATTTGACGGCTTCGTCGGGGTCTTCAGCACCGTATTCGCCACGTTCGGCGTTGTAGCGCAACGCCGCCTCCATCGACACGCCGGGCTGGATAATATCGTCAGGGAATTGAAGCAGCTCGATAAACTTCGTGTTGAAGGCCATTAACCGGAGGCTCTCGTCGAACATGGATATGCCCTGGTCCATGGTTTCAAGCGTGACGTCCAGGATCGCTTTCTCGCGGCTCAATTGCTCCTCTGCGTGCTTGCGCGCGGTGATGTCACTGAGCACCACAACTGCGCCGCCGTCGTCCAGTGGCATCTTGCGGAGGCTCAAAATCCGGACGCCGCCCGTGATCGACATTTCCGATTCAATAGCTTCGTCGTTGCCCAATCTATTGACCCGACGTTCAACGATATCATTGGCGTCACCAGAGCCGTAATCGCCTCTCTCGGCATGTGCGCGCACTACCGCTTTAACCGATCTGCCGATAGCCACCGTGTCGTCCGGAAGTTCGACCAGTTCGAGATACCGGTCATTGAAAAGTGCGAAATTTAAATCGGCATCGAGCACGAAAATGCCATCTGACATATTGTCGAGCGCCGTTCGCAATTGTGCTTCTTTTTCCGCCAGATTTCTCTCAGCGATTTTGCGCTCGGTAATGTCCACTTCGACGCCGCCATAGCCGGAAACCGCCCCGCTGGCGTCGATGATCGGAAACATAACCGACGATAGCACGATCTCGCCATCGCCCGATGACTGCGCATGTTCTGTGGCCGAGACTTCGCCCGTGTCGATCACGCGGCGGTCGATGGCAGAGAATTCATCTGCCAATTCTTGTGGATAGAGATCGTAGAGATTTTTACCGAGGACGTCTTCTGTCTCGACGTTATAGAGTTCCTCATAACGCCGATTGATCAGCTGAAAACGGCCTTCCGTACTTTTCAGGAAAACCGCCGCCGGCATGTTGTTCAATACCGTCTTGAACAGTGCCTGGCTTTCCTTTAATTCCGCCGTTCGATCCGATACCCGTTGCTCAAGATTTACGTTGGCGTCTTCCAGGCTGGCGGCCAGTTCCGATCGACGTTTCAAAGAACGCTGCATCTCGCGTGTATAAATGATGCCAATAAGCGCCAGCACGACAAACATGCCGAGCGCGCCGAATTGCATCGCCCGGTAGAGGTCGCTCGCCTGCGCGGCTTGTGTCTCGCTATCGACAATCATCTCGCGCAAGGCGCTTGATAGGTTGGCCCGGTAAATTCCCTTTTGGCGACCGAAGGCGGGTTCCGTCACCAATTCCAGGGCCTCTTCCCATTTTTCGTCATCGATAAGAGAAATGGCTTCAGATTCCGCGTCTTCGATGTCTGCCTGGACATCTTCCATACGTGATAAGTACTCGTGCACTTTGTCACTTTTCTGGAAGCCGGAAATTTCTTCTAACAACGCGTACTTTGTGTCTTGGTGGTCCTGGTAATTGAGAATGTACCGATCAGATTGCAAGCTGGCAGCCAAGCGCACGGCAGTAGTGCTGTTGAGGTCCGCCGTCAGCACGCGTTCGGCGTTGATGGTCAGGGTGTTCAGTTGCGCTTGGCTTTTTTTGACGGCATCGTCGGCATAGAAGAGAACCGCAAAGGCAGCCAGCATGACGACAGAGAGAACAATCAGGCTAATGCCGCTTCCAAGGATTTTCGATATGGATTTCAACATCCGCTCAATGTTCTTTTATCGGGTTCTTTCATTGGGTTCTCTCATTGGATCCGGAAACGTCGCACTTATTCCAGATAGTATCGTTTGCCCTTATTGAAAAAGTACATGACGAAGCCCGGGTTTGATATGTCGCCCTTCTCGTCGAAACTGATTTCTCCAAGAACGGTGTTAAATTTTCTTGAGCGCAACGCCTTGGACACAGCCTCCGCACTTAGGGTCCCGGCTTTCGTTACAGCCTGCGCCCAGACCTGGACAGCCCCATAAGTATAGAAGGTAAATGCCTCGGGTTTATAGCCTTCGCTTTTGTATTTTTTTGTGATCGTTTTGTTGCGGCGATCGTCCGCGGGGTCGGGTGGAAAGCTGAATTGAAAGCCATCGAAGTGGCGCCGGTTCTCTTTGGTGAATGCGATGCCCGAGAAGGAATCGCTGCCAATTAGGCGAATGCGGATGCGTGCCGCCTTCATTTGTTTAGCCAATTCGATGGTCGGTGCGGGAAGGCCGGGAAACAATACGACATTTACCTTGTTGGTTTTAATCGCCTTGAAGACGGGGGAAAAATCAAACGGGGCTGCCGGCGCTTTCATATAAAACAGCTCCTGGGTGCCGCCTTGATTGAGGAAGCGTTTGGTTGCTGTCGCGACGCCTTTCGAATACTGCGAGTCTTCATACAAAATGCCGAGCCGTTTGGTCTTGAAGTTACGAAGAATGTGCTCGGCAATAACAAACCCCTGCATGTCGTCGCGACCGGTTGTTCGGAATGCGTATTTGAGGCCGCGGTCCGTGTAATTTGGATTGGTGGAAGATGGCGAGATTTGAATAATACCGGCTTTCTCGTATTTGCTGGATGCCGCGATAGATGCATCGGAGCACAAATGCCCCATAACGAACGGAATTTTCCTTTGAACGATCTCTTCGGCGATCTTTTCGGCTTTTGCGACGTTGCATTCATCGTCACGCACAATGAATGAAAGTTTTTGCCCAAGCACGCCGCCGTCGGCGTTGATTTGCTCCACAGCGCCGCGGGCACCTTGTTTGAATTCTTCGCCGATCTTGGCAAACGGGCCGCTCATGCCGCCGACCACGGCAAACGTGATATCAGCCCGGGCAATCTGAGCGGAAAACGGTAATATTGTCAGGGCGGCAAGCGTAGCAGCGGCAACTTTGTTCCAAATCAACTCACTCATTGTCCAACCTCCCTGGGATCAAGCTGTATGGCTTGGTCGCTTATTTTGTGTATGAAGAAATAATCGCTTCGATCCGTCCCTCGCGGCGCAGTTCATCCATGGCCTTTTGCAGGTGTGCCAGAACGGCCGGGTCTGTTGACTTGTGAAAAGCATAACCCATGGCGCCTTCCTTCAAGAGCATTGCCTCTTCGAATTCTTTGGGGTCCTCGCCATCGTTCTTCATTGCGAAGTTGAAGACATCCACCGCATAAGCAACGGCATCCACTCGGTCTTTTTTGAGCAGATAAATCAACTGTTTCAGTGAGTTTTTTCGCTGTATGGCACCATCGCTGATCGCAATTTTCCGGAGCAATTGATCGCCGATATCGTCTCGGACGACGCCGATTTTTAGGGTGCTAAGTTTACCAAGCGAGAGGCCCTTCAACTTCTTGGCTTTCGGCGCGATGATCGCGATCCGGATTGGTGCTGCCGGGCCGACGAACTTCATCAGTTTTTCGCGCTCGGGTGTGTAGGTCATGGAAAACAAGGCCGTACCCGGGTTGCGTTGCACGAATTTGTAACTGCGATTCCACGGAACGATCTTGATGTCGTTCCGGGTGATCTTGACGCCGATTTTGTCGAAAGCGGCCATCAGAATATCGACGGAGAACCCCTTTAACTTTCCATCCTTCCGGAAATTGTAGGGGGGATATTCTTCTGAGTACCAATTCATCGCGCCAAGCTGCCGCACGGCGTCGGCTGGAGACGGCACCTCTGCAGCGCTAAGTGCCGACGATTGCAGCGATGCGGCAAGCGCAGCTATGACAAATAGCCATCTCATGAAAAGAGTCCCACTCTCCTAATCAGCGTATTCATCAAAACAGAATCTTGCATACAATACAAACCAACCGGGTGTATTTGGCAAGCCATCGAGTTCACAACGATAGTTTGCACACCAAGACTGTAATTGCATAGTCTGGTGGCGCGCTAGATATCGGTCAAGCGGCAGGGCCCTGCTGAATTTCCAGCTCAATGATCTATATCGCCCGCCCTCGGCACCAACAGTCCGGCGCAAGCAATTTTCCATCCGACACCTCGACGGCGATACCGCATTCGGCGGCTTGCATGGCGCGCTCACTTCTCTCCCAGCAAGGCTTGCATGGCGGCCTCTGTTTCGGCGCCGCCTTGGTTGATGGGCATGGTCTTTTGTGCTTCTCGTTGGCGCAGCCGGAAGGCGTATTCTTCGGGCATGACATCGAACGGATTTTCGATGCCCAGTTGCTTCGCCGCATGGGCCGGCCAATCCGCGTTCCAAATCAGCTCGCGGGCCATGGCCACCAGATCGGCTTGGCCGGCTTGTAGGATATCTTCTGCCTGTTGGGCATCTGTGATGCCGCCGACAGCGATGGTCATGACGTCAGCATCGCGGCGGATGCGATCACTGAAACCCACTTGATAACCTGCCACACGCGGGACTTGCGGCATTTCACTGTCGCCGGTGATACCGCCCGACGATACGTCAATGAGGTCCATGCCACGGTCTTTCAACTCGCGCGCAAGTATGACCGAATCGTCCAGGGTCCAAGTGCCGCCCTCGCCATCGACGGCCGATATGCGACAAAACACCGGCTTGTCGTTGGGCCAGGCCTCACGCATGACTTCAGCGGTTTCCAGGGCAAAACGCATGCGGCCTTGAATGTCGCCGCCGTAGGCGTCGGTACGGTGGTTCGATACCGATGACAGGAATTGGTGAATCAGATAGCCGTGCGCGGCGTGTAATTCGACGATATCGTATCCGGCTTCGCCACTGCGTAGCGTCGCCACACGGAACGCGTCGAGAACCGTGCGAATATCGTCCCTGTCCATTTCGCGTGGTACGAAGCGGCGGGGTAATTGGTCCAGCGCACTCGGCGCCAGGCCTTGCCATGGCGGCATGCCCTCATCGACGTCTCCGTCGTGCAAGGGCCGCCAATCTTCGCGCGCCGTATGACACGATGCCTTGCGACCGGCGTGGCCCAACTGGATCGCTGGCACGGCACCTTGTTCACGGATGAAATCGGTGAGCCGGCGATAGGCCGGAACGTGCTCGTCTTTGTAAAGGCCCGCGCAGGCGTAGGTTTTACGACCGCGCGCCTCAACGGCGGTTTCCTCGCCGAACACGATGCCCGAGCCGCCGGCGGCCAACCGCCCCAAGTGCATCATCTGCCAATCCGTCGGGCCGCCGTCGTCGGAATGGTACTGACACATCGGCGCGACGACGATGCGGTTGGGCGCGGTCAGCCCCCGGATCGTCACCGGTGTGAAAAGCAGTGGCCGATTGGTTGTATCGGATGGACCAGTCATCTGTCGTCGATCAGGCTGTGGTAATCATTGTACATGGAGACGATACGTTCAGCCCAGAGGCGTAGCCTGTGCAGCTTTTCCGGCGAGATATCAAACGCATCGGTCACTTGATTAAGGACAGCGGATTCGTCCACGTGGAAATGGTCGTCCGATAGGGCCACGGCGAGAATGCCAAGTACCATAATGGTGCGGGATTCGTGGGTGTCGAAGATGGAGAGGTCCGGACTCATGAATACGGCCTCACCCGACGCGCTGATATCCGTCTCCAATGATGCGGCGAAATCATCCAGTAGCCGGACTTCCGCCGGCGGAACCTGGGCGTCCGCCATGGCCATGCGGGTTGCCATAGCCATGAAAATTTGACGCTGCTCGGTGTTTAGTCGCCAAAGAAACATCGCGATTTCTCCTCCCTAACCGATTGAAGCGCGAAGATTAAGCCAGGCTACGTACCGGGGCAATGCCAAGAGAGCCAACGAACGTCTTTGCCTATACCGGTCAGGATTTGCTAGACTCCGCCGACGAATTTCAAACCTGGGCAACAGGACAACATTGATGCTCCGAAATCGGATCGGCGCGCTGCTCATCATCGGCAGTCTGGTCGCTCTTTTTCCACAGATGGCTTGGTCTGCCGACCCGCTATCACCGGCGACGAAACGCCTTTTCGATGCGGTGTGGGCGGATGACATGGGGCGCGTTAAGGCCAGTATTGTCGATGGCGCAAATCTGGCAGCCATAGACGAGAACGGTATACGTGCGGTCGACCTTGCCGTCGATAAGGGCCACTATGACATTGCCCATTATTTGTTGTCCGTGGAGAAGCTGCGCAGCGATGGGTCGCGGGTAACTCAGCCCGTGGCGGCGCCTGTTCCGCCGGCGATTCCGGCACCTGTTCCGGCTCCGGCTCCTGTGGCCGACGTCGCGCCGGCACCGCTTGTGCAATCTGGTGCCAGTTCTACCGGCAGTTCTACCGGCAGTTCTACCGGCAGTTCTGCCGCACAACCGCTTTCCGCCGATGTGGCGCCGCGCCCGCGTGCTGAAGACCCAGCACCTCAACCGGAAGCGCTGTGGAAGCCCTCATCGGGCGGCCAAAACGCGGCGACGCCGAACCTTAAGATTATCGGTCGCGCCGCGCCGCAACCGGTCTCGCCGTCTGAGGTTGCCCCCGCTACCGGGACGCCGGCAAAGTCGGACAATTCCGGATCCTTGAGAAATGCGACGAGCGGCAATGAAAACGAAGGATTTTTGGATCGTGTGACGGATTTCTTCGACTTCACGAAAAAGACGCCCCAACCTTCACCAACGCCCACGCCCACGCCCACGCCCACGCCCAAGCCCCAGCCCGAGCCATCTCCGCCGCCTGCACCTCAAAGTCTGGCACCAACCGAGGATGTCGTTACCGAAGTTGCGGCAGCACCACCACGTCAAGTGCCGGCAACGGCGCTGGACCAAGCCGAGGCGCCAAGCCTCCTTCAGATTGATAAGGCGTCGTCCGATCCCACTTCCTCTCCAGAACCAAAAGCCGCAGAAGGCCAAACGCCTTCTTTTTTTAAAAAAATAACCAATTTCCTTCAGCCGGACCAACCGGAGGCTGAAATAGCCAATACGCCAGTTGTTGAGCCGGCGCTTTCCGTAGCACCCGATCCCCCAGCGGAACCAGCCCTAGCGGAACCAGCCCCAACAGAACTAATTCAGGCAGAATCAGTTCAGGCAGAATCAGTTCAGGCAGAACCCGTTCAGGCAGAACCCGTTCAGGCAGAACCCGTTCAGGCGGAGCCCGTCCCAGTAGAATCAGTTCAGGCAGAACCTGCTCATTTGTCGACGACCCGTGAGCCGGATCAAATCACTGAGATGCCGAAAACGGCCTTGAAGGAACCGGAAAACCCATCCTCGAGCGGTGGATTTCTTGACAAAGTAGCGGATTTCTTCAGTCCGTCGAAGCCCGGCGGCGAAGCGGATGCGATCACCGTATCGGAACCATCTCCGCAATCATTTGCCGAGGTCGACGACCCGAGTTTATATCCGCCGTCGATCACGACAACTGAGCCGTCTGCGACAATTGTGGAAACCGCATCCTCGCCGGAACCCGCACCCGTGCCTGAGCCCGTGCCTGAGCCCGCACTTGAGCCGAGCCCGGCGTTGCCTGCGAGTGAAATTTCGCCGACATCTGAACCCGCAGAGCCTTCGAGCTCAGGTTTTCTCGATAGTTTGACGAAGTGGCTGCAGCGCGACGAGCCCGTCTCCTCTATTGAGGTCGCTGACCAAAGAACGCAAGAGCCGGTGATTGAAATCAGACCTGCGTCGCAGCCAAAGCCTGAAATCCAACCCGAACCCCAACCCGAGTTCCATTCCGAACCCATCGCAAAACCGGTGCTCGATCCGTCCCGAAGGGCAGCGCCCGGTGTGCCGCGCGTCGTGCAAGCGCCTAAGCCCGCCCAAAACCCGATTGCCGAGGCCCCGAAAGAGAAAAGTCAAACCTCTCCGTCTGGTGCGGCGACAACCAAAATGGCAGCGGTCAATAAAAACGCGCCCGAGAAAAATGTGCCCGAGGCCGCCAAGCCTCGGCGTGTGGCCGTGGCAACGGGCGGGCCGCCGGTACAGAACCCAGCTAGGATTGCCGAGCCACTGATCGCGACGGCAGGCCTCAAGGATGTGTCGTTCGAGTTTGGCAGTGGCGCTCGACTTGGTGTAGCGCCACTGGACCAAGCCGATGGTGCCACGTGTGTGGAAAAGGCACGCTGGGATACCCGATTTTGCATTGAGCCCATGGCGTGGCCGGAAGCTGTCGGGAAAAGCTTCAAGGCGGAATCGTCGATTTATCGGGGTGAAAAGGCAATCGTACAATATGTGGGCGGTCGCAGCGTTCAGATGCATGTGTTGTTCCCCACCAGGGCTCTTTGGACAGTAACTGAACATTTTAAAGCGCTCTACGGCCCGCCGACGGAAATGCCTGAGATTTGGACGGCGATGATCGGTGAGCCAAAACGGCCGAATCGAGTGCTGCGTTGGCACAATCGCGACAGCAAAACCGGCGCCGAAACGCTACTGGAAATTCGTGAGATCGACGATCTGCGTTGGTCGTCTCCGCCGGATACAAAGCACGGCGTTGTACGCGTGCTTGAGAAAGGGCGTGGTTCGGTATTCCAACTGCTGTCATCCACCGATCTTTTGTTGGTGGGCCTGCGTGGCCGGCGACAGTAACGACACCCAACATCATGCCCCGGACCATCATTCTCCAAAGCTACCGTACCAGCCAGGTGCCGGGGTGGATCGAAAAATGTATGGCAAGCGTGCGCCACTGGGCGTCATTACACGGCTTTGAGTACCGTTTTATCGGCGATGAGATATTTGATCGGGTCCCGGCTTGGTATCAAGATCGTGCGCAGGGGCGTATGCCGGTGATCACCGATCTCGGCCGCTTGGTTCTTGTCCGCGAAGCTCTGATGGAAGGCGCGGATACCGCCGTTTGGATTGATGCTGATGTGCTGGTTTTTGACGCGGCGGATTTTCGCATCGATATCGCCGACGATCACGCTTTCGGTCGCGAGATTTGGGTTCAGCCGGCGGGTAAAGACTTGAAAGTCTACCGAAACGTTCACAACGCGTTTTGTCTTTTTCGCCAAGGCAACGCGGTGTTGGATTTCTACATCCATTCATGCGAACGGATCATGCGTCGCGTCAGCGGCGGTGTCCCCAATCAAATTGTCGGCACCAAGCTGTTGACGGCGTTGCACAATATCATTGGATTTCCGTTGATTGATGATGTCGGGATGATCAGTCCGCTTGTCTTGTCCGATGTCGCAGAAGGGGGCGGGACGGCTCTGAATTTATTGATCGCCAAATCTGCGGCGCCTTTGAAAGCGGCCAATTTATGCAGTTCATTGGTCGGCGGTGTTGCTGACGGCATTGCGATCGAAGAGACCTTGATGGAACGCGCCGTCTCGCGATTACAACGCGAAGGGCGGCAACTCTTCGATTGAGCGCTATTGCAAAGTAGAAGTGGCTTGTGTGGTGCGGTTCGGCGATAGGGCCGCGCCGGCTTGGTGATGAATAATTTTCCACTGCCCATTTTCGCGAAGGAAAATATTGGTGGCGATCAGGAAACTGCGACCCATGTGCTCGTGGCAAGTCACGTAGGCGCCCTCGCCGCAGCGGTAAGCCTGAGCATTCGTGCATGCGATGGGGCTGGATTCGTCGTCGTTGAGGATGTCGCGCCAACTGTTCATCACTTGATTGCGTCCGACTAACGGCGGCCAGCCCGGATGCACGCATGTGGGCTCGGTGTCCTTCGTCCAGATATCTTCCATCGCCGGGAAATCGCGCGCAGCGAAGGCATTGTAAAATGCATCGTTGGCGAAAAGGATTAAGGCTTCATCAGACATGAGGTGTCGCTTTCAAACAAAGGGCGGTCCCAAGAACCAAGCGACTAAGGATCGCCGATGGCCGGCTGATACAGCGGTAACTTGGTGGTATAGAAATGAAGGAAACACCAAGATACTGCCCATGTTGCGTATCTCGGGAAGGGATTTCAAGCGGCGATCCGGTTGATCCGGTGGCAACTCTAGCGTTTCCAGCATGAAATCGCCGCCGATGTAATTTTGGTGTTGGGAAAGGCTGACGACTGCCGTGAGCTTGCGTGTCAGGCCAGGCCAGCGGGAATCGTCCGCCGGATAGGGTTTTTTGCGCTGATCGGCGTGCCAACTGTAATACTGGTCGGGCCCGTAATGCGTATATTGCATGGATTCGGGGCCGCTGAGCGTCCAGTTCCAGTACCGTGCGTTGGCATCGGCGACGATTTGGCCGACCGCATCAAACAACCAAGCGGTATCGGCGCCGTAGCTAAGCCAAGCGACGTGTGAATCCCGAGTGTTGTTCTCAGGATCTCTAATCACCGATCCCGGCATGGTTTCAGCCGATTCGCCGGTTTCGACAATTCGCTGGCACAGCGCAGTGCTGAGACCGCGATCAATGACGCAATAAGGATGTTCCAGTCGCAATGTCAGACTCCTGACAGCTAAATTGCCGTAAGCGCACCAACATGAGCTTAAATGCTGGAAACGCTGATTTCCTATGACCAGGACATAGCACAGGCGTACATTTAATACAGGAATCGGTGCGGAATTTCCTCCGCGTTCTTTTGTTTGTGGGTGAAGAAAATGGCTGAAGACATCAACGTTGAAGAAGAAGAATTTGAAGAAGAGGAAGAAGAGCAGGGGGCTGATGCCCAACAGACGCTCGACGACCTAACGGTTCTCAATGAAGGCGGTGCGTCTCTCGACGATGTTGATGAGCAAGGCGCCGGGGACGATTCTCTCGAATGGGAAGAGCCTGCTGCATCGCAGAGCCTAGCCACTATCCACACGGGTAGCCGGCCCACCGACGCCGAATTGATGGCCAATCTGATTCCCGAAGGCGACGCGACCCTCGAAAACGAAGAAATCGCCGTTATCGAAGAGGACCCGCAAGCTGAATTGCCCGACGTGGCACCGCCTGAGGTTGGCCCGGATGCCGAACGCCGCCCAGAGCCGCAAGCTGAACAAGCCCGCGAGCCCGAGCCGCCGCAGCCCGATGGCGCGCCGCCCGAGGAGCCCGCCCCCCCGGTGGAAGCGGCTCCTGATGAAGACCCCGTTGTGCCGGAAGCTGCCTCGGAAGAAGTGGCCGCGGCTGCTGCAGAAGTCGTTCAAGAGGATCTGCCGGTAACGCCGCCACCCACCTTGCCGCCGGAAGAGGAAGACGACGACGTCGTCGAGGTTGAGGATATTGATGTTGAAGACGCAACCGGCAGCGAAGATTCGGCTATTGCGTTGGATATTGATGCCGGCGATGCGACGGAAGTCACAATCGAAGGCGTGCCTGACGGCGCGACGCTGTCCGCCGGGACCGACAACGGAGACGGCACCTGGACCGTGAGTGCGGGTGATTTGGATGACCTGACCATTACTCCGCCGGCTGATTCCGATGTGGACTTTACACTTTCGGTGACCGGTGACGGCCCGGCCCAGGAATTGGACGTAACGGTCAATGCCGTTGCCGATGCGCCAGCAGCGACGGCCGAAGATGCTAGTGGCCAAGAAGACACAGCCATTGATCTCGATCTCGGTTCAGCCTTGAGCGACGTCGATGGTTCCGAATCCCTTTCTGTCACAATCAGTAATATTCCCGATGGCGCGGTTTTGTCGGCAGGCACCGACAATGGTGACGGCACCTGGTCGCTGTCCGCAACTGATCTCGATGGCCTGCAAATTACACCGCCGCAAGATTTCGCCGGCGATATGGATTTGACTCTCACGGCCACCTCCACCGAGGCCGACGGCGGCGATACGGCGGTGACGGAAGTGCCGTTCACCGTGACGGTTGTCGATACTGTCGATGCCACGGATGCGGTGACCACTGAAGATCAGGCGGTCAGTTTGGATATCAGTTACCCGGACGGCACGACGACGGGCACGATTTCCGACATTCCCGACGGTGCGGTGCTGATGTCGGGCGGCCAGGTGATCACGATCACGGATGGTAGCGCCGATGTCACAGCCGACCAATTGGCTGACCTGACGATCACGCCGCCGGCCGATTCCGGCGACGATTTCGTTCTGCAGGTAACCGCTGATGGCGTCACGCAGGATTTGGGCGTGACGGTCAGCGTCGATGCCGATGGCGCTGACGTTTCGGCGAGTGACGCGACGGGCACGCAGGGCTCGGAGATTCCGTTGACGGGTCTCGGCGCTGAATTGACTGCCGATACAGACGGCAGTGAAACCATCAGCGCGGTGGTTATTGATATCAGCGATGCGCCCGATGGTACGGTTCTCAGTACCGGTACGGACAACGGTGACGGCACCTGGACGGTGGATCAGTCCGACTTGGCAACGCTTTCGGTTACGCCGCCCGCCAACTATGCCGGTGATTTCGACGTCACCATGACTGTGACCTCCGTCGATACCGGTGATACACCCGGCGATACGGACTCGGCTACCGACAGTATCACCTTTAATGTTTCGATCTCCGCCGATGGCTCGTTTGCGGTTACCGACGCCGTCGGTAACGAGGACACGGCGATTGCCCTGAGCATCGACCCCGGTGCGGCGACCTCCGTTGTGATCAGCGATGTACCCGATGGCGCCACGCTGAGCGCGGGCACTGATAACGGTGACGGCACCTGGTCGTTGTCGTTGACTGATCTCAATGACCTGACCATCACGCCTCCTGCCGACTCCGATGTCGATTTCACCCTGCAAGTGACAGCCGGTGGCGAGACGGTGCCGTTGGATGTCCGGGTTGATGCTGTTGCTGACGCACCGACCGCAACAGCCGAAGATGCGACCGGCACCGAAGGTACTGCCGTACCCCTGGATTTGGGAACCGCGCTGACCGATACGGATGCGTCCGAAACTCTCTCCGTTACGATTGATATCTCTCAAGCGCCCGATGGCACGACCTTTAGCGCGGGGACGGACAATGGCGACGGCACCTGGAGTGTTGATGTATCCGATCTCGCTGGATTGAGCGTTACGCCGCCCTCGGGTTTCTTTGGTGATATCGATTTCACCTTGATTTCGACCTCGACTGAGGCCGACGGCGGTGACACGGCGACCACGGAAGTGCCGTTCACGGTGACCCTGGCCTCCGATGGCGATTTTGGCGTAAGTATTGCGGAAGGCATCGAAGACCAGGCCATTGCGTTGACCATCGATGATGGCGGCGCGGCCACAGTTACCATTGCCGACGTGCCGGATGGGGCCACGTTGAGCGCGGGCACAGATAATGGCGACGGCACATGGACGCTGACGTCGGCTCAACTGGACGGCTTGACCATCACACCGCCGGCCGACTCCGATGCGGATTTCACGCTGCAAGTCAGCGCCGGGGGTGAAACCCTGCCATTGGACGTGACGGTTGCTGCCGATGCGGACGCGCCGGATGCGACGGCTGGCGATGTCAGCGGCACGGAAGATACGACGATCCCGTTAACGTTGGGTTCCGCCCTGAACGATCTCGACGGGTCGGAAAGCCTGTCGGTGACGATCAGCGGCATGCCGGACGGCGCGGTGTTGTCGGCGGGTACTGATAATGGTGACGGCACGTGGACAGTCGATGGGGGCGATCTTGCGACTCTCGCGATCACGCCGCCAACGGGCTTCGACGGTGAAATTCCGTTGACCATGACGGCCACGGCTACCGACACGGATTCTGAGACCGGAGCCGTTGATACAGAGACGACGACGGTACCGTTTACGGTCACGGTCAATGACGATGGACAAGACGTGGTCTTCGACGTGACCAACGCGGAAGGTCTGGAAGACACGGCCATTGCGCTCGATATCGATCCGGGCACCGCGACGCAGGTGACGATCGAAGATGTCCCCGAGGGCGCGATCTTGAGTGCCGGCACCGACAACGGAGACGGCACCTGGACTCTTGCGGCTGAAGAACTGGAAGATCTGACCATCACGCCGCCAGCTGATTCGGACGTGGACTTCACCCTCAACGTCGTTGCTGATGGCGAAAGCCAACCACTCGACGTCAACGTGTTGGCGGTTGCCGACCGACCTGATCTCGAAGTGCATTCCACCGTGGGTGACGAAGATACATCCATTCCGTTGAGCATCGATTCTCAACTGACCGATACGGACGGCACTGAAACGCTTTCCATGACCGTCGACATCACCGGTATTCCCGATGGTGCGGTTTTGACCCGCAACGGTGAAGAACTCGACCTCACTTACGATGCCGAGAACGACAGCTATTCGGTTGAACTCAATCCCGATGAGTTGGGCGGTCTGGCGATTACGCCGCCGCAGGATTTCTTCGGCGATATTAACCTGCAGGTGACCTCCACCTCGACGGAAGATGATCCGAACGCAGCTGTTTCTTCTGCCTCTACCACGGCTTCGTTTGGTGTGACGGTGCGGCCCGTGGCCGACAATCCCGAGATTTCCACAGCCGATGCGAGCGGCTTGGAAGATGGCGCGCCGATACCGTTGGATGTGACGGTTGGCATGGCCGACGGCATTACCGAG
>JABIPG010000084.1 GCA_018698795.1 Rhodospirillaceae bacterium
GGCAATCTGCTTGGCCGTGAAGTGACAGCGAAAGACGTGGCGCAAGCTTTTGTCGATCTCGCTAAAGCCGATGCCACCACGGCGGCAACGATCACTGTCGACGGCGGTAATATCGAGGCCTCGCTGCGATAGCCGGAACGAAAAACGGCCCCACCGAAATGGGGCCGTTTGTCACATAGATTGGTTTCCGTGTGCGATCAGTGCACGTCTTTCCAGACCACTTTCTTAACCCGGAATAACAGGCCCGTAAGCACGATCAGGAACAGCAGCACTTTAAGCCCCATGGACTTGCGTGCTTCGAGCTCGGGCTCGGCCGTCCAGGCCAGGAAGGTCACCACGTCTTTCGCCTGTTGGGCGACGGTAGCCTTGGTGCCATCCTGATATTCGACACCTTCATCGCTGATCGGCGCAGCCATGGCGATGACATGGCCCGGGAAGTAGGTGTTGTAGTTGCCGTCTTCAGAAATCTCGAAGCCCGAAGGCGCATCCGTGTAACCGGTCAACAGCGCATAGACGTAGTCGGCGCCGCCGATGCGGGCCTTGACCATCAGCGACAGATCCGGCGGCACCTTGCCATTGTTGGAGGCCGCAGCCGCGTTATCGTTGGCAAACGGTTTCGGCAAAGCGTCGGCGGGCGTGCCCGGACGCTCGAACATTTCACCTTCGTCGTTGGGACCGTCCGTCACTTCCGCTTCTGCGGCGAAGGCCTTGATCTGTTCTTCGTCATAGCCGATGCCAGCCAAGTGGCGGAAATCGATCTGGCGCACCGAATGACAGCCGGCGCAGACCTCACGGTAGACCTGGAAGCCACGCTGCGCAGCACCGCGCTCGAACGTACCAAACAGCCCCGAGAACGACCATTCCTGCTTCGGCGGCTTCGGCGCATTGCCAGCAGCATTCGCGCTGGGCACCGAGAATACCAAGCCAACCAGCGCAAAGCCGGCAACGGCGGATGTCATGAGCGTTTTCATGTTATTTCCCATGATCTCCTCCTCAACCCTGTGCCTTGGCGGTCACAGCCGCACTGATGCTTTCCGGCGGCGCCTTGGGGCGCTCCAGGCGACTGACCAGCGGGATGATGATCACCAGATGGGCGAAGTAATACGTGGTGGTAAACTGACCGATATAAATCCAGACCCCTTCGGCGGGCTTGCCGCCGACCACGCCAAGCACCAAGCAGTCGATGAAGAACAGCCAGAAGAACATGGCGTAGATAGGTCGGAACCGAGAGCTCTTGACCTTGGAGCCATCCAGCCACGGCATGAACAACAGCAACAAGATGGACGCAAACATCGCCAGCACACCCATCAGCTTAGCGGACATGATGAGCCCACCCAGGGAGAAAATCTGAAACACGAAGAAGTCTGCGGTGAAGGCGCGCAGGATGGCGTAGAACGGCAGGAAGTACCATTCCGGTACGATGTGCGGCGGCGTCACCAGTGGGTTCGCTTCGATATAGTTGTCCGGCTCACCGAAGAAGTTCGGCGCGTAGAACACGAAGAAGGCGAAGAAGATGAAGAACACGCCCAACCCGAACAGATCCTTGACCGTATAGTACGGGTGGAAACCGATGGTGTCCTGGTCCGACTTGGTCTCAATGCCGATGGGGTTGTTCGACCCGTGCACGTGCAACGCCCAGATGTGGACGATCACCAGACCGACAATCACGAACGGCAGCAGGTAGTGCAGCGAGAAGAAGCGGTTCAGTGTCGGGTTGTCGACCGAGAACCCGCCCCACAGCAATGTCACGATGCTGTCGCCGACAATCGGAATGGCCGAGAACAGGTTGGTGATCACGGTGGCGCCCCAGAAGCTCATTTGGCCCCAAGGCAGCACATAGCCCATGAACGCGGTGGCCATCATGGCCAACAGGATAAACACGCCGATCATCCACAAAATCTCGCGCGGCGCTTGATAAGAGCCGTAATAGAGGCCGCGGAACATATGGATATAGACGACGATAAAGAACATCGAGCCGCCGTTGACGTGAATGTAGCGAATTAGCCAACCGTAATTGACGTCGCGCATGATGCGTTCGACCGAGTCAAACGCCATATCCACGTGCGCCGTATAATGCATGGCCAGTACGATGCCGGTGACCAGCATAACACCCAAAATAATGCCTGCCAGCGAACCGAAATTCCACCAGTAGTTCAGGTTTTTCGGCGTCGGGTAATTGGTGCCCAGTGAATTGTCCAGGAAACTGAAGACCGGCAAGCGGTATTCGATCCAGTTGACCAGCGGGCTTTTGAATTGTCTCGTTGAATGTGAACTCATAATCCGTCCCCTTACCCGATCTTGACGCGCGTGTCGCTGAGGAACGTGTACTCAGGCACCGGCAGGTTGAGCGGCGCCGGACCCTTGCGGATGCGGCCCGAGGTATCGTAATGCGAGCCGTGACAGGGGCAGAACCAGCCACCGAAATCGCCCTTCGCCTCACCCGACTTGTTGCCGAGCGGAATGCAGCCCAAGTGCGTGCAGACACCGACCATGACCAGCCATTTCGGCTTCTGCACACGGTCTGCGTCTTTTTCGGCGTGCGGCAACGCCGCCCCGTCATCAGCCATGGCTGATTTGATCTCGTCGGCGGTGCGATGGCGAATGAATACCGGTTTGCCTCGCCACACGACGGTGATGCTCATGCCCTCTTCGATCGGCTCTAAGTCCACTTCCGTCGACGAAAGCGCCAGAGTATCGGCGGCCGGGTTCATCTGGTGGATGAACGGCCAAGCGGCAAGCGCCGCGCCTACGGCGCCGACGGCCGTGGTGGTCGCAAACAAAAAGTCTCGTCGCGATTTTTCGTCGACCTCGGCCCCTTCGGCCGGATTGGCGGTATCACTCATTTGGGAAAGCCCTCTCTATAGACCCCATCCGGCCCAAGAGCCTGCGTCTGGCGCAGGTATTCGGGCCGCGCGACAGGTATAACTGATCATGGCGGCGTTTCAAGCTGTTTGACGCGCTTTTCCTGTGAAATTGCGTTGTTTTGAAAGGCGCTTAGACGTATTTCTCATAAACCTTTTGCAGTCCGCGCAGCACCTCTCGGCCACGCGCTCCGCCATCTTCACGCAGATTTTCAGACACCACCAACTTGAGCGCATCCGTATGTACGGTAAGGGCATCAATCCGCGCCGCGTCTATCGCATCGAATTTGTGAACCATGCGATGCATCTGATCGGCAATCGTAGAGACCAATTGAAAACCAAATGTACCGCCCATGCCGCGGATCTCGTGCAGAACGGCACGAAATCTGCGCATTGATGACGATTCAATGTCGTCACCGCTGTGCAATTCGGCCAACGCGGCTTCCAGTTTTCGCAAATCGTCGCTCACCCATTCAAGATACTGAGATCCCAAGTTGGCAACGATATCGCGATCGACTTTGTCGAGTAGTGCTGTGGTCACCGCATGCTCGCCGCCAACCCGAACCTTGTCACCAATGGCATGTTTGGGCGCCACGATTTTCACCGATTGCCTGTTGGCTCGCTTGGTCACGCGACGGCTCCGGCGATAGCGCTAGTTCATGAACAACCGCGCCGAACCCGTCGGTTCGGGCGCGGGTTGAACCCGCTGAATTGGCATCGGGATACGGGGCTTGGGCAACTCTGACTCACGGGCAACAGAACGTTTGTCTTCTCCCTTGAAATTCGCTTCCCTCCGACGCCGGTCGGGGCCGGTATAGCGCCCCCCTTGAATGAAATAACGAGGCTTTTCAATGATCTGCACCATGCGGTGGTAGAGTGCCAAAGAGGAGATTGGCTTAGCTAAAAACTCCGTAACGCCAGCGTCACGCGCTTCTTGCACGCGCGCCACCTCCGTATATCCGGTCAGCATGATGATTGGAATGAAAGCGTCCTGTGTGTCGGAGCCGGTACGAATCATACGGATCAGATCAATGCCGTCCAAGGGCTCCATCAACCAGTCAGTAACGATCAAGTCGGCCGGAAACGTCTGCAGCAATTTCAGAGCGTCAGAACCGTCTTCGGCCTCTTCCACAGACTTGATGCCGAGGCCTTGCAGGATGGTTTTGAGCAAGAACCGCATGTGGCGGTTGTCTTCGACGATCAAGACGTTGATATGACGGATGTCGTAGGCTTCCATCACGTGAACTCCGCACTCGGGTCTGCCAGTGGGTCTGCCATCCTTCGACGCCCGAGCGCCATTTGGCAGGCTGCATGAAACACCCGGTCGACGGCACCGAACCGATGCCACAGGCGCTCTTCACTTTTTGCTTGGGTTAGGGCTCTGGGTTTTTGATCATGACAGCCGACTGTTTGTCCCGCCGACAACGAATCGATAACCAGCCATTTGCTGTCATCCGCATCGTACCGCACCAGATACCTCATGTTCCAATTCCTCCTGCCCGAGGGCCCAACAACCAAGGATCACAAATATTTAAACGAATACGATTTTATCAAATGGCATCACGAGTTCATTCTCGCATGAATAGTAACCGCCCCCCCCCCACAAGCACTTAAATTCCCGTTCGACGTCAGCGGGATTAATAATCCCGAAAATGACCAACCTTTGAACTAAGTTTAAGGCCAGAACTTCGAGAATTAGAACAATTAAAACCACCGTTTTGACCGCGACTTTGTTTCTTTTCACCTTAAAGCCGTATTTTTTGCGCTGAAACATCAAATCAACAAATCATTTTCTTTCGTTATTTCAATAGGTTGAAATACATCCGATGCTAATCGCATTTTATCCCGTCGTTTTTCTCGCCGCGCCAGCAAAAGCCGGAGGGAGCAGGCATTTTCATGTAAACTCGCGCATCGCTCCCAAGCCCGGCTTGACAATTATCGCCACGACGGCACTTTCAATCTTCCATGCCCGCTGACAGAAATGAGATCCGGGATCGATGCATCCAACCACTGCTCACGCCCTACGCTTGGCTCTTTTTGAGCCCGATATTCCGCAAAATACGGCGGCAGTGTTACGCACCTGTGCATGTCTGGGCGTCCAGGCGGAGATTGTAGGGCCGGCGGGCTTTGCCTTGGGCAGCGCCAAGTCGCGCCGCGCGGGCATGGATTATCTTGATCATGTCCGACTGAGCGAACACGACGATTGGACCGCGTTCCAGCGGTCCTACGATGGGTGTCGCCGGGTTCTGCTGACGACAAAGGCAGCCGTACCCTATACAACCTTCGCGTTCCAGCCAGGCGACATATTGATCTGTGGTCGCGAGTCATCAGGTGTTCCCGAAGACGTCCACGAGGCCGCAGACGCCAGATTGCTGATTCCCATGGCACCCGGCATGCGGTCCTTGAATCTGGCCGTCAGTGCCGCCATGGTGCTGGGCGAAGCGCTTCGCCAGTTGGCAGCGTTTCCCAACGAATAACGATGCATCCATGAATGAGGCACCCATGACCGACACTTACGGTGACGAACACAAGGCTCGAGCTTGTGCGTGGTTCGAAAAGCTGCGCGATGATCTGTGCGCGGCGCTGGAGACCATTGAGGACGATGTCCAAGGCCCCAACCCGTCCAGCGATGGTGCACCTGGCCGGTTTGAGCGCAAAGCCTGGCAGAGACCTCCATCCGACGGTGCCGAAGGGCACGGCGGCGGCGGCGTTATGTCGGTTCTGCGTGGTCGCGTATTCGAGAAAGCGGGCGTCAATGTTTCGACCGTGCATGGCGAATTTTCAGACGAGTTCCGGGCTCGCATCCCGGGCGCCGCCGAAGATCCGCGCTTTTGGGCATCGGGCATTTCGGTGGTTATCCATCCGCGCTCGCCACTGGTGCCGGCAGCGCACATGAACACCCGAATGATCGTAACCACACGTGGTTGGTTTGGCGGTGGCGGCGACCTGACACCGGTATTTCCTGAAGAAGAAGAGACGGCACGTTTTCATAAGGCATACAGGGACGCCTGTGACGCCCATGACCCCGCTTATTATCCGAAATTCAAGAAATGGTGCGATGAATATTTTTTCCTGCCGCACAGGAACGAACCGCGTGGCGTTGGCGGCATTTTTTACGACAACGTCGACACTGGCGATTGGGAGACGGATTTCGCCTTCACCCAGGATGTCGGTCGCGCTTTCTTACACGCATACCCCGCATTGGCGCGCGCCAAAATGGATCTAGCCTGGACCGACGAGCAGCGCCAGGCGCAACGCGTCAAGCGCGGGCGCTATGTGGAATTCAACCTGCTTTATGATCGCGGCACGTTATTCGGCCTCAAGACCGGAGGTAATACGGATGCCATTCTCATGTCGCTGCCGCCGGACACGGCCTGGCCCTGATCGTGGCAGCGGCGGATCAAACTCATGAAAACGCCAATGGCCGCAAGCTGCAGGCCGTTGTCATCGGTGCATTGCTGTTTGCCGGCTTGTTATTCGCGCCGCCACCCGATGGCCTGACGGAGACCGGCTGGCGGGTTGCGGGTGTCGCGGTGTTGATGGCCGTGTGGTGGCTGAGCGAAGCCATTCCCGTGCCCGTGACGGCTTTGCTACCGATCTTGTTGCTGCCGTTACTGGATGTCTTGCCAATCAAAAAGGTAGCCGCCAGCTACGCGCACCCGCTGATTTTCCTGTTTATGGGCGGCTTCATCATTGCGCTGGCGCTGGAGCGCTGGCATCTGCACCGGCGCATTGCACTCAAAGTTTTAGTGCTGTTCGGCACGCGCCCAGCCATGCTGGTGGCAGGCTTTATGCTAGCCACGGCAGGCTTGAGCATGTGGATTTCCAACACCGCGACCACGGTGATGATGATCCCAATTGCGATGTCCGTGCTTGCATTGCTACACGACGACAAGGTCGCGCACATGGACGAAAAAGAGGACCGCCATTTCCGCACCGCGCTGATGCTGGGCATTGCCTACGCAGCCAGCATTGGCGGTGTCGGCACATTGATCGGCACGCCGCCCAATGCGCTGTTAGCCGCCTATATGGCCGATGCGCATGGCCGCGCTATTGGGTTCGGGCAATGGATGGTTTTCGCTCTGCCGCTGGTGGCCCTGATGCTGCCCATCGCATGGTGGATGCTGGTGAGCGTAGTCTATCCGCTCGGTCGTGCGCCGATCCAAGGTGCCGCAGCGGTCATCGCCGGAGAGCTTGCCGGCATGGGCAAAATGACAACGCCGGAGCGCCGTGTCGCTTTTGTATTCGTCACGGCGGCGTTGTTGTGGGTGTTGCGCGCGCCACTTGGCTCATTGCTGCCCGACCTGGCTTTGTCGGACGCTGGCATTGCCATCGGGGCGGCGCTTGCGTTGTTCATCCTGCCAGCGGGCGCCGCATCTAAAACCGAACGTTTGATGACCTGGGAGCAGGCACTGAAGCTTCCTTGGGGGGTGTTAATCTTGTTCGGTGGCGGCTTGGCTCTCGCGGCCGCCATTCAGTCCAGCGGCCTCGCCAAATGGATCGGCGGCGCTCTGTCGGGCGGCGAGAATTGGCCGGTGCTGGCTGCGGTGGGCATTGTCGCGCTGTTGATCGTGTTCCTGACGGAGATCACATCAAATACGGCAACGACAGCGGTGTTCCTGCCCGTCGCGGCTTCGGTCGCGCCACCGGGGCTGGACCCGCTGCTGCTGACCGCAGCCGTAGCCTTGTCGGCCAGTTGCGCCTTCATGATGCCGGTGGCGACGCCGCCCAACGCAATCGTCTTTGGCACGGGAAATGTGACCATTCAACAAATGGCCCGCGCCGGGCTAATGCTCAACGTAATCGCGGTCGTGCTAATCAGCTTGATAATAACGGCGCTGGCGCCTTTGGTGTTCAGCTAAACGTTAAAGCGGAACAGCAAAATGTCACCGTCGTGGACCAGATACTCTTTTCCTTCTTGGCGCATTTTACCGGCATCCTTGGCGCCTTGTTCCCCACCGAGCGCGACGTAATCATCCATCGCAATGGTTTCTGCCTTGATGAAACCTTTCTCGAAATCTGTATGGATCACGCCCGCAGCCTGTGGCGCTTTGGCCCCCTTCGGCACTGTCCACGCACGGGTTTCTTTCGGGCCCGATGTAAAGAAGGTGATCAAGTGCAGCAGGTGATAGCCCGCACGGATAATCCGAGCCAACCCGGTTTCATGCAGGCCCAAGGTTTCCAGAAACTCGATTCGCTCTTCTGTGTCCGTTAGCTGCGCGATTTCTTCCTCGATCTCAGCCGAAATCACCACCACATCGGCGCCCTGCTCGGCCGCCATGACGGCGACTTTCTCGGAAAACGCATTTCCATCTGCGGCCGATCCTTCATCCACATTGCAGGCATAAAGCACCGGTTTTGCGGTCAACAATTGCAGCATGCGAAAGGCTTTGATTTCGTCGTCATGGACATCGAGCTTGCGCGCCGGCTGACCGTCACGCAGCAGATCCAAGCAGCGTTCCACAAGTTTTAGCGTCGCCACCGCGTCCTTGTCGTTGCCGCGCACTTTCTTGGTCAGCGGATCAACGCGCTTTTCCAGGCTATCGAGATCGGCCAGCATCAGCTCCGTTTCCACGGTTTCAGCGTCACGCACGGGATCAATGGTGGCTTCAACATGAGTGATGTTGTCGTCTTCGAAACATCTGAGCACATGGACGATGGCATCCACTTCCCGGATGTTGGCCAAAAACTGATTGCCCAAGCCTTCGCCCTTCGATGCACCGCGCACTAACCCGGCAATGTCGACAAACTCCAGGTAGGTCGGAATGGTCGCCGCCGATCCGGTGATCGAAGAGATTTGATCGAGACGCGCATCAGGCACCGCAACTCGGCCCGAGTTGGGTTCGATGGTGCAGAACGGAAAGTTCGCTGCCTCCGCCGCCGCAGTTTGCGTTAACGCATTGAACAATGTCGATTTGCCGACATTCGGTAGGCCGACGATGCCACAGTTGAAGCCCATCAGGTATCCTCTTCTTTATTCTTGTCTTCTTTCGGGGGCGCCACGGCGGCTGCGACCTTGCTCATGAAACCACCCTCATCGCCCTTGGCCAGACGTGAGAAATTCTCGCCCACCGCGTCCACCAATTTATCCACCCAGACCATCTCCGCTTTGGAGAAATCCTTCAAAACGTGGCCGATAACGCGGTCCTTGTCACCCGGATGGCCGATGCCCAAACGCACCCGAGCGTATGCATTGCCGACGTGCGCATGAATAGATCGCAGGCCATTGTGGCCGGCATGGCCACCGCCGCGCTTGACCCGCACCTTGCCGCCAACAAGATCAAGCTCGTCGTGGAACACCAGCACATCCTCGGGTGCGACTTTGTAAAACGTCATGGCGGCCTGCACGGCACGGCCCGATTCGTTCATATATGTGGTGGGCTTCAACAACAGAATTTTTTGGCCGCCGATCGTGCCGTCCGCCAGCTCCCCGTGGAACTTGCTCTTTCGAAACGCGGAAAAGCCGTGGGCGCGTTGAATCGCGTCCACGGCCATAAATCCGATGTTGTGGCGGTTGTCGGCATACTCCGAACCGGGATTGCCGAGGCCGACGACAAGTAGCATGTCCGACATCCTCTATCCGGCGGTCCGTCGCGCCGACGGCGATCAGTCTTCCTGTTCGCCGCCTTCTTCTGCGTCGCCGCCGTCTTCCGCGGCTTCCGCTCCCTCTTCACCTTCGATGCCTTCTTCGCCTTCTTCCTCGACCTCTTCAACGATGGTCGGCGCGGCAATGGTGGCAACCGTGAAGTCACGGTCAGTAACCGTGGGCTCGACGCCGTCAGGCAGTGAAATGGCGCTGATGTGGATGCTGTCGCCGATTTCCAAACCGGTCAGATCCGCTTCCAGGATTTCCGGAATGTTATCGGGCGCGCAAAGCAGTTCAACAGCGTGACGCACGACATTGAGCACACCGCCTTGGCGGATGCCCGGGCACTCTTCTTCGTTGAGGAAGTGCACGGTGACCTCAACGTTAACCCGCGTGGACGCACTGAAGCGCATGAAATCCACATGGATCGGCCGGTCAGTGACCGGGTCGAGTTGCAAATCACGGGGCAGAACGCGGTGTCCCTTACCGTCGATCTCAATCTCATACACGCGGCCAAAAAAGCCCGGCGTAGACACCTGCTTGTACAGTTCGACGGGATCGACGGTGATCATCACCGGATCTTGTTTATTGCCATAGATGACACCCGGCACACGACCCTCGCGGCGTGCTGCACGGGCTGCCCCCTTACCTGCCCGATCCCGCGTTTCGGCGGGGAAATTCAAAATGTTGGCCATTTCCAACTCCTATTTTTTAATGATGGGGCGGCCTCCAGGGGTGCCGCTCCCGGCGCGCACGGACCCCCGTGCGCAAAAGAGGCGCATTCATAGCCCCCAACAGAGCAATGGTCAACGTCCCTTTGGAGCGACAGTCAATCAATCAAACAGGCTGGAAACAGACGATTCGTCGCTGATGCGCTGGATCGCTTCGGCGATCAGGGGCGCAATGGTCAACTGTTCGATATTGTGCGACACCCGCACGGCTTCAGTAGCCATGATGCTGTCGGTAATCATCAACCGCTGCATGGGTGACGACGTCACCCGTGCCACCGCACCACCCGACAAAACACCATGCGTCACATAGGCGGAAACCGATGCCGCGCCGGCTGCACTCAGGGCGACGGCGGCGTTGCACAGCGTCCCGGCTGAATCGACGATGTCATCAATCAAAATACAGGCCCGACCATCGACCTCGCCAATGATATTCATAACTTCCGAAACACCGGCTTTCTCGCGACGTTTATCGATAATCGCAAGATCGGCGTTCAATCGCTTGGCCAACCCGCGTGCCCGCACCACACCGCCGACATCGGGCGAGACAATAACCAATTCATCGCCTTCATGGCGCTGTTCGATATCTTTGCGCATGACGGGAGCGGCGAACAGGTTATCCGTCGGGATATCGAAGAAACCCTGAATTTGACCGGCATGCAGGTCCATAGTCAGCACCCTATCGGCACCGGCCTCTGTGATCAGGTTGGCCACCAACTTGGCGGAAATCGGCGTGCGCGGGCCGGATTTACGATCTTGGCGGGCGTAGCCGAAGTAAGGGATCACGGCAGTGATCCGCCTGGCAGAGCCGCGTCGCAATGCATCTAATGTGACAAGCAATTCCATCAGGTTGTCGTTGGCGGGGTACGAGGTGGATTGCACCACGAACACATCTTCGCCACGGACGTTCTCCTCGATTTCGACAAATACTTCCATATCGGAAAATCGTCGGACACTGGCTTTGGTCAGTGGCAGGTTAACATAAGCGGAAATGGCTTCCGCGAGCGGCCGGTTCGAGTTGCAAGCGATAATCTTCATGATGATCCGAATGTCCGGTTTGGTTGCTAAAGACGAGGTTCTCGTTTTGGCCGGCTCTTTGTACCCTGCGTGTATCCCAATATTTTCCCCAGATCAGGATGGCCGGAAATCTACCAACCTGCCGGGCCTGTGTAAATGACGCGATGACGCGTTTTCCTCTGTTTAGCTTGGCGGAGGCAGCGCCCGACCCGGCACGCGCGGCAATTTCGGGATTTTTGGGAAATCCGGGACTTCGCCTACGGGTGTATATTTGGGGCGCGGGGACTCAAATAACTGATGAATGCCATTGGCTGCCGCTGATGACACCAGCACCGCCACCCGCCCCCATGATCCGCCAAGGCTGCCGGCCGCAACAACGTTCTCCTGTACAGCTTTGCCGATCTCTTCACCGCCCATGGTGTTGACCGCCCAGGTAATCCGCGCGCGTTGGCGACCGTTCACCGGCGGCCCCACATCGACACTTCCGACGACCTCATACCCAGCTTGGCGCGGGTCTTCAGTCACCGTCAGGTCCTTGCCTCGAAGCGCCGTCGTAATGGCCAAAACCAACGCCCTGTTGCCATCACCAGGAGCGCCTCGAACGGTCCGGATCAGAAATGACGGCTTGCCCCAGCGCACCGGGGTGTCTCCGGTTGGGGGATCGATCCCGGCCATTGTTTTCGGAGGTGGCGGCGCGCTCAGGGGCATGGGTTCCGACGGCATTTCTTTGGCAGGCATACCCCTGGCCGGCGTTTCCTCTAACGGTTTCACGGTCATTTCCTCAGCCGTGAGACCTGTCTGTTGCGCGATCTCGTCGCGTGGCGCCAAAACCATTGGCGGACGGCTTGCCGGAACAGCCGGTACTGGCGACACGCCAGGGGCCGAAGATGACGCGGCGCCCGCAACGGATGATTGCCGGGCCGGCCGGGGAACGGTTTCGGCATCGGTTTCCATCGTCGCCGGCAGATCAAACACCATGTTATCCAATGGCGCCGGGGGTGCGGGCGCGCCAACTTCGGGCGGCAGAGTTGAAGGCGATGTGCCCCGGCCTAGAATTGGGGTTGCGGCAGTTTCCGAACCGACGGTGTTGGACGGCCAGTTGGCTTCGGACGCTTCAGAATCGGCGAGGTGTGCAGGACCAACAAAATCCCGCACCATGTCGCTCACCGCCGGCATGGCGTCGTCGATAATCAGATTGACGGTTTCCACTGAAGTGCGCTGCCAGAGTGTCTTGTCGATAACCATTTCGCGTTTCCGTTCGGCAACGATGGTTCCGTAAGGCGCACGCAACTTCCACACACTACTCACCCAAACCACCGACCCTCGCTCGCGGACATTCTCAATCGCGGCCAAAATCGACGGCCCCTGATTGTTGGCGATCTCAGAAAGTACCGCGGGTCGCTCCGTATCGCGTAGCGACGCGGCGACGGCATCCGCCAACACCAGCCGGAGCGGGTTGTCCAAGCCTTCCACGGGCAATACGTGAATAACATTGTTCGACTGGCTCAAGGGCGCGGCTTTGGCTTCGGCCATGGCGGCATCGTCCATCCTGGCCTTGGCCGGCACGCTCGCCGTCTCGCAAGCCGTCAGCGTCCATGCTACCACAATGGTGCACATGGCCAGCATCAACCTGCGCCGACGCGCCGCTGTATTCGTCTTTTCGCCCCCAGCCTTCATGGGTTCATGCATTTCCCTGATCTGACCTAAGCGAATGTAACAGCCTGTCGCAGAAATATCATCGAAAACCCGGCACACCAATATGGCAACGCCGCGATTAAGGTTTCCGGGGCGACGGCAATTCCGGTTCCGGCGAAAGTTCGGGCGGTGGCAGCGTGGGTTTTCCCTGTTCTTGGGGAATATCGGTACGCAATGGCGGGGTGCCGCCCGATAACCGTACGCGGACCGTCTCTTCCGCTCGGATCAAGACATCTTTGACCCCGCCCAATGCTGCCGCGGCAATGATCGAAGCCGATTCGCCCCAACGACCATCGAAGGTTCCCGCCGGCACTACGTTGCGCTGCACCGCACTGCCGGCAATGCCGCCATCGGGGTAATTGACGGTCCAGCGAATCACCACCGACTGCGCGTTCTCTTTCGGCAATCCGACGCGGACCTCGCCTTGCAGGTGATGACGCGCCGCCGCCGGCTCGGATGTCACCGCCACATTGGCGCCCATCAGCGCGAACCGCATGGCGCGGGTAAGGGATATATCACCATCGCCGGGCGCACCCCGGATCGGTTTGACCCAAACGCCTCGAGCCGCAGCTTGCACTGGCTCCAACGTTTTATCTTCGGGCTCAACGGCGCCGGCAACGAGCTCTGCAGTCTGTTCGCCGATGCGCTGGATAATTTTGGGCGACCCCCATTCCCATTCCCACTGCGTTCCCGAAACGTCGTAAACAAAAGAATAAAAGGGTTCGCCCTGCTTTTCAGTCATTTGCCATTGAATACGCGCCGGCGAACCATCGACACCCGGCGTGACCGTTCCCCGCAAGGCGTAGCGCAACTTTCCCTGCAATCCGATATTGGCGGGGATTTCGCGCGCCGCCAATTCCTTGATTACCGCTTCGGCAATCAGTTTGGCCATGGGCTCTGTGGTGCCACTGGGCAGTTCCACGCGAACGCCGTGGCCTCCCGTGGCTCGCGTTAACGAATCGGGTGGTGCGTCCGGGCGCTTGAAGGGTTTCGGCAACGGCCCGCAACCGCCGAGCACGCTCGCCACACTCAAGCAAATCACAACGACCGAAATTAGCCTGCGCACCGTCATCAGCCCGATCATACCATGGCGCAAGTCGCCAGCGCACAGAACAGCAGAAATAATCCGAACAAAAACAGATACGGCATGCCGGCTCCATTGTTTTCGGCGTTTACTTTACCACCAAATCCCACGGTGAGCGCGATAACCGCTCACATGCCCCGTCGGTGACACGTACGGTTTCACCCAGGCTCATGCCGAGCCCGGCATGCGAATCGAAAATAATCATATGACAAAACACCACCATATCGGGTTGAAATTCAACCGGATTGGCGTGATGCAACATCGGCCAGTCCATCCAATTGGGCGCGAACGTGGTGCCTAGACTGTAGCCGCAGGCATTCAACCTGTGCTCGGACAGGCCCACGGCATCGACAACGCGGGCATGAGCGTCGAAGGCTTCGCCGAAAGTGTTGCCGGGCCTGACGGCATCTTCCACCGCGGCCAAAGCTTCGCGGCATGCATCATACAATTGCCGCTGGCGGTCCGGCACTTGGCCGACAACGAAAGTCCGCATCATCGCCGCATGGTAGTGGCGGTAAGCGCCGGCCCATTCCAAGGTCAACTGATCTTGCGGGTCTATGTCCCGGCGGCCCGAAAAATATCGGCAGAGCAACGCATCGTCGCCAGAGCCGACAACGAACTCGTTGCCGGGATAGTCGCCACCACCCTTAAACACCGCCCCTTGCATGGCCGCCAAGATATCGCCGTCGAAGGCGCCGGGACCGGTCAATTCGACCGCTGCATCATAGGCATCGTCGGCCAATTCAGCGGCACGGCGCACAAACGCGATCTCGGCCGGGCTTTTCACCAGACGCCGTTTGCTGATCATCTCAGATGCATCGGCCAAGTCACAGAAGCCTTCAAGGGCGTGGCTGAGGCGCATGCCGTTGCGTGCCGTCAGGCCATAGCTCTCCCACTCCACACCCAGGCGTTTTCCACTGCATCCGTGTTCTTCGAGTATCGCGCGCAAATCCGCCGCCGGTTGCGTATCGGGATGATCGACCCAGACCCGGACATCATCGATGACCGACGTATGGCGCGCTTGGCGAAGATCGGGTGCTCGGGTCAGTAATGTCATGGTGCCGTCCGCGCCCAGATACAGGCACTGGAAAAACACATACCCAAAAGTGTCGTAGCCTGTCAGATAGAACATGCTTTCTTGGCGAAATATCAGCAGACCATCAAGCCCATCGTCGGCCATGCCTTCGCAGGTGCGGCGTCGGCGCTCGGCCAATTCGTTCTCGGTGAAATGCAGCGCCATTCAGTCCTCCTCCAAACTGATGATCGATATGCCGCGCCCATAGTCGGATTCTTGGCGATGAGTGGCGCGGCGATAGCTGAAAAATCTTTCTTCGTCGGCATACGTGTCCAATCCGACATCCTCAACCACGGCGTCCGATGCCGTCACCGCATCGCAAACATAGCCCGCCAGATCGAACATGAAATGGCCGACACGTTCGGACGCGCCGAAATAGCGCGCATGGCCTGGGTCTTGATCGGTAAACGCCTGGCGTAGTTCCGGCCCCACCTCGTAGGACGCTTGGCGAATGCACGGTCCGACGGCGGCCTTGATGCTGCGCCGTTCAGCCCCCAGCCTTTCCATGGCGGCAATCGTCGCTTCGACGACACCGGCCAAAGCGCCCTTCCAGCCCGCGTGCGCGGCACCAATGACCTTTTCCTCGGCATCGGCAAACAAGACCGGCACACAGTCAGCGGTCAGGATTCCCAGCCCGATTCCTGGCTTACACGTCACCATGGCGTCGGCTTGCGGGCGTTGGTCGATGGGCCAAACGTCGGTGACTTCAACCACGTCGGCGGAATGCACCTGATAGAGAGAGGCTAAATTCTCGGCATTGAGCCCAAGCGCCGTTGCCGCATGCTCCCGATTGGCGCGCACATTGGTCTCTGCATCACCCGAGCCGTAACCGCAATTGAGAGACGAAAACACATCACCACTGACGCCGCCTTGGCGGGTCATAAATCCATGGCGGATACGGGCGGAAGCCTGGAGATTGGCAGCACGAATCATGGCCAGATTATGTACTGTCATCAGATGAATGCAAATTTTCGAAGCCGGCAGGCGCGGACAATCCGGGCGCGGTGATCGCCATTACCTTGAAAAGTCGGCCCATGGCATCGCCCGCCGTCAATCGCTCAAGCGCGCTGTCAATGGCGATGGATTGCTCGAGATTGGCCTTCGCCCGAAGCTGTTCGGCGCGCAACTCGATCCCGAGCGCGCGGAGAAAAGCCCCCTGGGTTAACGGCCCATAGACAACACCGGCGGCCTTTCGAGCGGTCACGGCCAATTGGGCAAAATCTACATGCGCCGTCAAATCTGCCGAGCCTGGATCTTGCAACACATCGTGAAAGGCATGGCCTTTCACGGCCTGCAGAGTATCCCCGGGCGCACTGGCGCCGTGGCCGTAATCGATAATCAACGCAGCGCCGCCTTGATCGCGCAAACGGTCGGTCAAAGTGCGGACGACTCCCATCGCGGCGAGCGACACCTCGACGATGTCGCCGTCTTTGACATTGGAAAGACCAGCCGGCAACACGGGCGCGATCCCCAATGCCGGTGTCTGGCCAAACACCAGCTCACCAGAGTCGGATAGCTCCACCGTACGTTCTCGCCATTCCGCGCCCGCACGTACCAATTGGCGGATCGGCAGGGCGTCGAAAAATTCGTTCGCGATGATGATCGCGGGGCCACCCGGCAAGGTATCGATGCTGTCGTGCCAAGTGGGCGCCCAGCTTTGCAATGCTGCCGTTTGGCACTGACGCAGCACCGGGCTGGTTTCCACCAGATGAACCTCAATCCTTTGTTTTAGGCCCGGCACGCCCGACATGGCACGCAGCGCATCGGCGCTCAGCGTGCCTCGGCCTGGACCCAACTCAATCCAACTGACGGAACCGGGCGCCCCCATCGTCTGCCACACTTGCGCCGCCCAAAGCCCGATCAACTCACCAAACATTTGGGAAATTTCAGGCGCCGTTGTGAAATCGCCTATGGCACCCAGCGGATCACGGGTGATGTAGTAACCGTGCTCGGGATGCGCTAGGCAGGTTTCCATATATTGCGCGACACTGATCGGCCCTTCGTGAGCGATGCAACGTCTTAAGTAATCCAGCAGATCGGACATCACGCGGTTCGGCGCGCGCGCACCATCATATACAGCCCGACCGCCAGCATTGGCACCGACAGCCATTGCCCCATGGTCGAGCCCGCAGACAAAAACCCGATGTGCGCATCGGGTTGGCGGAACAGCTCGACGATCATCCGCGATATTGCGTAGCCGGCTACGAAAGCACCGGTCAGGAAACCCCGTTTCTCGCGTACAGCCTCAACCCGGAAAAGCAGGTTGAGAATAACGAACAGCACGAGACCTTCCAGCGCCGCTTCGTAGAGTTGGCTCGGGTGGCGGGGCTCGGGGCCGCCGCGCGGGAACACCACGCCCCAGGGCGCATCGGTCACACGACCGAACAACTCGCCGTTGATGAAATTGGCGACACGGCCGAAAAACAAGCCGATGGGCGCCGCGCAAGCTAACAAGTCGCCCAGCTTCAGGGGCTCGATGCCGTGTTTGCGGCAAAACAACAGACCGGCAACCACAACACCCAAGAAACCACCATGGAACGCCATGCCGCCTTGCCAGATGAATAGGATTTTCTCAGGATTGGCGGCGAAGTAAGGCAGGTTGTAGAACAGCACATACCCAATGCGCCCCCCCAGGATAACGCCCAAGATCGCCCAAACGAGAAAATCGTCGATGCGCTCGGGATCAATATCGAACGATGGCTTCGCCGCCCATCGCCGCACCAGTCGCCACCCGAGTACGAGGCCCGTAATATAAGCGAGCGCATACCAACGCACCGCGAACGGGCCGAAACTGACGATGATCGGATCGATGTGAGGGAAGGGAATGGCCAGCATCATGACGGGATGATATCCGTCAGCGATAGGGGTCGTCGGTGTCGAGGAAATCGCACACGTAGGTGGCGATGCCGTCTTCCA
>JABIPG010000081.1 GCA_018698795.1 Rhodospirillaceae bacterium
TCGGCTCGGGCGAGAAAGGCGATGCCGACGGACAGCTAAACTGGCCCGAAGGTGTCTATGTCAAAGGACCCGATATCTGGGTCGCGGATACCTACAACAATCGGATATTGCGGTTTCGGCGCGATTGATCTTCGAGTCAATCCGATAGCAGTGGCACATCGGGCACCCAAACATAGCCGTCGGGATCGATCAGGTAGGCTTCCCTGAGGCCGTGCGGTTTATCCATGGCGCCGGCGAGCACGACTTCACCGCGCGCCCGGGCTTTTTCTTGCGCCGTGTCGGGGTCACAGCCATGCAGCCGAAGCTCAACACCGATGCCGCGCGGCAATTCTCCACCGAGGCTGCCCTTTAGTGGGTGGTCGGAATAGGTGTGATCCGCGTGCAGCATCCATTCCGCCCCATAGCCGCGGAGCACGGCAAAATCGGGATCTGCATATACCACGTCAGCGCCCAGCACTTCGGTTTGGAACGAAATGGCGCGGTCCATATCCTCGACCAGCAGATTGATTCCCAAGCCTTTCAGCGATTTCCCATATTCGGGCGCCGGCATCCATGGATCACCCTCGCGCAATTTTGTCATCAACCTTCCTCCACCAAACACCCCGGGAGAATATCATCGGATCATTGGCGGACGGCGGCAACAGGCTTATTGTTGGGGCAACATTTCGAGGCGTTTCCCAGGAGGTCCCATGAGCGAGCCAGAATTCGTCCGTTACGAGGTCCGCGACCGGGTGGCTGAAATCACGCTGGCGCGCGAGCCCGTCAACGCTATCAACCATCAATTGATTGAAGAGCTGCTGGCGGCTTATGCCCGCGCACGCGGCGATGATGGTGTGCGCGCCATTATCCTGACCAGCGCCTGCGACAAGGCCTTCAGCGCCGGTATGGATTTGAAAATGATCCGCGGCAAATCCGGGTTGGATCTCAGACGGTTTCTCGAAAAACTCTATTTCGGTATGCACGACGCCCAGTACCGCATGGGCAAGCCGACCATCGCCGCCGTCAATGGCCCGGCGCGGGCGGCGGGGGTAACCCTCGCCGTCTCGTGCGACTGTCTGATCATCGCCGATGATGTGGACATCTCGTACCCTGAAATCGTGGTTGGGGTCATTCCGGCCATGCACTTCGTCCACCTGCCCAAGCAAATCGGACGGCATAAGGCTTTTGAGATGCTATTCACCGGCGACACCATGAGCGCGCCGGAGGCCGAACGTCGGGGATTGGTCAACTACGCGGTCCCTCGCGACCAAGTGATGGCCAAGGCCCGGGAGATGGCTGCCAAATATGCATCCATGTCGCCGGTGATCATGGAACTGGCCCGCGATGCTTTCATGCGTGCCAATGATTTCGAATACCGCCGCGCCATCGAAAATACGGTTGAGACAATCTGCAACATCATCAATACCGAGGATGCTCAAGAAGGTTTGAATGCTTTTGCGGAAAAACGGTCTCCCAATTGGGAATGAGGCGTGGCATTGTACGACGTGTGGAGAGGGGTCTCACATGTCTAGAGAAATGACGGCTGCGCGTCTTATCGCTGCGGCCAGGCTAGCCAAAACACCGCTAACGCAGCTACCGGACACTTGTCGGCCGGCCACGGTCGACGAAGGGTATTCGGTGCAAGAAGTGCTGCACGGCATCTTGAAGGATGACGATAAGCAACGCCGCATCGGCTACAAGATCGGCTGCACGACGCCGGTCATGCAAGAGGTCATGGGGATCGACCATCCGTGCGCTGGCTCCGTCACCGATGTCCAGGTTTACCGCGAGCACACGGCATTGCCCTACGCAGATTTTCTCAGCGTCGGCGTAGAGTGTGAGATCGGTGTCGTGCTGGCTCGTGACTTAGCGCCGGACAACGCCCCCTATAGCCGCGACAGCGTTGTCGATTGCATCAGCGCCGTCATGCCGACCATTGAGATCATCGACCGCCGCGCCGAGGGAGGCCCGGCGGCTGTTGGCATCCCGACAATGATTGCTGACGACTTCTCGGCCGCGGGCGCCGTCCTGGGGCACCAAACTCATGCTTGGCGCGATATTGATCTGGCAAGCCTGACCGGACGCGTTTTCATCAATGGCGAAGAAAAAAGTGCCGGCGTCGGAGCCGACGTTATGGGCCATCCGTTGGAAGCAGTCGCGTGGTTTGCCAACATGAAAGCGGCGCGCGGTGAAATCCTCAAAGAAGGTGAGTTCATTCTAACAGGCAGCTTGACCCTGGCGCAGTTTCCGGAAGGTCCCTGCGAGGTCAAGGTCGAGATCGATCAGCTCGGTACGGCCGGCGTCACTTTTACGTAAAGATCGCTACGACCACCGATCCTCCATCCCTTCTTTGCGCTTGGCGATAAACGCCTGCAGGGCTTCGTCAATGGACGCATCGAGCGGCGGTTGCACATAATCGTTCAACCATTGCTTCCACTTGGCGTTGGCCCGGATCGCCATGTCCTTGCTGCCGTCAGATTCCCATTGTTCGAAGGAATTGTTGTCAGCCAGCGTCGAGCGGTAGAACGCTTCTTCGAAATGCGCCTGTGTGTGCGCACTTCCGAGGTAGTGCCCCCCGGGGCCAATCTCGCGGATAGCATCCATGGCCTGGCCTTCTTCGGAAAGGTCGTAGCCCTTGAGCAGCGTTGCGGACATGCCCAATTGATCGCAATCCATAACGAACTTCTCGAAGCTCGATGACAGACCGCCTTCCAACCAACCCGCACCATGCAGTAAAAAGTTCACGCCGCTAAGCACTGCCGGCATCAAGGAATTGGCGCTCTCATAAGCGGCCTGGGCGTCTGGCAGTTTCGAGCCGCAAAGCGAGCCGCCGGAACGAAACGGCAATTTCAGTCGCCTCGCCAACTGAGCCGCAGCCGAAAGCACCAAGTTGGGCTCCGGCGTGCCGAACGTCGGGGCACCCGACTGCATGGACAGCGCCGACGAAAACAGGCCGAACACCACCGGCGCACCGGGCCGTACCAATTGCGTGAACGCCATACCGGCCATCGCTTCGGCCAAGGCCTGGGCAAGCGTACCGGCGGCACTGACCGGCGCCATGGCACCTGACATGATGAACGGGGTGATGATCACCGCCTGCCCAGCGCGCGCATAGGTCTTCAGCGCGCCCAGCATCACTTCGTCGAATGTCATGGGTGAATTGACGTTAATCAAGCTGGTGCAAACGGTGTTTTCAGCGACGAAATCGGCACCAAACAAAATCTCGCACATGGCCACCGTGTCTGCGGCGCGATCAGGCGCGGTCACCGACCCCATAAACGGCTTATCGGACAGCCGCATGTGCGCATAGACCATATCCAAGTGGCGTTTATTGACCGGAATATCCACCGGCTCGCAAACCGTGCCGCCCGAGTGATGGAGATGCGGCGCCACATAGGCCAGGCGCACGAGGTTTTCGAAATCGGCAATGGTGCCGTAGCGGCGTCCATGGTCCAGGTCGTGCACGAACGGCGGGCCGTACACCGGCGCGAAAATTACATTGCCGCCGCCGAAGGTAACGTTGCGGGCCGGGTTGCGGGCATGCTGCACATAGGTGGCCGGCGCTGTCGCCAAAAGCGAGCGCACAAGGCCATCTGGAAAACGCACCCGCTCGCCTTCAACATCAGCGCCCGCGTTCCGCCACAGATCGAGAGCCTCGAGGTCTCCTTTGAAGTCGATACCGATTTCTCGCAAAATCGTTTGCGCATTGGCCTCGATGATATCGAGTCCTTCGGCTGAACAGAGTTCGGTATATGGAATGTTCCGTTTGATGCTGCCCATAGCAACCGGCGCATTGGCGCTGTCTTCACGCATGGCCCGTCGCGCGGCCCGACCGCCGCGGCGAGAACGACTTGATGCTTCGGCCATGACATAAAACTCCCGAGTGTTAACTTCGACTTATGTCCAATATCCCCGTTTCGGACCATCATATAGTCAACGAACGCCGTGTTTTTGCCGAAATCCGTCACGAGGCGGCGGAAATGACCAAAGAAGCGTCGATGTGGGACAAATGCGCCCCTTGTGATAGCCCTACGAAGCATAGGAGTATAACGCCGAGTATCTGGAGGTAGCCCCATGAAAACTCAAGCCCGCGTGGTCGTTATTGGCGGTGGTGTGGTCGGGGTTGCAACCCTGTACCATTTGGCCAAGAAAGGCTGGACCGATTGTGTCCTGGTCGAACGCAAGGAACTGACATCCGGCTCGACATGGCACGCAGCCGGCCTGCTACCGTTGTTCAACATGAGCTACAGCGTCGGTCAACTGCACCGCTATTCGGTTGAACTCTACGAAGCCCTCGAGGCCGAGACCGGCAAGGACGTAGGGCTCAGGCAAGTCGGCAACATCCGTCTCGCCATGAACGCCGAGCGCATGGACGAATACCATCAGTACGCCGGCGTCGCGGCGACGCTCGGCGTCGAAGTCAATTTCCTCACACCCGATGAGATCAAGGATCTTTGGCCGCTGTGCCAAACCGATGGTCTTGTTGGCGGTATCGTGCACCCGCGCGACGGCTACATCCAGCCCGCCGACGTGACGCAGGCCATGGCCGCCGGCGCGCGCGCCATGGGCGCCGAAATTAATCGCTACACCACAGTGACCGGCATCTCCCGCACCGAAGGCGGCGAATGGAAGGTTTCCACCGACAAGGGCGACATTACGTGCGAGCACGTGGTCAGCGCCACGGGCAACTTCGCGCGCCAAACCGGCCAAATGGTCGGGCTAGATATCCCTGTCATTCCGGTGCAGCACCAGTTCATCGTCACCGAGCCGCATCCCGATATCGTCGCACGGCACGAACAGGGCCTGCCGGAAATGGGCGTTTTGCGTGAATCGGACGGGTCGTGGTATCTGCGCGAAGAGGCAGGCGGCTTGATCCTCGGGCCTTACGAAAACGGTGCACCGGCCTGCTACGTCGACGGCCCGTCCGCAGATAGCGAGTACGAACTATTCCAAGAAGACCTGGAACGCCTGGAGCCGCACATTGAGGCCGCCATCAAACGTGTGCCGGCATTCGGTGAGGTTGGCGTTAAAGAGGTCTACAACGGTGCCATCTGTTACACACCCGACGGCAGCCCCATTGTGGGCCCAGCTTGGGATCTCCCGAATTTCTGGATCAACGAAGGTCACAGTTTCGGCATCACCGCAGCTGGCGGTGCCGGTTGGCAATTGGCGGAATGGATTGTCGAGGGTGCACCAAGCGTCGATATGCTGGGCGTCGACCCGCGGCGCTTTGGCGATTACTGTTCCAAGAGCTTTCTGATCGAGAAAAACGAAGAAGCCTACCGAAACGTTTTCTCCGTGCATTACCCCGATGAAGAGCGCGAAGCGGCACGCCCGCTGCGCACGGCACCGTGCTATGACCGCATGAAGGCCATGGGCGCCGTGTTCGGCCAGAAATTCGGCTGGGAACGGCCCAACTGGTTCGCGCCCGATGGCATGGCGCAGGAAGATCATTGGTCGTTCCGCCGTTCCAAATGGTTTGAGCCCATCGGCGAGGAATGCCGCAATGTAGCGGAGAACGTCGGGCTTTTGGACATGACGGCGTTTGCTAAGTGCCAGATATCGGGCCCCGGCGCCGAGGCATGGCTCGACAACCTGGTGGCCAACCGGCTGCCCAAGGCCGTGGGTCGTGTTGGGCTCTGCCATGCGCTCAACATCAATGGCGGCGTGCGTTCCGAGTTCACGATTTTGCGCAACCCCGACAATTCGTTCTATCTGGTTTCGGCGGGCGCGCAGGCGCGCTTCGACCACGATTACCTGAAAAAGAAACTGCCCGACGACGGCTCCGTCCGGTTCGATCGTCTCACGAACCAAATCGGTGTGCTTGTCGTCGCTGGGCCGAAAGCTCGGGATTTGATGGAGCGCGTTTCCAATGCCGATTTCTCGAACGCGGCCTTCCCGTGGCTGTCATCGCAACGCATAGACATCGGCCTAGCCGAGAGCATCGTCGCACGCATGAACTTTGTCGGCGAGCTAGGTTGGGAAATTCATCATCCCATGGAAATGCAGAACCACGTGTTTGATCGCCTGATGGATGCCGGTGCGGATTTGGGGATCAAGCCTTTCGGCATCCGGGCCATGGATAGCCTGCGCCTGGAAAAATCATACCGCCTGGTCGGCACAGAGCTTTCTATTGAGTACGCAGCACTCGAGTCGGGTCTGCAGCGCTTTGTGCATCCCAACAAGGGAGACTTCATCGGCCGTGACGCCTTGGTCGCATGGCAGCAAAAAGGCTTTGCCAATACCTTCGTGACGCTTGAGGTGCATGACGTCACCGACGCCGATGCCTTGGGGAACAATGCCATCTTCAAGGATGGCGAAAACGTCGGCCGCGCCACGGGCGGCGGGTACGGGTTCCGGATCGGGAAATCCCTGGCGCTCGGTATGGTCCGGCCGGACTTGGCCGACATCGGCACCGAGCTGGAAATGGACATCCTGGGGACCCTTCATAAGGTGACGGTCATCGCCGAAAGTCCCTACGATCCGACGAACGAAAAACTGCTGGCTTAGGCCCAAGCAAAAGCGCCGCCCCGAGAGGCGGCGTCACAACACTTGGGGGCAACGATTGTGTGGACACCACAAATCGCATTTTTCATTGGAAAATAGCAAGCACTGTGACTTTCAATTTCCAGCACGACAAATTGGCGCTTATCGGCGAAAATCTGCTACACTCGAACCGAGACCAACAACACAAGCCGATAGAGGTACAGATGCCGAATATTGACGAAGATAGTGACCGCCGGATCCACGAACGGGTCGACTTGCAACGGATGATGTTTCTGCGGGTCGGCGAGGCGACTTTCATGGGCCTTTTGCACGATGTCTCCCATAGCGGCGCCAAATTTGTCTTTGACGAAACCGGCGCAGCAGACGGCCAAGTATCGACCGGCGACGATGGCGTGATCGTGGTCGATGGCATTGGCGAAGTGCCGGGCTCTGTTGCGCGGTTCAACAAAGACTCGGTGGTTTTTACCTTCTCGATTTCAGAGCGCGCCCAAGAAGAAGTGGTCGCCAACATCATGATCGCGCAGAACGAAATGGACCTTAAACCGGTAAGCTAGTATTCTCTCAGCTCATCATAAGAGTTGATGGTCAGCCGCTTCGAGGAAGCCCGGCAACTACGTTTTCGCGACGGGTCTTGGATATTTTATGGCGGTTTTGTTGCAGTTGGGGGAATTCATCGCGCATAGCCTTACACAAACGGGCCACCAGACTTGCCCGTCCCGACCTGTTCTGGTCGCAAAAAGAAACGCATATTCCACGCGAAAATCGCGCCTATTCCTTCAAGAGCATGGCCTCCTGATCCGGCGCGGACACGAGATGCAAGCTTGCACTAACTACCGGCTGACAGGGCCGCAAATCAGACTTGGGAGGAAAACATGACCGATTCCGCAGAAATTGCCGTCGAAGATGTTCCGCATCCGATCGATACCGAATACGATACCGGTCGCGACAACATCACGCCGTTCGGGCTCGATATTCACAACCCGGTTTTCGTGATCTCCGGCTTATCGATCATTGCGTTTGTTCTTGTCACACTGATGTTCCAGAAAGAGGCGACCGAGTTTTTCGGCTGGCTACGGCCATTTCTGACCTCGACCTTTGATTGGTTCTTCCTCGGTGCCGCGAATATCTTTGTCGTGTTTTGCATCTTTTTAATGGTGTCTCCGATGGGCAAGATCCGCCTTGGCGGCGCTGATGCCAAACCCGATTATGGTTATATGGGCTGGTTCGCCATGCTGTTCGCAGCCGGCATGGGCATCGGCCTGATGTTTTTCGGCGTCTCGGAACCGATGTCGCACTTTGCTTCATCCATGGGCGGCACCAATATCGAAAACGGCGTGCGCACTGACTGGGCGCCACTAGGCGCGGCCAAGGCGAGTGCCGAAGCCGCTCGCAACCTCGGCATGGCGGCGACCATTTTCCATTGGGCTCTGCATCCTTGGGCGATCTATGCCGTGCTAGCCCTGGCGCTAGCGTTTTTCACCTACAATCGCGGCCTGCCGTTGACGCTCCGGTCCGCCTTTTACCCGCTATTGGGAGAGCGCGTGTGGGGCTGGTGGGGCCACATGATCGATACCATGGCGGTTTTTGCGACACTGTTCGGCCTCGCAACTTCGCTCGGGTTTGGCACCGAACAAGCCTTGGCCGGCATGAACTTCCTGTTCGGCTGGAGCACCGGCAACGGCGCCAAGGTGCTGCTCATCGCGGTCATCACGGGGTTGGCTTTGATCTCGGTGGTGCGTGGCCTCGATGGTGGGGTCAAGGTGTTGTCCGAAATCAACATCGTCATGGCGGCGCTGTTGTTGCTGTTTGTTATTATCGTCGGCCCGACCGCGACGATTTTCGAGACCATGTGGGCTGGCGGCGTCGCATACGTACAAGAGATTATCCCGCTCTCCATGCCGTTTGGCCGCGAAGACGCGAATTTCTCCCAGGGCTGGACGTCGTTCTACTGGGCTTGGTGGATTTCTTGGTCTCCCTTCGTCGGCATGTTCATCGCCCGCGTTTCCAGGGGACGGACGGTGCGGGAGTTCATCTTCTGCGTGATCGTTATTCCGACAATTGTTTGCGTGTTGTGGATGGGCGCCTTCGGCGGCACCGCAATCGCGCAGGTCATAGCGGACGCGGCGGCACCGGTGAAAAGCGCGGCATTGGAGCTGAAACTGTTCCAGATGCTGATGCCACTACCGTTGTCGACCTTGACGTCTATCCTTGGAATCCTCCTGGTATTGGTGTTTTTCATCACCTCATCGGATTCCGGCTCACTGGTGATCGACACCATTACAGCTGGCGGAAAGACCGATGCCCCGGTTTCGCAACGGATTTTCTGGTGCACGTTCGAGGGCATCGTCGCGGCAACCCTGTTGCTGGTTGGCGGTTCAGGCGCTCTAACGGCCTTGCAGGCCATGGCCGTCTCCACCGGTTTCCCGTTTACGATCGTACTGCTGGCGATGTGTGTCAGCTTGTACATAGGGCTCAGGCAAACCGCCAAGGAGAGCTAATTTCTCTCCCACTTGGTCTCCACTATCGTGAAGCCGCCGGTCCCCTCCGGCGGCTTCACAATCATTTGAGCCTAAAAACCGACAACGTGTCGCAATTGGAAAAGTTGTTGTCTGCAATTGAACAGATGATTCAGCTTGGGAAAATTAATGCTGGTGTGAGATCGAAAAGGTATCCAGGGCCATGTGTCCGATTTGAGGGGTTGCCATGAGTGAACAAGACCAGCCATCCGACGACATCGTTCTCAATGAGCTTTCCAGCGACGATCTCGTCGCACAAATGCACGATGATCTCTATGACGGTCTCGCCGACGAGATTACCGAAGGGACCAATATTTTGCTTGGCCGCGGTTGGCAGCCCTATGAAGTTCTGACCAAAGCACTGGTCGAAGGTATGCGTATCGTCGGCGTCGATTTCCGTGACGGCATTCTGTTCGTTCCCGAAGTGCTACTTGCAGCGAACTCCATGAAGGCCGGCATGGCGATCCTGCGCCCACTTTTGGCCGAAACCGGCGCGCCCAAAGTCGGCACGGTGATTTTGGGAACAGTGAAGGGCGACATCCACGACATCGGCAAAAACCTTGTCGGCATGATGCTGGAAGGCGCCGGATTTGACGTGGTCGATATCGGCGTCAATACAGATGTCGATGCCTACATCGCAGCCCTGGAGGAACACGACGCCGATATCCTCGGTATGTCGGCGCTGCTGACCACTACCATGGGCTACATGAAAGTGGTTATCGATACGTTGGAAGAGCGAGGCCTGCGTAGCGAGTACGGCATTATGGTGGGCGGCGCACCGCTAAACGAAATTTTTGCCAATGAAATTGGCGCCGATGCCTATTGCCGTGATGCCACCGTGGCCGTCGAAGCTGCCGTTGATTTCATGAAAACGCGCCAAGGCTCCGCCGCCGCGCAGATGGCCGCCAACAGTTAAGCCTGCTCGGTTTGTGCTAAATTTCTGAATCTGTGGCCATGGCGGAAACGTCATGGCATGGTGCGATCATGTCTAGCAATTGGAACCGCCGCACCTGGCGCATCGCCTGGCCGATCATGCTGTCCAATGTATCGGTGCCGCTGCTCGGCGCCGTCGACATGGCGGTGGTTGGACGGCTGCCCGGCCCTCAGTATCTCGGCGCGGTCGCTGTCGGCGCGCTGGTGTTCACCGTCATCTATCATGGTTTCATCTTCCTCCGGATGGGCACAACCGGCCTGACAGCGCAGGCATTGGGTGCAGGTAAAGCCGACGAGGTGCGGGCCTGGCTGGCGCGGGCGGGGTTGCTGGCGGGCGCGATCGGCAGCCTGATCATTCTTTTGCAAATTCCTATCATCTGGCTCGGTCTCAGCCTCATCGGGCCCGAGCCGGAAACGGCCGCACTGGCGGAACAATATGTCTCGATCCGTATCTGGGGGGCGCCGGCAGCATTGTTCAATTTTGCCCTTTTGGGGTGGTTCTTCGGCATTCAGAATGCACGAGCTGCGCTGATTACGCAGGTGTTCATGAACGGCCTCAATATCGCGCTCGATTTGTGGTTTGTCGCCGGCTTGGGGTGGGGCGTCGAAGGTGTCGCCTGGGCGACGTTGATTGCCGAAGTTTCCGCCATATTTGTTGGTCTTGCACTGGCCCGGGCGAACCTGCGCCAGATCGGCGGACACTGGGTCCGTAGCCGTATTTTGGAGCCGGAACGCATACGCCGCATGGTACGGGTCAACGGCGACATCTTTATCCGTTCGATTTTCCTGCAAGTGAGTTTCGCGGCGATCACCGCCATCGGCGCGCGCATGGGTGCAACAACACTGGCCGCCAACGCTATTTTGTTTAACCTGTTGGTCTTTACCGCCTATGTGCTGGATGGCTATTCCCACGCGGCGGAAGCATTGGTTGGCGAAGCCGTCGGCAAACGCGACCCAACGTCATTCCGCCAAGCGGTCCGGGCTGCAGGGCGCGGGGCCCTTATCGGCGGCGTCGCGTTCACCCTCGCCTATTGGATAGCCGGCCCGTTCATCATCGACATCATGACCACCGTCCCCGATGTCCGTGTGGAGGCACGCGAGCACCTGATCTGGACAATTGTCATGCCGGTGGTCTCGGTATGGAGCTTTCTGTACGACGGGATTTTCATCGGCAGCACCTGGACCCGCGAAATGCGAAACGGCATGATTCTCTCATCATTCATTTATGGTGCCGCGTTGGCCGTGCTTGTACCGCTGTGGGGCAACCACGGTTTGTGGCTGGCGGTGGCGATATTCATGGCGGCACGCGCGCTTACCCTAGCGCTGCGCTATCCGCGTCTTGCGCAAATGGTGGGGGCGACTCAGTCGTAAACTTTCGCCGCCGCTCCGCACTGGGCGGCGAGCCGAATTGTTCGCGGTAGCATTTAGAGAAATGCGATGCCGAAATAAAACCCGTAGCCAGCGCCACATCAAATATCGCCATGGATGTCTGGCGTAATAGAAACCGGGCCCGCTCAAGCCGCATGCGCAGATAGTACCGCGTCGGCGGCACGCCCAGGTAGGTTTGGAACAGGCGCTCCAACTGCCGCGTAGATAGACCGACATCGCCAGCCATCTCCGAGCAACTCATAGGGTTTTCGATGTTCTCTTCCATGGCGCCCACGACAGCCAGCAACTTGGGATGTGCAATGCCCGATCGCGAACGCAAGTCCATGCGCTGCCCCTCGTGCCCATCGCGGATGCGATGATGGATCAGTTCGTCGGATACGA
>JABIPG010000144.1 GCA_018698795.1 Rhodospirillaceae bacterium
CTTTGGGATGAAACGGCAGGTAATCGGGATCCATGAGCAGAGTTCCTAGAGTGTGTATTATTCAGGTGGCGAAAATGGTGCCGTCAAACAGTTTGCGGGTGGTACGAAGGATGGCGGCGCTTTCGATGTCGGTACCGTTTGGAGCCATCTCGACGACCACGGTGGTTTCACCAATGGGGTGTTCGACCGGCATGGTTTTGGTGACGCCGTCGGGCACCTTGGCCAAACCGTTGGCGGGTGTGCCTTGAAGCACGCAGGCGGTGGCCACACTGACCGCGCCCAACACGCCGATCGAGGCATGGCAACGGTGCGGAATAAACGTGCGGGTCGAGATCGTGCCGCCATCTTCGGGCGCGCTGACCATGGTCATTTTCGGCACCGTCTTCTCCGCGACGTCGCCCAGGTTCATCAGCGGCCCGGCTTGCAGGCGGATGGCTTCGAGTTTGGCTTTCAAAGCGTCGTTGGCGTCCAGGTCTTCACGCGACTCGGTGCCGGCAATGCCCATGTCAGCCGCGCGCAGCACCACGACCGGCATGCCGTTGTCGATCATCGTCACCTCGACGCCGTCGATGACATCAACCGCGTTGCCGCTCGGCAGCAATGCCCCGCAGCTCGATCCGGCGGTATCCTTGAAGGTGACGGGGATCGGGCTCGCGGTGCCCGGCACGCCATCGATCTTGGCGTCGCCGGTGTAGATGACATGGCCGTTTGTTGTCGGAATTTGGGCGATGGCGACTTGCTCGGTGTTTTCCATAAAGATCGAGACCCGCGTCGCCCCGTCTTGGGCTTTGATCAGGCCGCGCTCGATGGCGAAGGCGCCGACGCCGGCCAAGATGTTGCCGCAGTTCTGTGCGTCGGTGACGATCGCCTGGTCGACGAACACCTGCAAGAACAGGTAGTCGACGTCGATACCGTCGCGCTCGGAGGGTTTGACCACGGCAATCTTCGACGTCAGCGGATCGGCACCGCCCATGCCGTCGATCTGGCGCGGATCGGGCGAGCCCATGATACGCAGCAAGAAAGCGTCGCGCGCTGCGGTGTCTTCAGGCAGGTCGGATGCCAAAAAGTAGCCACCTTTCGATGTGCCGCCCCGCATCCACATGCAAGGCGCAGAGGCGGGCACGGGAACCGACACAGAGGCGTCAGACATACTTGAGACCCTTCTCAGCCAAGCGGCCGCGCATGTCGTAGATATCGAGGCCAAGCTCACCGGCAGCCAGCCGTGCGCGCTTGTCGCCTTCATTGGCGGTGCGGGCTTCGGCCTTGACCAAAACGTCAGCCGCCTCTTCGCGGCGCACCACGCAGACCCCATCGTCATCGGCAACGATAATGTCGCCGGCATTGACCAGTTCGTTGGCGCAAACGATGGGCACGTTCACCGAGCCGACGGTTTCCTTGACGGTGCCTTGCGCGTAAATCGCTTTCGACCAGACCGGCAATTGCATCTCCGTCAGGTCGCGCACATCACGCACACCGGCATCGATGATCAAGCCGACACCGCCGCGCGCCTGCAAGGAGGTGGCGATCAGGTCGCCGAAGTAGCCGTCTTCGCAAGGCGATGTCGGCGCCAGCACGAGGATGTCACCCTTCTGCACCTGCTCAATGGCCACGTGCAGCATCCAGTTGTCCCCCGGCGGCGCCGAGATGGTTATCGCCGAAGCCGCCAGCCGTGCGCCGGAATAGATTGGTCGCATGTAAGACGCCAACAGACCCTTGCGCCCTTGCGCTTCGTGCACGGTGGCGACGCCATGTTCGGCCAAGCCTGCAATGACACTTGCGTCGGCACGTTCGACATTTTGGATAACGACGTTGCTCATGACAGTTCTTCCACGGTGCGGGGATAAATCGATTGAAAGCCTTCCGCATATTCGGCCTTCTTGCCACCGGCCTGACCGCCAGAGTTGCGGCGGAAATGGTTGCCGCGATTTTCGGCGACGTTGGTGTAGAAATCCCATAGATGGTGCTGCCCTTCCATACACTCGATGGCAGCGCGTTTCTTGTCCCACACTTCGGTGATATCGAGGAACACATCAGGTTTCCAGCCCATCTGCTCGGTCTGGTGCGGCTCAAACAAATAGAGCTGCGGCGCACCCAGGACCTTCTCGCCCGGGTTATGGCCCCAAGCCTGAGCGATCATCCGGCATTCCATGGCCACCTGAGTGGCGTACATGTGGTCGGTGTTGTAGGGATCGTACAACGAATGGCTGAGCATGAAGTTGGGCTGCACTTCGCGGATCAAATCGACGAGCTCGAATTTCTTGTCACGGTCCAATTCCAACGGGTAGTCGCCGGCATCGAAGAACCGAATGTCGTGGGCATCAAGCGCCTTGGCGGCGTTTTCAGCCTCTTGGCGCCGATTAGCCTTAACCTCGTCCAAGGTGACGCCACCTTCTTGTTTCCAAAGCTTGGCAGACTCGCCGCGCTCTCCATAAGACAAGCACGCGATGGTCACGTCATATCCCTTTTGCTGATGGAGCGCGATGGCGCCGCCGCACCGCCAAACGAAGTCCGCCGCATGGGCGCTGATTACCAAAACCGTCTTGTTGTCTGCCATTTGAAGCTATCCAATCGATTGCAAATGTCGTGAAAACAGAATTCCGTGCATCAACTATCTCGCAATCACCGAAATCTGCCTATTCCAAATTCGCCCGCTTGGTATTAAGTTTTGCTATAGAGTCATTGTCTTGACGCGGATACAGAATGGAACTTCGTCGACCGATCCCAAATCTAAGACACTTGCGCGCCTTCCGCGAGGTGGCCGAGTGCGGCAATATCTCTCAGGCATCGACACGCGTACATTTGTCCCAGCCCGCAATTACACAAGCCATCGCCAAGCTTGAAGATACCTTGGACGTCACCCTGTTTGAGCGACGCAAAGACGGCATGTTCGTCACCGAGTCTGGGCAACTGTTTTTAGGCCGCGTGGACCGCGCGCTCGGGTTTTTAGAACGCGGTGCGCGCGAAGCCCTGCAGCAGGGACAACGCAAAGGCGGCAAGGGCTTCGGCAAGTTTGACCAGCTCCTGACATCGGCGCAACTCAGGGCACTGACGGCCGTATCCAAAGCGGAAAATTTCAGCTTGGCGGCGCGCCAAGTCGGCATTTCACAACCCTCGCTGCACCGGGCCGCCCGCGACCTCGAGCGCCTCTCGGGCATTGCGCTGTTTGACAAAGTGAGCCAGGGAATTCAACTGACGCCATCGGCCAGGGTTTTGGTCCAGCACGTCAATTTGACGTTGGCGGAACTGGAGCAAGGTTTTGTCGAAATTGAAGAGCTGAAAGGCGTCGATTCGGCGCGCATCTTTGTAGGTTCCTTGCCATTGGCGCGCACATTCGTTCTACCGCGCGCTATCAATACATTGGCCAAGGCCCGCCCGGATGTGCAAATCAGCGTCATCGATGGCCCTTACGACGACCTGCTGCACGGTTTGCGGCACGGGGAAATTGATTTTCTGATCGGTGCCTTGCGCGACCCGGTTCCCATTGATGACGTCGAGCAAGAACCGCTGTTCCTCGATCAATTGACAATTGCCGTGCGAACCGGCCATCCGCTGGCAAAGAAACGCAAACTGACAATGAGAGATCTTGGAGGTTACCCGTGGGTTGTGCCGCGTGAGGGCACGCCCACGCGCGATCATTTTGAACGAATGTTCGCCGACAGCGACACGTCGCAAAGCCTTATAGAAACGAGTTCTCTCATTTTGGTGCGGAGTCTGTTGCTGGAAAGCGATCGACTAGCCGTGATTTCCGCTCATCAGATCCGACATGAACGTCAGGAAGGTCTTTTGGTGAACCTCCCGTTTGATATGCGCGACACCAACCGCCCCATCGGTCTGACGCTGCGCCGCGATTGGCACCCCACCAAGAGCCAGCAACTGTTCCTCGATGCGATCCGCGAAGCCGGCGATGAGGTCAAAGCCTCACTATAAGCCCCGACCCTTATTCAAAAATTGAATTACCCATCTCCGCAATCAATTTCCTAACGAAAATTTCGAGTGTTAGGTTCATGCCATACTAGGGTCGAAATGGAGACAAGTTATGAGCAAGGAATATGACGATATCCCGGGCACCTACGTGTTCGATGGTGATCAGAACCGTGTCGGCTACCATCTGAATATGTTCTGCATGTCGCTGAACGAAGAAGCCAACCGCGACGTGTTTCGGGCCGACCCTGGTGCCTATCTGGATAAGTTCCCGATGACGGCAGAGCAACGCAAGACAATCGAAGACCGAGACTGGCTGCGCATGCTGCAACTCGGCGGGAATATCTATTACACCTTCAAATTAGCTATCTTCGACGGCCTATCCATGCAGGCCGCAGGCGGCGCCATGTCGGGCGCAACGGAAGAGGAATTCCGTCAAATGATGGTCAACGGCGGCCGTTCCATTGAAGGCAATCGCTACAAATCGGAGTGGAAATAATGGCTAGGCTTACTGCCGGAATTGGCACATCTCATGTTCCCGCCATCGGTGCTGCCGTCGATCACGGCAACACCCAAACGGACTATTGGAAACCGCTGTTCGATGGCTACGAGCCGGCCCGCAAATGGGTCACCGAGAACAAGCCCGATGTCGCCATTATCGTCTACAACGATCATGCATCGGCGTTTTCCCTGGAATTGATCTCAACGTTCGTCATTGGTGTCGCGCCTAAGTTCAAGCCAGCCGACGAAGGCTACGGCCCGCGGAAAGTGCCGGACGTGGAAGGCCACCCGGAGCTAGCCTGGCATATCGCACAATCGCTGATCCTCGACGAATTCGACATGACCATCGCCAACGAGTTGCCGGTCGATCACGGCCTGACGGTGCCGCTCTCGATCACCTGCGGCCAACCCGAAGCCTGGCCCATGAAAGTGATCCCCTTGGCCGTCAATGTGGTGCAGTACCCGCAGCCGACCGGAAACCGCTGCTACAACCTGGGCAAGGCGATTCGTAAGGCGGTCGATTCCTTCGACGAAGACTTGAACGTCGTCATATATGGTACCGGCGGCATGTCGCACCAGCTCCAGGGAGAACGCGCCGGCCTGGTCAATCCGGAATTCGACAATGCCTTTCTCGATGACCTGACGGCGAACGTGCCGCGGCTCTTGAACATTGGCCACACCGAGTATCTTCGTGAGTCGGGCTCCGAAGGCATTGAATTGATCATGTGGCTAATCATGCGCGGCGCCTTGGGTGATGACGCGAAAGAGGTTTACCGTCATTATCATGTCCCGGCTTCGAACTCGGGTGCTGGTATTATCGTATTGGAGGATTGACGATGAGAATTTGCGTAGCTGGCGCCCCAGGTGCCTTCGGCATGAAGCATCTGGACGCGCTGGCAGCGATTGACGGCGTTGAAGTAACGTCCGTCGTCGGTGGCGAGCCTGATGACATTGAGGCTTTCGCCAAGGAACGCGGTGTCGGCCACTGGACCAAAGACTTGGGTGAGAGCCTTGCACGCGACGATGTCGACGCGGTTATTTTGGCCACACCGACGCAAATTCACGCCGAACAGGCCATCGCGTGCATGAAAGCCGGCAAAAACGTGCTGGTCGAAATTCCCATGGCCGACAATTTGGCCGACTCGAAAGAAGTGTTGCGCGTGCAGCAAGAAACCGGCGTCGTCGCCATGGCCGGCCACGTGCGACGTTTCAATCCCAGCCACCAGTGGATGCATAACAAGATCATCGCCGGGGAAATCAAGGTGCAACAATTGGACGTGCAGACCTATTTCTTTCGCCGCTCCAACATCAACGCCAAGGGTGAGCCTCGCACCTGGACCGACCACCTGCTATGGCATCATGCGTGTCATACGGTGGATTTGTTCCAATATCAGACCGGTGAAACAGCGTCGGAGGCCTTTGGCTTGCAAGGGCCTGCGCACCCGGAACTGGGCATCGCCATGGATATGAGCATCGGCATGAAAACGCCCGGCGGTGCTGTTTGCACCTTGTCGTTATCGTTCAATAACGATGGCCCGCTTGGAACCTTTTTCCGCTACATCTGCGACAACGGCACGTATATCGCGAGTTATGACGATCTGTATGACGGCAATGAGAACCCCATTGATCTCAGCGGCGTTGCCGTTTCCAATAACGGCATTGAATTGATTGACCGGGAATTCCTGGGTGCCATTCGTGATGGCCGCGAACCGAACGGCAGCATTGCGCAATGCCTGCCAGCCATGCAGACTCTCGATCGGATCGAGCGCTCTTTTCAATCTTGAATGAGGGTGCTTTCGCGCGAATTTAAGGAAACCAAATGGCCGAATTTCAATGGTCTGACGATTTCAGCGTAGGCAATGCGGCCATTGATGCCGACCATCAGGGTCTCTTCGCATTGATCGCGGAACTACATGCCGCCGACCCAGCCCATATTGATCTAACCGAGATTATCAGCCGCTTGGAAGCCTATACGGCTGGCCATTTCGCTCGCGAAGAAGAACTGATGAAAAAAGTCGGCTATCCCGACTTCGACGCCCATGTGGAAGAACACGAAGCCTTCGTCGAATGGGTCCAGACAGTCAAACGGACCTATCGGCTGGCCGTCGAGAGTCCGTTTCATATCAGCGATACTGTGAACAAGCATCTGGCCGATTGGTTGGTTAGCCATATCATGAAAGAAGATATGAAATACCGGGACTTCATCGCCATTAACAAGGCCTAAACCGACCCATGGATCAAACATCTACGGCGATCGACGCTGCTAATCGGGTTATGGCCGCGCATATCGCCGCACTAAATGCCGGCGATGAGCGAGCCCTCGCCGCGACGCTGCATTTCCCGCACTACCGCCTATCCGGCGGACATTTAAAAACATGGAATAACCCTGATGAATACCTTGCGGACTTCCATGCCCGCGCCGGCGACGGATGGCACCACAGTGAATGGGATGCTCTTGATGTGATTGCCGCTGAGCCCGGAAAAGTGCACTTGGATGTCCGCTTCACCCGCTATCGCGACGACGGCTCGGTGCTGGGAGAGTTCCGCTCCCTTTGGATCATCGCCGAGTTGGGTGGCCAGTGGGCGGCGCAACTTCGATCCTCGTTCGCGCCCTAGATAAACCTACACATAACGCCGTGCCCAAGGTGGTTCTGCCAACCAAACCATGCCATAACGTTGATAGATTTTCACGGGGTTGGGCGCATCATGCATACAGCTGTCTCGCAATTCGATTGGACGATTTATCGTCACATGTTCAGCGCCGACCGTATGGAAAAAATTTTCGGCGAACATGGCACCATTGAGCGCTGGGTCGTCGTCGAGAAAGCCATCGCCCGCGCGCAAGCCAAAGTCGGGATCATGCCTGCCGATGCAGCGCGAGCTATCAACGACCGCCTCTCCGCCGGAAAGCTAGATCTCGAACGACTTCACGCCGATACGCTTGATGTCGGTCGCCCGATTGCCGGGTTGATCCGACAATTGGCCGAACAAGCCGGAGACGGGCATGACGTCTGGGTGCACTATGGCGTCACCACCTATGACGTGATGGACACCGGCAAA
>JABIPG010000230.1 GCA_018698795.1 Rhodospirillaceae bacterium
CGCCATCACCGCGCCTGGCAACCGCCCAGCTTGCAAGGCGCGCGCACCCCTATCGAGTAGGCGATGATCACGAAAGAACGCCAGCCAGCCGTGCCCGAGCGGATTGGGTTGCGGCAATCCGCCGATCACCGTGTCACACTCAAAACCGAAAGCCGGCCCTACCACATTGTGCAGCGTCGCCACCAGATCGGCGGCGTGACGCTCGGCAGACGCGTCCATTCGACCGCTCGCCGGCAAATACTCCATCAACAATATATCGTCGCCGGCATGCAAAACATCCGGAACCGGAAGCGAGCTGTGTTCGGCCAGATAGCGCAGCATGAACCCTTCGCGCGCCAATCCGCTGCCCGTACCGCCGTCGCCCAGCTTGGCGACCACTTTCACGCCGTCGGCCAACTCGGCCAAAAACACGTCGCCGACGCAACCACCGCTCAGGGGCCGGACGCGAGTAACGCGCGAACCGGCAACTTCGGAAATCAGCGCCTCGATTTCGGGGTTCACACGCAGACCATCACAAGTGGCGAGTGCGGATGTCTTCAAGCAAACCCCTGGACGCAGCTTCGACCAAATCCAGCACCGCATCGAAGCCGTCGTCGCCGCCGTAATAGGGGTCGGGCACTTCACGCTGGCCGGTCTCGGGCGCGAACTGCAGGAACATCGATACCTTAACGCGCGACGCCGGCGGTGCCATGGACGACAGATCGGCCAAGTTCCGACTATCCATGCCGATGATGTAGTCGAAGGTATCGAAATCATTGGCCGCGACCTGACGGGCGCGTTGCGCCGAGAGGTCGTAACCGCGCCCCGCTGCGGCCTGTTGCCCCCGGCTGTCCGGCGGGTCGCCGATGTGCCAACCGCTGGTGCCGGCGGAATCGACACTGATCACATCACTCAAACCAGCATCTTCGACGATAGTGCGGAACACCCCTTCGGCGGTGGGCGAACGGCAGATATTTCCGAGACATACGAACAAAACCTTGACCAACGAAACGCTCCCTTGTCTGAATGTGCTTTGTCTTATCATGCGGGCTGGGAGAATCCATGACAACCGAGTCCACCGAACTGATCGTTATCTTGACGGGTGCCGGCATCTCGAAAGAGTCCGGGCTTGAGACCTTTCGCGATGAAGGCGGGCTGTGGTCGCGGGTGCGCATTGAAGACGTCGCCACGCCCGAAGCCTATGCCCGCGACCCGGTGCGCGTGCTTGAGTTCTACAACATGCGCCGCGCGTCCATGACCGGCGGCAACATTCGCCCCAATGCCGCGCACGCCGCATTGGCCCGGTTGGAGCGCGATTGGCCAGGAGACGTGTTGCTGGTTACGCAAAACATTGATGACCTGCATGAGAAGGCCGGGTCGGAGAACCTTTTGCACATGCACGGCGAAATGCTGAAAGTGCGTTGCGAGCATTGCCAAGAGGCCGTGACTTGGGAAGGCACGCTGGGCCTCGAAGATTCCTGCACGGCTTGCGGCACCACCGGACGCATGCGCCCGCATGTGGTGTGGTTCGGCGAGATGCCGTTTTACATGGAAGAGATTTACGCCGCACTCGATCGTTGCGATTTGTTTATCTCCATTGGCACGTCGGGCAACGTATATCCTGCTGCCGGGTTCGTGCAGCACGTGCGCATGGGTGGGCGCGGCCATACGGTGGAGCTGAACATGGAACCGTCAGAGGGCGCGACGCTGTTCGCCGAGGCGAAATACGGGCCCGCGACTGAGCTTGTGCCGGCTTATGTGGATCGACTTTTACAGGAAGGACTTTGATCGTGGTTGGGCTTGCGGCGCTCCTGGACGAAATTGCTGGCTGTCGCATTTGTGCCGAGCATCTGCCGCTCGGCCCAAGGCCAGTGGTTCGCGCTGAGGCAACGGCGCGCGTATTGATTATCGGCCAAGCGCCCGGTACGAAAGTTCATGAAAGCGGTACGCCCTGGGATGACCGCTCCGGCGACCGGTTGCGCGATTGGCTCGATGTTGCGCCGGAAACGTTCTACGACGCATCCAAAATCGCCATCATGCCGATGGGCTTTTGCTATCCGAGCGCCAACCCGAAAGGCGGTGACAATCCGCCGCGCCCCGAATGCGCACCGCAATGGCACGATTTGATTCGCGCCGAGTTGCCAAGTATCGAGCTTACGCTGCTGGTCGGCAGTTATGCGCAAACGCATTACTTTGGGAAGGCGGCAAAACGGACCATGACGGAAACCATCCGCGCCTGGCGCGACTATGGGCCCGAGATCATCCCGACACCGCACCCGAGTTGGCGAACGACCTTTTGGCTGAAGAAAAACCCATGGTTTGATGACGAGGTCGTCCCCGAAATACGCCATCGGCTTCAGGTATTGATATAACCATTTGATGTTATTTTTCAGGGCCTTCTTGACAGTGAAACGTCTCCGCCGCATGCTTTGATGTGCCTCAAGGTCAATTGATTGATTTTATTTTAAAATCAATGTGTTGAATTTTGAGGTTACGCGAATCGGATGTATATACGCTGCATCCGAACACGGGGAGCGTGGCAGTGCATACCATAACAGACAACGACCTGTTCCATCGTCTCGCCTTTGACAATCCGTGGTGGGAATTTACCAAAGACACCCGCATCCAGTTCAAGGATCCGCAGCGCCGCGTGTTTTTTCCGGCATTTGTCAGCCATGTGATGAAGGCCGGTGCGGGCAATGTTTTGTGCCTGGCGGGACCGTTGCGCGCCGGCAAGACCGTGCTCATGCGTCAAATGGTGGCGCGGCTGATCGAGGGCGGCATTTCGCCCAAGAATGTTTTTTACTGCAACATGACCGTGCCGAGCATGACGGCGGCCGATATCCCGACGCTGTTCGAGATGTTCTGCCGCCGCTACCGCCATCGCCCTGATGCCGATCTCTACGTTTTCTATGACGAAATCCAATATGTGAAGGGTTGGGAAGAAATCGTTCTCGAGTTGGCGAAACTTCGGCCCAAGGCGCGGATTATTGCCGCTGTTTCATCCGGCGCGCCAAGCCTCGCGACCGGTGAGACGAGCCACGGCGGAAAACTCACGACGTTCGTGCTGCCGCCGCTGACGTTCCTGGAGTTTTTGCGCTACCGAGGCACGGAAAGCACGCTGTTCGAAGCGCCGTCGGACACGAGCAACGGCGACACCATGGCCGGCATGACGCTGAAGGCCAACGCGCTGGCGGCACTGAATACCGAGTTCCAGCGTTACGTGAATTTCGGCGGTTTTTTGGAAGGCATCGCCGCGGCCAAGGAAGGCACGCCCGCGCCGGCGTTCATCCGTGACGGCGTCGCCGACCGGGTGTTGCACAAAGATCTGGCGAACCTTTACGGCATCTCCGAGGCGCAGGAGCTGAACCGGCTGTTCGGCCTGCTGGCCTTCAATACCGCGCGTGAGGTCACCATGGACGACCTCGCCAAAGCCACCAACATTGCCAAAAACACGCTGCGCAAATATCTGGATTATCTAGAACAGGCATTTCTGATTCGCCGCGTCGCGCGCGTCGATAAAAACGGCAAGCGCTTCCAGCGCCAGGTCGCCTTCAAGGTTTATCTGACCACACCGTGCCTCTATTCCGCGCTGTTCGCGCCGGTGCCACCCAATGACCAGTTCTTTCAGCGCCTGGCTGAAACGGCATTGGTGGCGCAATGGCTGGGCTCGCCGGCGGTGGCCAATTTGGCCTATGCCAGTTGGCGCGGCGGGCAGGTGGATTTACTCACCATGCATCCTGACTCGGACCGTCCCGATCATGTCTACGAATTGGATTGGAACAATTCATACGCCACGTCCGGCAAAGGGCCGAAAACACTGGTGCAGTTCGTCGAAGGCACCAACCGTCAGGCTCGCAATTATATCCTGACCCGCACCGTGGCGCGCCCCGCATCTATGCGCGGCGTCGAAATGACGCTGGCCCCACTGGCGCTTTACACCTACTGGCTGGAGCGTGACCCGACGCTCCGGAAATTCCACTCCCAATAAAACCAAAGGACTCTTCAATGAAACTCGTCAGTTTCCAAGCCGCCGATGGGCCTGCTGTCGGCCTGCTCACCAAGGAAGGCGTCATCGACCTCTCGAGGGCCGCGCCGCACCTGCCGCGCACCATGAAGGGGTTGTTGCAGGAATACGGCACCGATCTGGTGAGCGCCGTGCGCACCAAACGCGACGTGACGCCGGTGCCGCTGGGTGAGATTGATCTGTTGCCGGTCGTTCCGAACCCCAACAAGATCATCTGCATCGGACGCAACTACGCGGCGCATGCGCGCGAGGGCGGCGCCGAGCCGTTGGAATATCCCGATATTTTCATGCGCGCCGCAACGTCGCTGACAGCGCACAACAAACCGATCATCCGTCCCACATGTTCCGAGACGCTCGACTATGAGGCGGAACTGGTGTTCGTCGTCGGGCTCAAGACCCGCCATGCCACGGAAGAAAATGCGCTTGATTGCATTGCTGGGTATTCGATGTTCAACGAAGGGTCGATCCGCAACTATCAGCGCAAGGCAACGCAGTGGACACCGGGCAAGAACTTCGATCGCACAGGCGCTTTCGGCCCCGCATTGGTCACCCCCGACGGTCTGCCAGAAGCCATGCACGGCGTGCGCATCCAGACACGGCTCAACGGTGAGACCATGCAGGATGCCAATACCGACGATCTGATTTTTCCCGTCCGTCGGCTGGTCGCCATCTTGTCGGAAATCATGACACTGGAGCCCGGCGACGTGGTCGTCACCGGCACACCCGAGGGCGTCGGCCATGCGCGCCGCCCGCCGGTATGGATGAAAGCCGGCGACCGAGTCGAGGTCGAAATCGACGGTCTCGGCACCCTCGTCAATGGCATCGAAGACGAAAGCTAACGTCGCGGCAGCATGCAAACGGCGGCGATGAACATCGCCCCGCCGCCGATCAAAAACAGCGGCCCATAGGCATCTGTAAGATTGAACAGCGCTGGAAACGCGACGCCGCCTGCGGCTGCGCCTATGGCACTGGCGGTGATCATCACACGCATGACTCCGGGCATATCCTGCGGTTCGGCGTGGTCGCGCGCCAGGGCGGCCTTCACGGTCGAGACGCCCGGCTGGGCACCGAAAATCATCGACGACAGCCACAATATCGGGGCCCAAGCGGCCAGCGCCGGCATGGCGATCCCGGCGCCCAACACGACAAATGTCACCACCACCGCCCAGCCGGCCCGCACCCGCCTCGCCAGCCAAGCCGCCGCCCATGGGCCGATGACAGCGAACACGCCAACCACGGCCCAGTGCAATCCGCCCATGGAGATACCGAGGTCCAACTCGCGCGCCAGGAAATCCACCCAATAGAGCGTGTGCGGCGTGATGCCGAACGAGAACAAAAAATAAGCCGCCGCCAAACCCGGCCAGACGGGGCCGCTTCGCAAAATCTGCAGAAAGCCGGAAGCCTCGCTCTCGGCCCCAACAGGAGGGCCTTCCGCATTTCTCAAGCCCAGCACGACGGCCATTGCGCCGATCAAACCAGCGACCGCGATCCCGGCCCACGCCGCCGCCAAACCGTATGACAGCAACGATGGCGCCAACACGCCGGCAAAAAAGATACCGACCCCGACGCCCGAAAACATCAACCCCGCCGCCACCGCTCGACGACCCTCGGGTGCTGCAATGGTCGTCAGCGCCACGCCTTGCACCATGATCACGCCCGCCGTGACGCCCACAAGACCGCGCCAAAACCCGAGCCACACAACGCCCAATGGCAGTGCCGATGAAAATAGCGCCAATACCGACAAGGACACGGCCCAACGCATCACCGAAGGCATGGGCCGGTAGCGCCGAAACGTCTCGGAAAGAAACGCACCGATCAAAAATGACGCCAAATTGATGCCGCCGACCCAGCCGGCCTCATCGGTGGTCAATTGGCCAGACTGCACCAACGCCGGCACCATGGCGCCGTAGGAGAACCGCCCCAGCCCCATGCCGACGAACATGGCGCCGCCGCATCCCAATGCCACCCGTTGCCAATTCTGCATAGGCATGATCATTGCGCACCGGCGCGGCTGCGGCAAATCCTGTTCATTTGACCTGTTCATCTGGCCTGTTCATTTGACCTGTTCATCTGGCCTGTTCATCAACACGGCGTTCGGTTAGGTTGATGGCTCCACGATGACGCTCCACGACGCCCGAGGATACTCCATGCCGGAAAAACTTTGCCCCGTGACTTGCCCCGAGTGTGGCGAGAACCAGAACACGCTCCCCGGTGATTTTGACCCGGCCGCCGAACCCTTCGGTCCGGTGCATTGCATGGTCTGCGGCCATGCTTTTGGACGCGCGGAGTACCTGCTTGGCTTGGATACCCGTCGCCGGGAGCTGGATTCTCTGACCGGTCCTAACTCCAGCCCTAATTCCGGCCCGGGCACCCCTGCCGGAGTGCAATGAGCGATCTATTAGGCGCACTTGCGGTGTTTCTTGCCGTGCATGCCATTCCGGCGATCCGTCCGTTGCGTGCCCAATTGGTCACACTCTTCGGTGAGCTGGTTTATATCGCGGCATTCTCGGCTATCAGCCTTGGCTTGGTGGTCTGGCTTGGGATCGCTTATGCACATGCGCCTTACGTGGAGCTTTGGTCTTACTGGCCTGAATTCAAATGGTTAGCTTTATTGGTCATGCCCGTGGCCTGCGTGTTGAGCGCTGCGGGGCTCACCAGCCGCAACCCATTTTCGTTGGGCGCTGGTTACGAGAGATTTGACCCCGAACGACCTGGCATCGTGCGCCTGACCCGCCACCCTGCCGTCTGGGGGTTGGCGACTTGGTCAGCCGTGCACATCCCCATCAATGGCGATGCGGCAAGTGTCATTCTGTTCGGTTTGCTCACCGTGCTGGGTGTCGCCGGCCCCAAAAGCCTAGACGCCAAGCGCAAGCGCGCTATGGGTGAAGTGGTTTGGACGGATACCCTGGCGCGGGTTCGGCTCGTGCCACTAACCCAGGCACTGAGCCAAATTGGTATATTTCGCCTGCTCCTGGGTCTCGCACTGTACGGCGCATTGCTGCTCGCGCACGAGCCGGTGATCGGCATCTCGCCACTGCCGGTTTTCTGAGCCATGAACAAAGCCGTCACAGCCGCACTGTTCATGGTCGCTTGCAGCGCCTTGGTCGCCGCCACGACGTTGATGGCGAAAGCGCTCGGGCGTGGGGTGATCGACGACGTGTCGCTGCACCCGCTGCAGGTCAGCGCCGGGCGGTTTCTTTTCGCCTGGCTTGTGTTGGTGCCCCTGGTGGTGTGGCGCCGGCCCGGCTTTCGAGGCGTTGCCTGGTCGACGCACGTGGGCCGCTCAATCAGCGGGTGGTTGGGAGTCACGTGTCTGTTCGCCGCCGCCGGCCTGATGTCGCTTTCCGACGCCACCGCCATCAGTTTCCTGAGCCCAGTGGTAACGATGTTACTGGCGATCCCGTTTTTAGGCGAACGCATCGGGCCCTGGCGGTGGGGAGCCGCCATGGTTGCGCTTGGCGGCGCTTGGGTGCTGATCCAACCCGGCGCCGATGCCTTTCAAGTGGCGGCATTGGTGGCGTTGGCGGCGGCATTCTTCATGGGGCTGGAGGCCGTGCTGATCAAAAAATTGACCGGCATGGACAGTGCCGTCCGAATCCTCTTCATCAACAATTCCATCGGCGCTGCCATTTCCGTTACAGCAGCGAGCTTCGTGTGGGTGCCGCCGACAACCTTGCAATGGATGGTCTTGGCCGGTATCGGCATCGCCATGGTAACCGCACAGGGCTTGTTCATCATGGCCATGCGGCGCACGGAAGCCAGTTTTGCGATCCCGTTTTTTTATACCGTATTGATTTTTGCCGGCATCTACGACTTCGTGGTTTTCCGCATTGTGCCCGGCCAGGCAAGCCTCATAGGCGGAGGGTTGATCATTATTAGCGCCCTATTGCTGGCCTGGCGCGAAGGGCGTCAAAAAGATCGCCACAGCCCCCTGTCGCAAAGGCATTGAGCCTACCGCGCCTGAGTGATAAACCCCGCCTCATGAGCACCGACCTTTCACACATCCGTAACTTCTCCATCGTCGCGCACATCGACCATGGCAAATCGACCTTGGCCGACCGCATGATCCAAATTTGCGGCGGATTGACCGAACGTGAGATGACGGAACAAGTGCTCGATTCCATGGACATCGAGCGCGAGCGCGGCATTACCATCAAGGCGCAAACCGTTCGCCTGGAATACAAAGCCGACAACGGCGAAACCTATATCCTGAATCTCATGGATACGCCGGGGCACGTGGATTTCACCTATGAGGTCAGCCGCTCACTGGCGGCTTGCGAAGGTTCACTGCTGGTGGTCGACGCCACGCAAGGAGTTGAGGCGCAAACGCTGGCCAATGTGTATCTCGCCATCGACAACGACCACGAGATCGTGCCGGTCCTGAACAAAATCGACCTGCCCGCCGCCGAACCCGAGCGCATCAAGGAACAGATCGAAGAGGTCATCGGTATCGATACTGATGGCGCACTTGAAATTTCCGCCAAGACCGGAATGGGCGTCGATACCGTGTTGCAAGCCCTGGTCGAGCGGCTGCCCGCGCCAAAAGGCGATGCCAGCGCGCCGTTGCAGGCGTTGTTGGTCGATAGTTGGTACGACCCGTATCTGGGTGTGATGATTTTGGTGCGTGTACACAATGGCACACTGAAGAAAGGCATGAAAATCCGCATGATGGCCGCCGACGCGGCTTATCAAGTGGAGCGAGTCGGGTATTTCACGCCGAAACCGGTGATGGCCGACACGTTGGGCCCCGGTGAAATGGGTTTTATCACCGCCGCCATCAAAACCGTCGCCGACACATCCGTGGGCGACACCATCACCGATGACAAACGCCCCGCCAATACCCCCTTGGCTGGGTTTAAGCCTTCCGTGCCGGTGGTGTTCTGTGGGTTGTTCCCGACCGATTCCGGTCAGTACGACGATCTCCGCGACAGCTTGGAAAAACTGCACCTGAACGACGCCAGCTTTCATTACGAAATGGAGAGCTCGGCGGCGCTTGGGCTCGGGTTCCGATGCGGCTTTTTGGGATTGCTCCATCTCGAAATTATCCAAGAACGCTTAGAGCGCGAGTTCGACCTGGACCTGATCACCACGGCGCCCAGCGTTGTCTATCGCATTCACTTGCGTAACGGCACGTTGAAAGAACTGCACAATCCGGTCGACATGCCGGATCCAACCGAAATCGACTTCGTCGAAGAACCTTGGATCAAGGCAACGATCATGGTGCCGGACGAATTCCTCGGCTCCGTGTTGCAACTCTGCGAGGACCGGCGCGGCGAACAGATGGAGCTGACCTACGTCGGCTCCCGCGCCATGGCGGTCTACCGCTTGCCGCTGAACGAAGTGGTGTTCGATTTCTATGACCGGCTTAAATCCGTGTCGCGCGGCTACGCCAGCTTCGACTACGAGTTGACGGACTATTCCGCCAGTGAGTTGGTTAAGGTCACGATCTTGGTCAATGCAGAGCCGGTGGACGCACTGTCGTTCATTGTGCACGAAACCCACGCTGAGAGCCGCGGCCGAACGATTTGTGAAAAACTAAAAGATTTAATCCCTCGGCAATTATTCAAGATTGCCATTCAGGCCGCCATCGGCGGCAAGGTTATTGCACGCTCCACCGTTGGCGCTATGCGCAAAGACGTCACCGCGAAGTGCTACGGCGGCGATATCACGCGTAAGAAAAAGCTGCTGGAAAAGCAGAAAAAGGGCAAAAAACGCATGCGGCAATTCGGTAACGTAGAAATTCCGCAAACGGCTTTCTTGGCGGCGTTGAAAACCGGCGACTAATCGAACGATCCGCGCCGCAATTTCTTGCTGGGCGCTCAACTTTCCTTCACCATATTTGCATTAAGGGATTAACTTTGCTCTTGAGAGGGAGGATGATGAATCCTTCTGTAGAAACAGACGCCATTCTTAGCCGGTTACGCCAGGAATTCATCGAGACGTCAGTTGAATTTTTGGATTCAATCGATACCTCGTTAGTATCCATTGCTGATGAGCGGATCGATTCTTCCAGCGACATCGAGGAACTGCAGCGCGTCGTCCATACCATCAAAGGGCAAGGCACAACCTTCGACTTCCCCGCCATTACCCGCATCGCCCATCGCATGGAAGACTATATGGAGAGTGCGGCGGCGTGGGACACCGAAACGTCGCGAGGCTTGGGTAAGTTCACGGATGCACTGCGCGATATTCTGGAATCCGGTGACAACCCCAACGACAGCGAACTGCGCGCCATTCTCGGGCATCTACCGGTGAATTCCCAAGAAATTCTAGCCGAACAACAGGGCCGGCGCGTGGTGCGGGCCCTGTTGGTCATGCCGCAATCGATGCAGCGTAAACTGGTCGCCCAGGAACTAGCGTCATGTGGGTTCCAAGTGATCACCGCGTCGACACCGGTAAAGGCGATTGGCGCCGCCGTGGCGACAACGCCGGATGTGATACTGGCCACCGAGGTCATGGCAGAAATGAGCGGCCATGAATTGCTCTCCGTATTCGACCAAATCGACAAGATCAAAAACTGCCATCTGGTTCTAATGACCAGTCAACCCGCAGGGCAGGCCGGCGAAGAAAAGCTGCCGGAGGGCGTTGTTGTGCTTCATAAAAGTGACCACTTCCATGAAGACCTTGGTCGATATTTTATGGAACAGGGCTTGTTTGGCGAATTAGCCGGGAAAAACGCTTGAGGCCTAAAAAAAGAATTTGAATATCAGATCAGTTCTTTTCTGGCGGCTCTGGCGATTGTGGCGTCGGGTCGCTCTCTCTTCGTGCGTCGATTTGGGCGCGGCGTTCCTCGGCACGCTTCATAGAGAACCGCTCGTTGTCAGCAGCGTCATCGGCAAGCCCTTTGATCGCATCCAACGTGTCACTGTCGGAATACTCGGGCGAGAAATCATCTAGGCCGTCGTCCATGCGCTGCTGTCGGGCTTCGCGGGCCAGATCGTCATAGAGCATCATGGCTTTTTCGAATCTTTTCATTTCCACCAGCTTGCGGCGGCTTGCGAATCCCTTGGATCGCGACATCCAACTCAGTGCAACGCCAGGCACTCCCAACACGAACCAGCCTGGCAAGGACAGCAACGTCACTGCTACTGGGTCCCACAAGAACGGCGCCACACGTTCGACCCTGATTTGCGTGAACACCAACGAGCCGGGCCAGCCCGTGTACCAGACTTCATAGGCAGACGTGAAGAACGAAGCCGCACCCGGTATCGGCGGCACCAGCACCTCGGCCGCCGCCGCCGCGAACGCCGCAATTAGTAACACCCAACCGATATAACGTACGAATTTCATGCGATATCTTAACCTGTTCACGGCGGTGCGGAAATGATTGCTCCTTCCGGTCTGGTCGGTTATTTTTCGCCCACTTCAGGAGGGGTGGCCGAGTGGCTGAAGGCGCACGCTTGGAAAGCGTGTATACGGGAAACCGTATCGAGGGTTCGAATCCCTCTCCCTCCGCCAGAGCCCCTTTATAATTAG
>JABIPG010000080.1 GCA_018698795.1 Rhodospirillaceae bacterium
GGCGACATCGCGTTCAAATTCCTCGCCCATGGCGGCGGCCCGGTGACGGTGATTGATATCAACGCCGAGATGCTGGCCAAGGGCCGTGACCGAGCGCTCGATAAAGGGATTTTGCAAGGCATAAGCTGGCTCAACGGCGATGCCGAGGCGCTGCCGCTCGAAGATATGTCGGCGGATGCCTATACCATTGCCTTTTGTATCCGCAACGTTACCCATATCGAGCGCGCGTTGAGCGAAGCACGCCGTGTGTTGAAGCCGGGCGGGCGGTTTTTGTGCCTGGAGTTCTCGCACGTCACGGCGCCAATGCTGGCAAAGCTGTACGATACTTACTCATTCAAGGTGCTGCCGGTATTGGGTGCCAACGTCGCCGGTGATCGTGAAGCTTATCAGTACCTAGCGGAGAGCATTCGCAAATTCCCCGATCAACAGCGCTTCGCCGAGATGATCGCCGATGCCGGGCTTGGTAATGTCGACGTGCGCAATCTGTCCGGCGGCATCGCGGCGCTGCATTCGGCTTGGCGGATCTGAGCCATGTTCCGCGTTCTGAAAAATGCCGGCCATTTGTTGCGCATCGCGCGCATTCTGGCTCGCCATGACGCACTGTTTCCGCTCGAGGGCTTTGGCGTCGCACCGGCCATCGTCGGGCTGGCAAAATTAATTTCCAAACGCAACGCCGAGGGACGCCCCGGACAACGCCTAGCCCGCGCATTGAACGAAGCAGGACCGAGCTTCATCAAGATGGGCCAAGCACTGGCGACCCGCTCTGACCTGCTTGGTGAAGAACTGGCGGCTGATTTGTCTGAACTCCAAGACCGCCTGCCGCCGTTTCCAGCCGCCCAAGCCCGCGCCACGATCGAGGCTGAATTTGACGAGACGATTAATGATCTGTTTGCCCAATTCGATGATACGCCGGTTGCCGCGGCCTCCATCGCCCAAGTGCATTTTGCCGTTACCCCTGACGGACGGGAGGTTGCGGTCAAGGTGCTGCGACCGGGCATTGAAGAGGCCTTCGAGCGTGATATTGATTTGTTTCGTTGGGTTGCCGGCCTGATTGAGGCGGCGCGGCCCGAGCTGAAACGATTGAAACCACGCGAAACCATCGAAACCCTGGCGCAAACCGTAGAGCTGGAGATGGATCTGCGTTTTGAGGCCGCCGCGGCGGCGGAATTGGCAGAGAACTTTGAGGGCGATGATGATTTCATTGTGCCCGAGGTCGATTGGAGCCTTACCGGACGACGCGTGATGGTCACCGAACGCCTTGATGGAATTGCGCTTGATGATCGCGGCGCGCTGGTCGCAGCCGGGCATGACCCGCAAGATATTCTCACCAAAGCCGCCAATGCCACCTTCCGACAAATATTCCGTGACGGCTTCTTCCACGCCGACGTCCACCCCGGCAATCTGTTTGTGACACCCGAAGGCGCCATCGGCGCTGTCGATTTTGGTATTATGGGGCGCCTGGATTTAAAAACCCGGCGCATCTTGGCGGATATGTTGCTGGCCTTCATGACCCGCGACTACCGGCGTGCCGCGGAAGTCCATTTCGAAGCCGGCTGGGTGCCGGCACACCGTTCCGTCGATGCTTTCACCCAGGCCTGTCGCTCCATCGCCGAGCCGATCCTCGACAAACCACAGAACGAAATTTCCATCGCGCGGCTGCTGGGTCAATTATTTCAGATTACCGAAACCTTCGAAATGGAAACCCAGCCACAACTGTTGCTGTTGCAAAAAACCATGTTGGTGGCCGAAGGCACATCGCGCCGGCTCGATCCTGAGGCCAACATATGGATGCTGGCACGGCCACTGATCGAGACATGGATGCATGAGAATTTAGGCCCTGAAGCGCGGGTGCGCGACGCCGTGGACGGTATCGGTGAAGCGCTCGGTCGGCTGCCCAGGATTATGGACGGCATCGAGGAAAGTGCCGGTATGATCGCTGATGGTCGCGTGCGCCTGCATCCCGATACGATCCGCTCGCTGAAAAGCCGTGATACCAGCCATAGCGCCATGGCCGTTGTGCTGTGGTGCTTGGTCGCGGCTTTAATGATTGTCCTGATATTTTCGTAGCCGTTCAAGTGCTTGCACAAGATGGTGTTCAATACTAACGTACCACACCATTTTTGCGTTAAATTTGAGGTTTGGCCCGTGCTGGACGGAAAAAAAGTTCTGCTGATCGTAAGTGGGGGGATTGCCGCGTACAAATCTCCCGACCTCGTGCGCCGCTTGCGCAAGCAAGGGGCGGCGGTGCGCTGCGTAATGACCGAGTCAGCCAAGCAGTTCGTCACGCCGCTGGCGCTGGGCGCCGTCAGTGAAGATAAGGTTTATGACAACCTATTCTCGCTCACCGATGAACACGAGATGGGTCATATCCAGCTCAGCCGCGACGCCGATGTGCTTTTGGTGGCGCCGGCAACGGCGAATATTATGGCCAAAATGGCACACGGCGAAGCCGACAACTTAGCAACAACCGTTTTGCTGGCCACCGACAAACCGGTGCTTGCAGCGCCGGCCATGAACGTCCGCATGTGGGAGCATCAGGCGACGCAGGCCAATATCGCCACCCTGACAGCGCGCGGCATCGCCATGATCGGCCCCGATGAAGGCGACATGGCCTGTGGTGAATATGGTATGGGCCGCATGGTCGAGCCCGAGGACATTGTCATCGCCCTGCAGCGCTTTTTCGGCAGCGCCCAACCGCTCGCCGGCAAACACGCCCTGGTCACCAGCGGACCGACTTATGAGCCGATCGACCCGGTGCGTTACATTGCCAACCGCTCATCCGGCAAGCAGGGACATGCAATTGCCGAAGCCCTGGCTGGGTTGGGCGCCACGACCACACTGGTTAGCGGCCCGACACAACTGCCCGATCCCGCTGGCGTCAATGTGGTAAATGTGGAATCGGCAGCACAGATGTTGGCCGCCTGCACCGCCGCATTGCCTGCCGATATTGCGGTTTGCGCCGCCGCCGTCTGCGACTGGCGGGCCGACGACCAGGCGTCTGAAAAACTTAAAAAATCACCCGGCGACACACCGCCGCCTCTACAGCTGACGGAAAACCCGGACATCTTGGCGACGCTCTCGGCGGCCGGCGAAACACGGCCTGACCTGGTCATCGGCTTTGCGGCGGAAACTGAAAACGTCATTGATAACGCGAAAGCCAAATTGGCACGCAAACGCTGCGATTGGATCATCGCCAATGATGTCTCGCCAGAGACCGGCACTTTCGCCGGCGATACCAATACCGTGCATCTCATCACCCAACAGGGGAGCGAAGATTGGCCGGCGATGAGCAAAACCAGGGTCGGCGCCCAGTTGGCGCAACGCATTGCCGATACACTTGTGCCGGAAAAAGAGGCCGCCGATGGCGCAAAATAATGTAACCATCGCCCTACAGCGCTTGGAGCACGGCGCGGACCTTCAGCTGCCATCCTACGCCACGGCTGACAGCGCCGGCGCAGATTTGATGGCTGCTGTCGATGAAACACTGGTGCTGGAGCCGGGTGCACGCGCACTGGTGCCAACCGGCATTGCACTGGCCATTCCCTCAGGCTTTGAAGCCCAAGTGCGGCCGCGTTCAGGGTTGGCCATCAAACACGGCATCACGGCACTAAACAGCCCCGGCACCATTGATGCGGATTACCGGGGCGA
>JABIPG010000076.1 GCA_018698795.1 Rhodospirillaceae bacterium
CACACTCGGCCGCACCGGCCTCAACGTCAGCGTCGCTGGCTTGGGTTGCGGCGGTGGCAGTGGCTTGGGTTCCAAGCAGGGTAAAAGCGAGGCCCATAGCATCGGCATTGTCCATCAGGCTGTCGATCTGGGGGTGAATTTTCTTGATACGGCAAAGGCCTATGGCACCGAAGCCATCGTCGGCAAGGCTGTTCAGTCGCTTCAACGCGATGCGCTCGTGATCTCCACCAAATCAAGCCCTCTCAAAGATGGTGAGCGCATGAGTACAGAGGAGATCATCGCCAATCTCGATCAATCGCTGCGCGATCTAAAGACCGATTATGTCGATGTGTTCAATCTCCATTCCTTACAGTTAAAAGATTATGACTACGCCATGGACGTATTGGTGCCGGCGCTGTTGAAGGAAAAGGAGAAAGGAAAATTTCGCTTTCTCGGCGCGACCGAACAAGGGCCGCGTGACCTACGCCATGAGATGTTCTTGCACGCCTTCGATGACGACCCGTTTGATGTGATCATGGTGGCCTACAACATGATGAACCAAGGCGCTGAACAAACAATTTTTCCGGAAACGCTGGAACGTCGGATCGGCACATTGATCATGTTTGCAGTGCGCGCGGTGTTCAGCGTGGCTGGTCGTCTTCAACAAGATATCAATAAATTGGTGGAAGACGGGCAACTACCGCAATGGCTGGCCGATACCGACAATCCGCTTGGATTTCTTATCCACGAAGACGGCGCAGAAAGCATCATTGATGCCGCTTATCGCTATGTCCGCCATCAACCGGGCGCCGACGTTGTGTTGTTTGGAACCGGCAACCCGGAACACCTTGAAACCAACCTCGCATCAATCTTGAAGCCGCCGTTGCCCGACGCCGATGTGGCCCGCATGCGCGAACTATTTGCGCACCTGACAGGTTTTGGTCTCGATTTTCCGGCTTGGCGCAAAGCCGATAAGCCGGCGCAAACAAAGAAATGATCCGCAGCTAAACCGTTCCGGATATTTCCGGCTTCCCTGTCGCTTGAAGATGCCAATCGACGGCAGCCCTGGCCAGGGCTTGGGTGGCATCTAGATAGCCGGTGCCCGGCGCTGGTGACATGTCAGCCGTCAACACAATTGGGATTTCTGTGCAGCCCAGCACGATGGACTTGCAGTTATGCTGGGCCAAATTCCTGGCTGCGGCTTCAAGCAATACACGCCCGCTCTGAAGATCGCCGGCCTTAACGGCGGCGATGCCGGCTGTGACGTTGTCAGACTGCAGAGCATCTCCAGGGGCGAGGCAGGTAAACCCCAATTTCTCAAACCGTTTTTGGTAGACGCCGGCGGCAACCGTGCCTTTGGTGGCAAGCAGACCGACGGTGCCGTTGGTTATCCCTATCGACTGCAGTTGGGCGGCGGCGGCGTCGACAATATGCAATACCGGGATATCGAGCTCGCTGGTTAAATTATCGTACCAGTAATGTGCCGTGTTGCATGGGATAGCGATGGCCTCGGCGCCGGCGGCGCGTAAGATTTTCGTACCTTCTTGCAGCCAGGCCAAGGGCTCATCCGAGCCGGTAAGAATCGCTTCCGCACGGTCCGGCACCTGGGGTACGGCGTGCACCAATAGCGGGATGTGGTCTTGATCGCGGGTTGCTGGCGTGGCCTCGATGACCTTCTGCATGAAGTCCACCGTTGCCAGCGGCCCCATGCCGCCAAGAATGCCGAGTACGCCTTTCATGTTGCCGTCTATGCCGGGCGCTCGCCGGCGACGGTAACGCGGTTCATGTGACGGCGGTGACCGTCATAGTCGCCGATGGCGAAATGCATGGTGCAACGATTGTCCCAGATCGCCACCGCATGGGTGGTCCAGTCGAATCGACAGGTGAACTCCGGCCGGATGGCGTGCCCATGCAAGAAGCCCAACAAGGGGGCGCTCTCCTCTTCGGTCATGTCTTCGAAGCAGACCGTGTAAACAGGATTGATATAAAGCGACTTCTTTCCGGTAACCGGGTGCGTGCGAACCACGGGGTGGGCGATGCGGGCATCGCCGCTCTCGGAAGGTTTGATGTCCATGGCGACGCTTTGGTTGTCGTCGTCGTTGAAGTAGCCGCCGGACCCGTAGTTGCGCTCGGCGCTGTGCATGGCGTTCATGCCATCCAACAGGGACTTCATGCCGTCCGACAAGGCCTCATACGCGGCCTCCATATTGGTCCATAGTGTGTCACCGCCATAGGGGGGCGATTCGAGCGAATAGAGCACGGAACCCATTGGCGGGCATTCATCGAAACTGGCGTCGGAATGCCACACGCCGCCGAAATTGTATTTTCCGGCGTCGGCTTCCTCGCGCACGATATCAATGATGTCGGGGTAGTCGTCGCGCGCCTTGACGAAGGGGACACGGTAAACGTCACCGAATGTCCCGGCGATGCGCAAGTGGTCCTCAGGCGAGAGGTCTTGGTCGCGGAAAAAGATCACTTTGTGATCCCACAGCGCTTTTTGAATGTCATCGGTAGCCGCGTTGGTCAGGGGTTTTGAGAGATCGGCGCCGGTAACTTCCGCGCCGAGCGAACCGGCAATGGATTGCGCTTCGATCGTCTGATAGGTCATGTGATTATTCTCTACATTATTCGGAACAAGAGGATATCGGCACGATCACGCCGGAGCAATCCCCCTGCAATCCCCCCTGCAATCCCCCTCGGCAATCCCCCCGGCAATCCCCCGGATTACTGGTGATGCGCACTCATCGCCAGTTCTCGGTTGGCTTCAAACCAGTTGATGGAGGCCTCCAGCCCTTGTTGCAACGAAACCTGAGTTTCGAACCCGAGCTTTTCCTTAAGTTTAGTCGTGTCGCAATTTCGCCGAGGCTGGCCGGTCAAATCAGTGGGTTGGAATGTTGGCTTAATGGCAATTCCCCGGCGGGCACCGACAATCTGGGCAATCATGTTGGCGGTCTCGGCGATGGTGACCTCATTGTGTTCGCCAATGTTGATTGGATCAGCCTCGGCAGACCGTGCGGTCACTTCCAAAAGGCCGCGGGCGAAGTCGTCGACATAAAGGAAAGAACGGCTTTGTTGCCCATCGCCCCAGACGGGCAGCGTGCCATCCTGGCTCTCGAAGGCTTTCAAAATCAACGCCGGCAAGACGTGGGAGCTTTCAGGATTGAAATTATCGCGCGGGCCGTAGGCGTTGTATGGGCGTGCGATCGCTACTTCCAGCCCGTGTTCTTCGGCATAACATTGAGCGGCAAACTCTTCCATGCGCTTGGCCCAGCCGTAGCCGGCATTTGTCGGCTCCGGCCAATCAGAAAAGCCTTCGGTCTCCGGTGTTGGTACCGTGCAATGGCGAGGATAGATGCAGGCAGAGCTAACGACTAATAGTCGTTCGATGCCGGTCCGCTCAGCGGCATCGACTACATTGAGAAAAGTGCGCATGTTCGCTTGAAATACAGTCGCCGGATGGGCGGCGTTGTACTGAATGCCGCCGACGCTGGCCGCTAAATTGAGCACCACAGATGCGCCGTCGAGCGCGTCCAGGGCTTGGCGCCGGTCCGCCAGATCACAGCAGCGAATGTCGGACTCACTTCGAAGATGGGCAAGAAACAGTGGCGCAGTCTGGCGTGTGGGGACTATCGGGTGCGCCCCGAGCGCCAACAGTTGCTCGACCACGTGTGAACCGATAAAGCCAGAGCCGCCGGTGACGCAGACGTTGCGGCCCTCGAAATAGGCGCGGGTGTCGGCGTGGAATTGGCTGGAATCGACGGGACTGCGGTAAACGACCATGTCCCGTTTATCGGTTGATCCGAGACGGATCAATCGGGCCGGCTTCAAGGGCTGTGGCAATGCGGCTCTCCAGTGCCTGGCGCGATATGGGCTTCACCAGGTAACCGTGAATGCCTGCATCGACGGCGCTACGCACGCTTTCCGGCTCGGCGTGACCCGTAACAATCAAGACCGGAAGGTTCTTAAATTGATCGTCTTTCGCCGCACGTAGCTTGCGGACAAACTCGAACCCGTCAATGCCAGGCATTTCCAAATCACAAATGATCAGTGTCGGTCGCTCGGTGCTTGTTGCCAATTGGTTGAGCGCGTCGCCTCCGTTGCTGGCTTCCTGGATGTTGGAAATACCGATGTCATTGAGTACGCGGATGATCAGTTTGCGCATGAACGGCTCGTCATCAATGATCATGATGACGAGGTCGTCGATTTGTTGTTGTGTCAATGCCATGGTGGCTGATGTCCCTTTATAGCGCTGCGATGTAATCCAAGACGTCTTTTACCAGAGGGTCAAGCGTCGGCATATGCTCTTCAATGGCCAGCCAGTCGCCGGCTTTCCCCGATTTTTCCAACTCGAAGGCAAGATCGGCAAGGGCATTGGCACCGATGCTGCGGGCTGCGGACTTGAGTTTATGCGCAGCCGCGCCTACGGCGGCGGCATCGTTGTCCGTAAAACCGGTTACAATCTCGGTCGCGATCTCCACTGCGGGTTCGGCGAAATCGCCAAGGATCTCTTTGAATGTCGCATCATCGTCACCGAACATGCCTTTCAGTACCGACGCATCGACGGGTGTATTGCCTTCAGGCTCGGCAGGGGCGGGGGCGTCAAGCAGCGCGGCGATATCGTCGAAGGGGTCGTCCGAGGGCAGGGTTTCGTTGGCTTCGGGCCGTGTCGGCAGATGGAATTCCAGCACATCTTTCAGTTTGGCCATGTCCAATGGCTTGACGAGAACACCGTCCATGCCGGCGGCCATGCACTGATCTTCGTCTTCCTTCATGGCGCTGGCGGTGACGGCGACGATGGGAAGCCGCGTCTCGGGTGTTTCTTCGTCGCGGAGCGTTCGGGCCAGGGTGAAGCCGTCCATGTTCGGCATGTGGCAATCGCTCAGCAACAGGCCGTATTGTTTTTGGCGGAGCGCATCGAGCGCTTCGACGCCGTCGTTAACGGCTTCGCCGGCATAACCCAAGGCACGGATCTGGCGCATAATGACATCGCGGTTGGTCGGCGTGTCGTCAGCAACAAGGATCAAGCGTCCAAGAGCTAGCGCTTCTTCAGGTGTGTCGGCTCGTTCGGCTCGGGCGATGACACCGCCCAGATCGCCTACGGCTTCGGGTGCCGAGCGGCCTAAAAGCCGCGCCACGGCGTTGACCAGCAACGCTCGGCGCAACGGCGCGCGGTTCACCGCATCAACCGTGCTCGACCGTGGCGCAGAGGATGATTCGACGCCTGTCAGAAACACGATCGGCTGTCCTTCGGCGGATGCGCCTACCTCGTCCATTGCGGCATGCGACCAACGATCATCCATAACCACGAGGTCCAGGTCCGGAATGGGAGGCAGGCTTGCGGTATTAAGCTCAACGGTTTCCGCACCCCATTGACGCAGATAGGCTGCGGCGAAAGAGGTATCGTCGGTGTTGGGAAGGGCAAGCCCAAGCTTCAGGCCGGCCAGGGCGCCTGCATCAACAACAGGTGCGTCTTCGGGCGTGTCGAGCGGCAGCCAGACTTCAAACGTTGAGCCGTCTCCCTCGCGGCTCTCGACCCCGATGCGTCCATCCATGAGATCCGTAAGGTTTTTGCAAATGGATAGTCCGAGCCCGGTGCCGCCGAAGCGCCGCGTGGTCGAGTTGTCGGCTTGGGTGAAGGGTTTGAACAGGTTTGAAACGGCTTGCGGCGACATGCCGATACCGTGGTCTGTGACCCGAAAGTAGATGGTCTCATCGACCCTGTCCGCCCGGATAACAACACGGTTCTCTGACGCGGCTGCGGTTGCATCGACTTCCGAGAACTTAACGGCATTTCCTGCGAGATTGAGCAGAATCTGGCGTAGCCTCACGGGGTCTCCCAACACTTGTTCGGGCAGTTCAGGATCGACGAAAGTAGCGACCTCAAGCCCTTTATCCTGGGCCACGGGTACCATGGTGTCGCCAACACCCTCGACGATTTCCCGCAAGGAAAAGCTGATGGATTCCAGATCAAGTTTGCCGGCTTCGATTTTGGAGAAGTCTAGAATGTCGTTGATGATTGTGAGCAGCGCCCCGGCGGAATTGCGCACCGTCGCCATCATCTGGCGCTGGTCGTCGTCCATACGGGTTTGCGCCAACAGGTCGATCATGCCGACAATGCCGTTCATGGGGGTGCGGATTTCATGGCTCATGGCGGCCAGGAACGACGCTTTGGCTCGGGTAGCGGCTTCGGCTTGTTTGCGGGCTTCTCGCAGTTCAGCTTCCGAGCGGTCGCTCAGGCGGATCAGGCGCCGGGTTTCGCGAAACAGCTTCTGATAACCACCCAACAATTCTTGGAAAGCAGCGTTGACCTCTTCGGGGGAACTGTCGGCGGCCTGGATGGCTTTGGCCTTCGCAAGCAGGTCGGCTTCTTGCTTGAAAAGATCGAACTCGGGCGTTGATTGAGGCGTCTTGGCCATGTCAGATATCGTCGTCCTCTGCAGCCTGTATTAGCCAGCATCGCACCGTACCGTATGTGCAATGGAGACAGCAATCCCTGGTCTTCCCCCAGCCTGCCCTGGCCTCACAATCGGCAGCCTGCTGCGCATTCCAGACATTGTCGAGAGGACCAGGCCATCGCCGACAATGAACGTTGGCCATAACGCAGCTCGCGGTTTATCTTTTTGTTCTGCTATTCGGAGGCGATATGGACGATACAGCTGGTAAACCGGGTGGTTCTGCCGATCCCGAGGAGATGACGAAAGCGATGACGGCCTATGCCGAGCGTTCGCAACGGATCATCAATGCCTTTTATGAGCGTCAAGCCAAGGATGGCGGGTTTCAAATTCCTGATCCGGCAGTCATCGGAAAAGCCTTCCTCGATGTTGGCGCCAAGATGATGGCCGATCCGGCGAAGCTTATGGAAGCGCAAGCGCAATTGTTCCAGAGCTACGCCAAATTATGGGAAACAGCTGCCAAGCGAATGGCTGGTGAGGAAGTCGAACCAGTCGTTGCGCCGGCCAAAGAAGACAAACGTTTCAAGGACAAGGCCTGGGAAGAAGAAGCCCTTTACGACACCATGAAGCAGTCCTATCTGCTGAGCGCCAATTGGATACAGCAGATGGTCGGTGATGTGGATGGCCTGGATGACAAAACCCGTGAAAAGGCTGAGTTCTATACGCGGCAATTCGTCAACGCCTTAGCGCCGACCAATTTTGCGGCAACTAACCCCAAAGTCTTGCAGCACACCATCGACAGCAAGGGCGAGAACCTGATGAAGGGGCTTGATCACCTGCTGCGGGACTTGGAAGCAGGTGAGGGGCAGTTACGTATCTCCATGACTGACGCCGATGCCTTCACGCTGGGTGAAAACGTTGCTACCTCGCCGGGCAAGGTGGTGATGCAAAACGATCTGATGCAATTGCTGCAATACGCGCCGAGCACCGGCAAGGTGGCGAAAACGCCGCTGATCATCGTTCCGCCGTGGATTAACAAGTTTTATATTCTGGACCTTCAACCCAAGAACTCGTTCATCAAATGGGCCGTCGATCAGGGGCATACGGTGTTCGTGATTTCATGGGTCAACCCCGACGAGAAACTTTCCGACAAACGGTTTGACGACTACATGTTGGAAGGCCCGCTGGCTGCGATCGATGCCGTTACCAAAATGACCGGCGAGAAGAAGGTCAATGTCATTGGATACTGCATCGGCGGTACGTTGACCGCCTGCACGCTGGCCTATATGGCGGCCAAGGGTGATGATCGGGTCAAGTCGGCGACATTCTTCACCTCAATGGTGGATTTCCAAGATCCCGGTGAACTGGGCGTCTTTATCGATGACGAGCAGTTGGAAAACCTCGACGAATATATGTCGAAGACCGGTTATCTCGACGGCAAACATATGTCGCAGGTATTCAATCTGATGCGCGACAACGACCTGATCTGGTCGTTCGTGGTTAACAATTACCTGATGGGGCGCGAGCCTTTCGCGTTCGATCTGTTGTATTGGAATGCCGACAACACCCGTATGCCGGCGATGATGCACTCGCTCTATCTGCGTCAGATGTATCTCGAGAATAAGCTGATTGAACCCGGCGGCATCACGCTGGACGGTGTGGCGTTGGATCTTCGCAATATCTCGGTGCCG
>JABIPG010000158.1 GCA_018698795.1 Rhodospirillaceae bacterium
CCTACCTGCTCTATATCAAGCGAACCGACATTCCGGGCCGTTTGGCGCAGATGTTCCAGGGCGTCTACCAGTTCTTGCTCAACAAATGGTACTTCGATGAGCTTTACGACTGGTTGTTCGTGCGGCCTTGCTTCTCCATCGGGCGCGGCTTTTGGCGGGTATTCGACGGCTGGATCATCGATGGCCTCGGGCCGGACGGCATCTCCGCCACGGTGAAACGCGCAGCGGCCAAGGTTTCGGCACTTCAGACCGGGTATCTCTATCATTACGCCTTCGCCATGCTGATCGGCGTCGTGGTGATCGTGACTTGGTATCTCTTTAGGCACGCAGGGTGAGGGCGACATGAGCGGATTCCCCATTTTATCGCTTCTCGCTTTCCTGCCGCTGGCCGGGGCGTTGTTCATTCTGACTGTGCGCGATGACGATCCTGCCATCGTTGCCCGCAACGCGCGGTATACGGCGCTGTGGACATCGGCAATTACCTTCCTGCTGTCGCTATATCTGTGGTTCAACTTCGATTCCTCTACGGCGGCCTTCCAATTCGTCGAAAAAGTCGAGTGGATGCCGGTGCTGGGGCTTAGCTATCACATGGGCGTCGATGGCATTTCGGTATTGTTCGTGCTGCTGACGACGCTGTTGACGCCAATCTGCATTCTCGCCAGTTGGGATGCCATCACCGAGCGGGTGAAGGAGTACATGATCTCCTTCCTGATCCTGGAAACGCTCATGGTCGGCATGTTCTGCGCGCTCGATCTGATGGTGTTCTACATCTTCTTCGAAGGCGTGCTGATCCCGATGTTCCTGATCATCGGCATCTGGGGCGGGCCAAGGCGGGTGTATTCGGCGTTCAAGCTGTTCCTATATACGCTGCTGGGCTCAGTGCTGATGCTGCTGGCCATGTTCGCTATGTACGCCGACGCCGGCACCACCGATATCACCCAGCTTCTGGTACACGAATTCCCAGCTGGCCTGCAAAACTGGCTGTTCTTGGCGTTCTTCGCATCGTTCGCGGTCAAGGTGCCCATGTGGCCGGTGCACACGTGGCTGCCCGATGCTCACGTAGAAGCACCGACGGCAGGCTCGGTTATCCTGGCCGGCGTGTTGTTGAAATTCGGCGGTTACGGGTTCCTACGGTTCTCGCTGCCGATGTTCCCGCTGGCGTCGCTTGAATTCACGCCGATGGTCTACACGCTTTCCATTATCGCGGTGATCTATACGTCGTTGGTGGCGCTGGTGCAGCACGACATGAAAAAGCTGATTGCTTATTCGTCGGTCGCGCACATGGGGTTTGTCACCATCGGTGCCTTCACCATGACCATCCAAGGACTTGAGGGCGCGATTTACGTGATGCTCAGCCACGGTGTGGTTTCCGCCGCTTTATTCCTGATCGTCGGCGTGGTTTACGATCGCATCCATTCACGAGAGATTTCCGATTACGGCGGACTGGTGCACCGCATGCCGGCCTACGCCATGGTGTTTATGCTGTTTATGCTGGCTTCCGTGGGTTTGCCGGGTACCGGCGGGTTCGTCGGTGAGTTCTTGGTGCTGATGGGCGCCTTCCAGGTTAACACGTGGGTTGCGGCGTTTGCATCGCTGGGCGTCATATTGGGTGCGGCCTACATGCTGTATCTCTATCGTCGCGTCATTTTCGGCGAGATGACCAAGGACAATTTGAAGAAAATTCTGGATATGACCCCGCGTGAATGGGTCGTATTCGCGCCGTTGATTGTGCTGACGCTTTGGATGGGCATCTATCCGACATCGTTCCTGGATATGATGCATGTCTCGGTTGAGAACCTGATGGTTCATGTCGAAAAAGCCCAAGCCGCCGCGCAAATGATTACCCTGGCCGTGAAATAGGGCAGGGGAGAGGAAACCATCATGCCGCTCGCACAAGTTCCCGATCTGGTTCCCGTCCTACCGGAGTTGTTTCTGGCCCTGGTGGTGATGGCGTTGCTGATGTTCGGCGTCTTCCAAAAGGGCGGGCGCGACGAAATCAATGTCAGTGCCTTCCGCGTCATCTCGTGGATGGCGGTGGTCGCCTTGGCGCTGACGCCGCTGCTGGTGCTGGCGTTATCGGGTGGACGTTTGGTCGGTTTCGGCGGCTTGTTCGTCTCCGATGCGTTTTCGGTGTTCTGCAAGGTTTTGGTGCTGATCGGCTCGGCCGCAACGCTGATCATGGCGCAGGGCTACCTGGAGCGCCACGACATGGCGCGTTTCGAATACCCGATTCTGGTTGTGTTCGCGACGCTCGGTATGTTGATGATGATCTCCGCCAACGATCTCATCAGTCTCTATCTCGGCCTCGAAATGCAGAGCCTTTCCTTGTACGTCATCGCCGCCTTCCGCCGTGACGACACGCGCTCGACCGAGGCCGGACTTAAATATTTCGTGCTCGGCGCTTTGGCGTCGGGGATGTTCTTGTACGGTGCTTCGCTGATCTACGGCTTTGCCGGCACCACCAACTTCGACACGCTGGCGAGCCTGTTCGGCCACGGCAGTGAACACGAAGCTGGATTGGGTGTTGTCTTCGGCATCGTGTTTATTTTGGCCGCGTTGGCCTTCAAGGTGTCCGCGGTTCCATTCCATATGTGGACGCCTGATGTCTACGAGGGTGCACCGACGCCGGTAACCGCGTTCTTCGCCGTGGCGCCGAAAATCGCAGCCCTTGCCCTGTTCATTCGCGTCATGGTCAGCCCGTTCGGGGACTTGGTGGCGCAGTGGCAGCAGATCATCGTGTTCGTTTCCGTGGCCTCGATGGTGTTGGGGGCCTTTGCCGCCATCAATCAGCGTAATATCAAACGCATGATGGCTTACAGTTCCATCGGGCATGTGGGGTATGCATTAATCGGCTTGGCCGTCGGCAACGAGGCCGGCATACGTGGCATTTTGGTGTATTTGGCGATTTATCTGTTCATGAACCTCGGCGCTTTTGCCTGCATTTTGGCGATGCGCCGCAATGGCCGGATGGTCGAGGATATCGACGAGTTGGCAGGTATGGGCAAATCACATCCGATGCTTGCTGCCGCCATGACCGTGTTCATGTTCTCCATGGCCGGTATTCCGCCGTTGGCCGGGTTCTTCGGCAAGCTCTACGTCTTCCTGTCGGCTATCGAGGCCGAGCTATACGGGCTCGCCGTCATCGGTGTGCTGACCAGCGTGGTGGGGGCGTTTTATTACCTGCGCATCATCCGCATCATGTACTTCGATGATGCTATTGAGCCGCTGGATAAACCCATCGAACGCGAAATCGGGCTGGTAGCGACGCTTTCGGGTTTGTTTATCTTACTGTTTTTCATTGTTCCGGGCCCCTTGGTGACCCGAGCAGCGGCGGCGGCGGCTTCGCTGTTCGCGGGGTGAAGCCTGCGCCGAAACTTCCGGCCGCTTACCACCTGATTGCGCTCGACAGCGTCGGTTCCACCAACGACGAAGCCAAACGCTTGGCCGCACTCGGTGAGGCCGAAGCGCCCGACGGCACGTTGGTTTGGGCCAAGCAACAAACAGTGGGGCGCGGGCGGCGCGGACGGGAATGGTCGAGCCCACCCGGCAATCTCTACACCTCATTAATCCTGCGCCCGAACGTGCCCATGGCCCGCATGCCCGAACTCAGCTTCGTCGCGGCGCTCGCCGTCTATGACGCCTTAGGTTCACTCAGTGGTCCCGGCCATCAAGTGCGCCTGAAATGGCCCAACGACATCCTTCTCGACGAGAAAAAGGTCGCCGGATTATTGCTGGAAACCGAGAGTGCCGGCGGGGCTTGTGATTGGGTGGTGCTTGGAATGGGCCTCAATATCGGCTGGCACCCGGAAGATACGCCTTACCCCGCGACGTCGCTCAGGTTTGAGGGATGGTCAACTAGCGTCGATGAGGCGCTTGAAGCCTACGCCAAAAGCTTTCTCGGATGGTCCGAGCGCTGGCTTGCTGAGGGTTTTGAGCCGGTTCGCAAGAACTGGCTGTTGCGCTGCAAGGGCCAGGGCGAGGCCATCGAGGTTCGGCTCGGCGCCGAAACTCTCAATGGCACCTTCACCGACCTGGACAGCTATGGTGCATTGGTGCTGGACTGCGAGGGCGAGGTTCGGCATATCACCGCTGGTGACGTGTTTTTCCTACCTCCTGAGGGAGTTTGAGCTGATGTTGCTGGCAATTGATTCAGGCAATACAAATATCGTCTTCGCGGTTTTTGACCACGACGGCACGGTGTTGGGCGAGTGGCGCTCATCCACCGACGCCAACCGCACGGCGGACGAGTTCGGCATTTGGCTGGAGCAGTTGCTGCAACTGGAAGGCCTTTCGCGTGATCGCATCAACGCTGCCATCATCGCCACCGTGGTACCGGCGACGTTGTTCTCGCTGAAGACATTGGTGCGCAAGTATTTCGATTGCGAGCCACTGATCGTCGGCGATGAAGGCGTGGATCTCGGCATTACAGTCCATGTCGAGCGCGCGGACGAAGTCGGCGCTGACCGATTGGTCAATGCACTCGCTGCGCACGAGATGTACGGTGGCCCGCTGATCATCGTCGATTTCGGCACAGCTACCACGTTCGATGTCATCGATGAAGCGGGCGGCTATCTGGGTGGCGTCATTGCGCCGGGTGTGAATTTGTCGTCAGAGGCCCTGCACCAGGCGGCCGCGCAGTTGCCGCGGGTTGCCGTGGAGCGCCCCGAAACCGTCATCGGCACGGCAACGGTGCCCGCCATGCAATCGGGTATTTTTTGGGGCTATGTCAGCTTGATCGAAGGTATCGTCAGCCGCATCAAGGAAGAAAGAGGCGAGGATATGGACGTTGTCGCAACTGGTGGATTGGCGCCGCTGTTCACGCAATCGACCGACGTGATCCGGTTGTCCGACGACGATCTGACGCTGCGCGGCTTGCTGGCGATCTACCGCCTGAATCAGGTGTGAGTAAAACGGGTATGAGTAAAACGGACATGAGCGATTCCGAACTGGTTTTCGTGCCGCTCGGCGGCGCCGGCGAGATCGGCATGAACCTCAATCTCTACGGCTACGGCCCGCCGGGCGATGAAACCTGGGTGATGGTCGATCTCGGCGTGACGTTCTCGGACGGCTCGCTGCCGGGCATCGACATGATCTTGCCCGACCCAACGTTTATTGAAGATCGCCGCGACAAGCTGGCGGGCCTCGTCCTGACCCATGCGCACGAAGATCACATCGGCGCCGTGCAGTATCTGTGGCACAGGTTGCGCTGCCCGATCTATGCGACGCCGTTCACGCTTTCGGTGTTGCGGCGAAAGTTGTCTGAAAATAACTTCCTGCATGACGTGGAAATCAATGAGGTGCCGCTGAGTGGTCAGTTCGATGTCGGCCCGTTCCATATGGAATTGATCACGCTGACCCATTCAATCCCGGAGCCCAACGCCATTGCCATCACCACACCGGCGGGCACCGTAATGCACACCGGTGATTGGAAGTTTGACCCCGACCCGGTGATCGGCCCAGCTGCGGACGAAGAGGCGCTGAAGCGTTTCGGCGATGAAGGTGTGCTGGCCATCGTTTGCGACTCGACCAATGTGTTTAATCCGGGCACGTCGGGTTCGGAGGCAGATATCTATGAGAATCTCTCGGCGCTGATCGGCAAATGCGAGGGCAGGGTAGCTGTCGCCTGCTTTGCCACCAACGTGGCGCGCTTGGAAACCATCGCCAAGGCCGCCATCGCTAACGGCCGCGACGTGGTGCTGGCGGGGCGCTCGCTCCTGCGTATCACGGAGGCGGCGCGCGAGAACGGCTACCTGGAAGATATCCCGGCTTTTTTGGCGGAAGAAGACGCCGGCTATTTGCCTGACGACAAAACCCTGATTATCTGTACCGGTAGCCAAGGTGAGCCGCGCGCCGCGTTGTCACGCATTGCATCGGGTGATCATCGGCGAATCACGCTGGGTCCCGGCGACACGGTGATCTTTTCATCGCGGATGATCCCCGGCAACGAGCCCTCCATCAACCGCCTGCAAGACCAACTGGTGCGGCGCGGCGTCGAGGTCATTACCGCCAAGGACCACATGATCCACGTGTCGGGCCACCCGGCGCGCGATGAATTGTCGCGCATGTACCAGCACGTTCGCCCGCGCATCTCCGTGCCCGTACACGGCGAGTTGCGTCATTTGGTCGCGCATGCAGAGCTGGCGCGGCAATGCCAGGTACCGGAAGCCTTCGTCGTTGAGAACGGCATGGCGCTGCGCTTGGGCCCCAGTGCGCCAGGCGTGATCGACCATGTGCGCGCCGGGCGACTGGTGGTCGACGGCAACCGCGTCGTGCCTGTCGATAGCGAGACCGTGCGTGGCCGCACCCGCGCCATGTGGAACGGTTTCGCGGTGCTTACCATCGCGCTCAAAGGTGACGAATTGGCCGAAGAGCTACAGATTTCGACCTCCGGGCTGTATGACGACGATAACGCGCCGGAGTTGGACAGTGTTCGCCTTGCCGTTCGCGAAGCCCTGGTTAAACTGTCGACCATCGCGCTTCGCGATGACGAGTTGGTCATCGAAACCGCACGTATCGCGGCCAGGCGCGCGCTCAGAATTGTTACGGACAAACGCCCCGTCACCCGGGTGCATTTGGTCCGGTTGGACTAAGGAGAAAATACAAATGATCGGTCGCCTCAACCATGTCGCCATCGCCGTCCCTGATTTGGACGCCGCCGCCGCGACCTACCGCGGTGCGCTCGGCGCTACCGTATCGGACGTGCAAGACGAGCCTGATCACGGCGTGCGGGTGGTGTTCGTTGAGCTGCCCAACACCAAGATCGAATTGTTGGAGCCGATGGGCGAGGGCTCGCCGATTCAGGCGTTTTTGGACAAAAACCCGTCCGGTGGCATGCATCATGTGTGCTACGAGGTCGATGACATTCTGGCCGCCCGCGATCGCCTGAAGCAAGAGGGGGCCCGCATCATCGGCAATGGTGAGCCCAAAATCGGCGCCCACGGCAAGCCGGTGCTGTTTTTACACCCGAAGGATTTCAACGGCACCCTTGTCGAGCTGGAACAGGCCTAAGGGGAGATAGCGCCCATGTCCCTCAGTCTCGGTTTCGCGGTCTATCTGGTGTTTTGGTGGCTGACGCTGTTTTTGGTGCTGCCGTGGGGCATCAGCCGCGCCGAACCACATGAGCTGGAACCCGGAGAAGATCCGGGCTCGCCGTCCAAACCCCGATTGGTGCTCAAGTTTGCCATCACCACAGTGATCGCGGCTGTTTTCTTCGCCATCTTCTATTGGGTGCAGCAATCAGGGCTGATCAGCCTGCGCTATACACCCTAATGCAGGGGCTTATCGTCCTTATCGATCTGACTGCCGTGGCGGTGTTCGCGGCTTCCGGCGCATTGGTCGCCAGCCGCAAGCAGATGGACCTGATCGGGTTCGGTCTGATGGCCAGCTTAACCGGTGTCGGCGGCGGAACCTTGCGCGATTTATTGCTGGGGCGCGCGGTGTTTTGGGTGGCGGACGCCAAGCCGCTGGCCGTGTGTCTGGTGGTGGCTTTGGTTTTGTTTTTCACCGCCCACGTCATCCAACGGCGATTTCAAGTGTTGCTGTGGGCTGATGGTATCGGCATCGCGATCTATGGCGTCATGGGGGCGGAATTGGCGCGGCTGAGCGGTGCCGGGCCCTTGGTGGCCATCGTCATGGGCATGATGACCGCAACCTTTGGTGGTCTGATCAGAGACGTGATTTGCGGTGAGACGCCATTGGTCCTGCGCAAGGAGGTCTATGCGACCTGCGCCGTGCTGGCGGCGGCGGTGCACACCGGACTGGTCTTTGCCGGCATCCCGCTGGAGGCCGCCGCCCTATCGGGGTTTGCTGCGGGATTTGCGCTTCGTGCCTTGGGTATCGTGCGCGGCCTGTCGCTGCCCGTCTACAAAGGGCGGCCAGGAAAAGAGTATTGAAAGATTATTGAAGGTATTTTGACGGATTAATTCCGTCATTAACTCATTCTTAAAAATCTGCTTTTAAGTTCAGCATAGAAATGCCGATCCCACAGAAGTGGACAAGAAAAATGAAATTATCCTTCGCGGCCATCTATCTGGCCTTTTTATGTTCCTTACCGATTTTGATGCTTTTGCAGCCCTATGGGCTCCATTAGGCATGCCTGCACGCATGCCCCGAGTTTTCCAGGATATCCCCTAACTTCCCCGTAGAGGGAAGGCTTGAGGGAAACGGGTCCACAGCCCCGACCTCCACAGAGGGCAAACCCAGGTCGCGGCACGGTTCTAAAAGAGCCGTGCCGCGATTGGTTTTAGGCTCAATCTTGGACGTATATTGAAATAACCTGACTGACGATCTAGCATGCTCCTTCTGGACGACCGATGGCGAGGAAATAGGGGAAACCTTCGGTAATTAGCCAGGAATATAGGGGGATTTACATGACGGATGAACAATGGGGCATGTTCGATCTGGTGGCCTTGCCGCTTGATCCACTGCCCGTTATAGCCGAGTTCAACAATCTGATTGATGTCTGGAAGCATACACGCGGCGATGCTTTATTGCCTCGGTGGCCAGATTTTTCATTCGACGAACTGATGCCATGGATTGGCCAGCTCGCGGTTTCGGAATTTGATGGTAAGGACGAACTACACTTCAAATTGTTTGGCGGCACATTCGTCAAACTGTTCGACCAAGAGCTGACCGGCAAGCCGCTCTGCGGAAGTCTGCTGCCAGAGCAACGTGAAGGTAGCCGCACGCATTTCATGAAATTGATTTCGGGTCCCTTCATCGGTCATGGCAAGGGTAAGGTTCCGGCCATCGACCGAGACCACATTGATTTCAACGTGATCGACCTGCCATTAGCGGAAAACGGCCGCGATGTGAGCCATTTTTTGCACGGCGTCTTCGTCCAAAACTAAAATAGGCCGTCGGTATCGTGTGTAACCTATCGCTACCGGTCGACGATTATTGAAAGATTATTGAAGGTATGTTGTCGGATTAATTCGGTCATGAACCTATTCGTAAACAATCTGCTTTTAGGTTCAGCATAGAAACGCCTTCACAGAGGCAAAACCCAGTTCGCGGCATGGTTCCAAAAGGGCCGTGCCGCGAGTGGTTTTAGGGCTGCGCGTATCCGTTGTGCATTCGGTTCTGTCGTGACCTGCTATTTTGCAACAGGATCAAGTTGAGCGCGGACAACATTTGACGGCTGTCGGGTATGCTACATCTAGCCGCAAGCGGCGATGGCGCGCACTCAGCCAAAGATTTTAACGGCACTACTTTTCGTCTAGTGCGGTCGCACCGTTCCAGTTTGGCGGCGGCGGCTTCAATAGGAATTGTTTGCATTTCCGAGACAGCAGGGCGACTACCGGATCATCAGGTTGTTCAGTGTCTAGTTCCTTGAGGATTTCAAGGGCATCGCCAAAATCTCGATGCAGATAGAAATCGAAAGCTTGTTCGTATTTCGTCGCCTGGCGTATGGTTTCAGGCCCAACGTAGAATGCCGCATCTTCACCACGTTCGCCCATGAGTTCATAAATTGTCACCGGCACGCTCGTGCCTTTGGCCTCCACAATATCAACGCGGCGAAACAAAAACACCGTCGATGCGCGTCTGCGGACAGCATCACTAGCCAAGATCTGCGTTCCATAAAATTTGTTCAGGCCTTCAATGCGTGCGGCAAGATTAACGTTGGACCCAAGGCATGTGTACTGCATGCGATCTCGTGCGCCGACGTTGCCAACAAGAACATCACCGGTGTGCAAACCAAATCGTGTGCGCATGACCGACTGTCCCTTGGCCGCGAACCCAGCGTTCAAATCTTCGGAAATACGACAAGCGGCCAATGCGCCCCGACAAGCATTGTCGGCATGCTGCGCATCCAGCGAAGGCGCGTTCCACATGGCCATGATGGCATCGCCGATGAATTTATCGATGGTGCCGCGATTGGCCTGAATGCCGAAGGACAATTTCTCGAAATAGTCGGAAGTTTGAGACATGATCTCTTCGGGGGTCATGCGCTCGGTCATCGTGGTGAAGTCTTCGATATCCGTGAACAGCAAGGTAACTTCCTGTTTCGTGCCGCCGATGGTTGCAGCTTGCCCCGATTGCATCAATTCTCGAACGACATCTCTCGGCACGAACTGCAGGAAAGTCTCCAATGCGTTCTTCATTTGGTACATTGAAATCTGCAATTGATTGATTTCTTCGAACGGTGAGTCGAATTCTTCGTTCAGAGAGGAATCCAATTTCGTGATCTGCTCAGACATACGGCGCAGACGGATGACTGGCTGAGAAACCCAACCCGCCATCACGGCAACACCGATGATGGCAAAGATCAGTACAGCAGCGGCGATCAATAATGAGCGCTGCAGTGTCGCCATCAACTCGCCGGTGAAATCGGATACAGCGGCAACGCTGACGATGTCCCAATTTGCGCTACTGTCTTCGGCCGCGGGTCGAAAAAAGGCGATAAACTCCTCATCGTTCACCCTGAACGACCGATGGGTGTGGTGCGTGGATTGGAAACCCAGCAAAGCAGCCCTCACCCGTGGGTCTTCAATCTCTGATGCTGCTACGAGTTCAATCGTATCTGTGTTCAGACCGCGTTTGATGATCTTTTCCGGAGCGGGATAGGCGACCACATCACCTTCGTGGTCCAAGATTGCGACGACACCGTCTTTCCCTGGGCTGAGTTGGGCGGTCAATCTGGCAAGGTCTCTTAACGATAGATCAACGCCAACCGATATATCCGGCCGATGATTCAGAGGTTGGGAAATCGTGACGCCGGGTTGCTTCAGGCTTGCGAATACATAGGCCTTTGACACAGTCGGCTTTCGGCTTTCTTGCGATTTTTTAAACCATGATCGGGTGCGTGGATCGTAAGTCGTCAACTGTTGATCCTTGTTTGAATGATCGAGGATTTTCTTACCGCTGCGATCAAAGTACCACCAGCTTGCCGCTCGCCCCCGCCCTTCGAGCGCCGGACCAATAACCCGCCATGCTGTCGCCGCGGTCGCGGGTATGCCTGCAACAACTCGCCGTTTTCCATCCGGGCCAATCAAATTCAACGCTTGCACAAATGCGCCGTCGGGAAACCCGACAAACACGCCATAAATCTCGGGTGAGGCTCGAAGGCTGACGGCCAGAGTAAGCAACAGGCTTTCCGGTTTTCGCCAATCGAAAATGTCACCGGGAAGATCGGCGATCGTATCCGCGCCAAGCAATGCCCGACTGATGAGGCGATCAACTCCTTGTTCCGCAAATTTCGCGGATGCCGCAATGTTTGATTTGGCCATCTTAAGGATTGCCTCGCGACTGCTGAAAAAGTTGCGTTCGGTAATGATCGAAATCGTCAGGGCGGCAAACAATCCGAACGCAGTAGCAATGGTTAATCTGAGAGGCAATTTCATGTCTAAACTCCGTCATCGAAATCGGGTATTGAATGGCGCCACTCTTCTTAAGATAGAGCATAATAATTAGAACTCTTCTATTTTTTACTCTTCTTGCGGAAAAACTTTTGATCATTTCACCGTTTTACAAGTTTTTCGCAGTTGCCAATGTTCAGGGGAGCCTTGCCGTGATCCCGTCCGCTTGAGCTCCACTGGATCAAAAGCCCCGATCAGAATTAAACGGCGCGACGTCGCGTTTACGGCCCTCAAACAACCATTTTCGGTTTTTCAGTCCATTCGCAAGCTCTAGAATGCACGATGAACGCGGGCAGGCCCAAGGCAGGGCAAGCCAGGATAGGCCAAGATAGGCCAAGATAGGCCAGCGCAGGATAGGCAGGGACGGCAATCATGGATTTTTTGTACGGCGCTGAATTGCGCCGCCAGGTGAGCGAGCGGCTCGACGCGTTCACCCGTTCTCCATTGGATGATGATACGCTTCGCGCCGCTGCCGTGGCGCTGGTCATCGTCGGTGGCGGAGATGACGGCGAAGCCAGTTTGCTGCTGACCCGCCGGCCCACGCACCTCAACCGCCATGGCGGCCAATTTGCGCTTCCCGGCGGGCGGGTCGACGACGGCGAAACATTGGTCGACGCGGCGCTGCGTGAGTTGGATGAAGAACTGGGGCTGACGCTCGGCTCGGGTGACGTGCTTGGGCGTTTGGATGATTACCCGACGCGCTCAGGGTTTCGCATTTCACCCATCGTCATGTGGGGTGGCGAAAACCCGGCCCTTAACCCCGACCCAAACGAGGTGGCGCGTATATTCCATATCCCGTTCCACGAGCTCGACAGCCCGGCGCTGCCCAATCTGATCGACAGCGATGCCGGCGACCACCCGATCATGAGCGTACCGCTGCCAGCTACCGGGGGCCTGGTATACGCACCGACGGCGGCGATGATCTATCAATTTCGAGAGGTCGCGCTGCGCGGCGCCGCCACCCGCGTCAGCCACTTCGACCAACCTCAATTCGCCTGGAGCTGATGGGGGCGGGCCTGCATATCTCGACCGATTTCCTAGCGCTACGAGTCACATACGGGTCAGCCGTAACCAGGCATGATGACCGGAATGGTTTTGAAAGCGGAAGATTTTCAACACAGGTGGAGAAGGCTGCTTATAGCCATGAGCCGACATCATCCCCTACCCCGTCAAGCCCGCGCATGACGAGGGGGGCAGGGTTAAACCTGCCTTGGGTAACACAGAGACTATTTGGTTTGAAATCTTTGGAATGGCAGAAAGTAAGAGCGAAAAATTTTGGATCATAGTCGGTGTAATCGCGATATTTCTATTAATTCAAGCTTTCAAAGCAGGCGTAATTTCTTGGACATTTTGACGAGAAGAATGTCCGAA
>JABIPG010000188.1 GCA_018698795.1 Rhodospirillaceae bacterium
CCCACCCTATGACAAGTTCGAGGGCGTCGAGAAATTGTTCCAGCACGCCAAAGCCATCGCCGCCGAGATCGGGTTTGATCTCCAGGATTTAAAAACCGGTGGCGGCTCGGATGGCAACTTCACCGGGGCGCTCGGGATACCGACATTGGATGGCCTCGGCGCTGACGGCCATGGTGCGCATAGTTACAATGAGTTTATCTACTACTCGTCGTTGGTGGAGCGCGCCAAGCTCATGTATGGCCTGCTTCGGACGCTGACGTAACGTCGATTCATATCGAATAATATGATAATTTGCCGATTTGGAGTATAATTTCGGCGAATTCTATTCGTATCGACACAAGGTTGGCGGACCATGCCACAAGACGATTTCAAGCCCCTGTTCGGGGGTAACGAAGATACGGCAAAACCCGACGACAGTCGGCGCTACGCGCGTCTGCCGGCGCGCTCAGCGGTCACCATCTACGACGGGGAGCGTCGCCGCCAAGGCCATGTGCGCGATATTTCGGGCAGCGGTGCGTTGCTGGCGATGGATTCTGAACTTGAAACCTTCGACGAGCCTCCCGAGGAAGGGCGCTATATCGACATGGATATCGAGGATGTATCGTACCTCGGCGGCCAAGTGGTTCGGCATTTGGATGACGGATTTGCGGTCCGGTTCGACATGGACGACGATGAATGCCGCAACCTTGCGGACGAAATCATCTCACAGCAATTAAGTATGAGCGAATAATGAAAACCCCCGCCGAAGCGGGGGTTTTTTGACGCTTGAATTGCGACCGTTTTAAAGCACACAATTTTTGGCGAAATCTGCGGCTTCATTTCCGGACCAATCGCCTTTCGGCTTTTTCTTCAAGTCTTCGCACCATTCCTTGGAACCCACTTCAGGTGAGCAGGCAGTGAGCGGCGCCACGGCAAAAGCCAAGACCGCAAAGGCGAAGGCGAAAGTTTTCAGGTGTTTCATGGAGGGAGCCCCCTTATTTCCTACAGGTTAAAATTCATCCCTTCGCGCCGGGGCGCAACAGGGTAAAGATATTATCGACGGTAGTGTAATCCATGTATCCCAGACGCGCCACAGGCCGGAACGTCGCGACGTCAATAAATCCGTCTTTCATGACCTCGTCGGCAATATGGATACCCACCACTTGGCCGATACATACACGATTACCGTCATTGCGGCTGCCTTTCGGCAGTTGGATGGTGTCGTAGTAAGTGCACTCCAAATGAATCGGTGCACCCTTAACCCGCGGCGCCTTGACCATTTCAGACGCACCCATTTCCAGCCCGGCGAGCTCAAATTCGTCGACATCGGGCGCAACGCTGGCGCTCGATTCGTTCATGGCATCGAGATGATCAAAGCCAACCATGGCACAAACAAACTCGCCCGCGGCCTCGGCATTGGCGATGCTGTCTTTCACATCGGTTCCAATACCCGCACCCCCCGATGAAAACATCACCATGGGCGGATCATCAGCGACGCCGTTAAAGAAACTGTAGGGCGCCAGGTTCGGCGTTCCATCGGGCGCCAACGTCGAAATCCAGCCAATGGGGCGTGGGATGACGCAGCTTTTGAACGGATTGCGGGGCAGACCGTGCGGCTCGGACGTGTTCCAAAACATGTAGCTGTTCTCCTCAGTGGGGCTTATTTGGCTGGCTTGATATCGGCATCGCCGGTGTAGGGGATGGTCTCTTCCACCACCTCCCATATGGTACGCCCGGCGGGATTGTCTTGTTCTTCCATAATGTGCGCCACCAAACCGGCGGCGCGGGAAATGACGGCAAAGCCACGCATGATACGCGCCGGCACGCCGATCCCTAACATCACCGCCGCCGTGGCACCGGTGGCGTTAATGGTCAGGTGCTTGCCGTAGGCTTCATCGACGGCGCTGCTCAATACCAAAAGTGCATCAATGTAGCGGCCATCGACGTCGTCTTGGGCGCGGGCGATTTCAAACAATTTGGGTGAGCGCGGATCATCGGGCTTGTGCAGGTGATGGCCAAAACCGGGCAGATGGCGCTTTTCGGCCCTTGCAGATTGGGCCACGCGCCGGGCTGCGGCCTCGACGCCGTCTTCGTCGGTAACCAGTTGCTCCAATATGGCGGCACAGTTTTCCATGGTGCCGACAAACTGGCTGGCGACATTCAACAGCCCGGCCGACACCGCCGCCTGCAGGGCTTCGGGCGCGGAGAGATAGGTCATGCGCGCGGCGATGGCACTGGGGGTGAAACCGTGCTCCATCAGCGTCACCAGCACCGCATCGAGCACCGCCGTCTGGCCCTTGCTCGGACGCTGGCCGATGATGTGATAGAACATGGCATCGGTGAAGGTCATCTGCCCCATCATGTCATCGACCAGGTTCATGTCGCGCACGAACAGCGATGTCAGGGTATGAGTGGCGAGCTTGGTTTCGGGCTTGGAAGTCACGGTATTTCCCTCAGGTTTCGGCAAACAGAGTTTTAGCTTCGCGGCGCAACACCTTACCGACGGGGCTGCGCGGCAATTCATCGACGATGTGCACACGCTTCGGCGCCTTCACCGAATCGAGCCGGCTTTTGACAAATTCAATAATTTCTTGCTCGCCCACGCTCCCACCCGTGATCCCACCGGTGTGCACCTCAACGGCCGCATGCACCGCCTCGCCCCACTTGTCGTCGGGCAGACCGAAAACGACACACTCCTTGACCGCCGGATGCTGCCCCAACACTGCCTCAACATCATTGGGATAGACATTGAAACCACCGGTGACGACCACGTCGCGGATGCGGTCCTTGATGAAGATATACCCGCGCTCGTCGATGACGCCGATATCGCCCGTATGCAGCCAGCCGTCGATGATGGTCTCAGCGGTTTTGTCGGGCATTTTATAGTAGCCCTTCATCACCAGATCACCCTTTAGCACAATCTCACCGGTCTCGCCCGGCGCCAAAACCTCGCCGTCGGGACTCATGCAAGCGACGCGCGTCAGCGTCGTGGCGACACCGGTCGATGTCTGATAGCGAGGATCGAGCCAATCGGCCGCGCGCATGCAGATGGCGATCTGCGGCGCTTCGGTCTGGCCGTAGCAGGTTTCGAGCGCGTTGTTCAACATCGGCATCGCCTTGGCCACGGCATCGGGGCGCATGGCCGCGCCGCCGGCGATAAAGTGGCGCAGCGATGAGAAATCGCGCGATTCGAAGCTCTCGTCAGCCATCATCATGTAGATCACCGTGGGCGGCACAAACAGCGACGTGGCGCGCATGCGCTCAATGGCATCCATAATGGCGACAGGGTTGGATTTCCCCATGAACAACTGCACGCCGCCTTTGGCGAATATCGGCATGATCAAGGTGTTGGCGCCGTGGGTCATCGGGGCGGCCAGCAAATGACGGTCGTCGGCATCGAACTCGAAGCTCGCCACCATGGAGGCGATGCAGGTGTTCCAGACCCGGTAGGTCTGCATGACACCTTTCGGCACACCCGACGATCCGCCCGTAAACTTGATCGCTTGCAGGTCGTCCGGTGCCAAGTCGTGGCGCACGGGCGCTTCGCCGTCATGCAAGTCGATCAGATCCCATAGCCCTGGCCCATCGAAGCCACCGGCGACGGGTTTTCCCAACACCGTGGTTGCGTCGCCGGGGTCAATCTTGTCCAGGCAGTCGCCGTCGATGACCGCAATCGTCGGTTCCGTAACGCCGATGATGCGGTTGAGCTCGTCCTTGCCATTTCGGGGATTAAGCGGCACCCAAACCTTATCGGCAGCAAATGTAGCCAGCCACGCTACCAAGTGTTCGACCGAATTGTAGGCGCAAATGCCGACGCGGCTTTGAGGCTCGGGATCGATGGCCTGAAAGGCGGCGGCCAATGCATTCACGCGGTGCGCAAGCTCTGCATAGTTGAGACGAAAAATCGCCCCGCCGTCGCCCCCTTGGGGTTTGAGGGCGGGTTTGATCTCGGCTTCGATGGCGGTGCGCTCGGGCCACAAACTGGCAGCGCGGAAAAAATGATCAATGGGCATCATGGCCGGGCGACTTTAAGGCCCGCTCGCCCGGAAAGCAAAACCCAGATGCAATAATTCATACGCTTATGCATGACGGTTGCAGCCAAGCCTATTTGGCGGTTCAATAGCCGCCATGTCTTCGCAAGTTACGCCCACCACGGCCACCTCCGAAACCGCGCCGGTCATGGCCCAACATCAATTTTCGCTCGGCGCCTTGCAGGCCTTGATGACCAGCGACGTGCCGGGATTTACCCCGCCCCTCGATATCGGCCAATGCCAAGGCGGCATGTCGAACCCAACGTTCGTGCTGACCGACGGCGGCGGGCGGCGCTACGTGTTGCGCAAGAAACCGCCGGGCAAGCTGCTTCCGTCCGCACACGCCGTGGATCGTGAGTTCCGCGCCATCACCGCCATGCGAAAGATGGGCTTGCCGGTAGCGGAACCGATTTTATTGTGCGAGGACGAAAGCGTCATTGGTCAGGCCTTCTACATTATGGGCTTCGCCGATGGGCGCGTGTTCCGCGACATGCGCTTGCCGGGCGTGGAGCCGGCGGAACGCACCGCGATTTATGAAGCCATGAACGACACCCTGGCGCGCCTGCACAGCATCGATATCGAGGCCGCGGGTTTAAACGAGTTCGGTCGCATCGGCGGATACGTTGCACGCCAGATCAAACGCTGGTCGGAACAATACATCGCATCGAAGACCGACGAACTGGCGACCATGGAGCGATTGATGACGTGGCTGCCCGAAAACCTGCCGGCCAGCGACGTGACCACCGTGGTGCACGGTGATTTTCGCCTGGAGAACATGATTTTCCACCCAACGGAACCCGAAGTCCTGGCCGTCGTCGATTGGGAACTCGCAACGCTGGGTGATCCGCTATCTGATCTCGCCTACAATTGCCTGCCCTACCATATGGAAGACCCGGCCAGAGGCTCGCTCGTCACCTTGGACGACGCCACCTTGGGCATCCCCACCGAAAACGCGTACCTCGCAGCTTATGCCAAGCGGGTCGGCCGTGATTTGGATGCCGACTGGACCTTTTACTTGGTGCTGTCACTTTTCCGATTGGCGGCAATTACGCAAGGCGTCTACTTCCGCGCGCTTAAGGGCAACGCTGCATCACCCGCCGCGCTGATGCGCAAGGAACGCTGCCGGGAATTGGCGGACGTGGCCTGTGCGCTATTGGATGGGAAGCGCTAAGCGGCGAAAAGGCGATTTTTCACCGACACGGGAGGCGTGCTTGGGAGTTTCGGGGGCAGTACCCCCCAGATTCCTTCCAATTGTTTTTCAGGCGATCCGTCATTTTATCCCATAAAAGGAATATATTGATTTTTTCGGATTATCTGTTATAACGGTTTTGCATTGTCGGCCCTCCTCAACTGCGGTCGATGACGGCACGCTATTATACATTCGTATAGGTTATTAGCCGGAACCGATGCTTGCCTGCGGCAAGTTTGTTGGGCCGGCTAAAAAAATCTCTCATTTCATCGCGGAGAAAATTGGGTTCGTTCCCCAGATTTTTTTACAATTCCATTAAAATCAAGAGATTCCAACCCGCGTTTTGTCGCTGGAATTCGTGCGCCCGGGCCGATAATCGCTTCCGTGCCGTCTCGCGCCGTTACGTCCGGGGTGGCCAGTTTACCTGACGCCTGAGTTCCAACCGCGCAATCTGCTGGCGGTGCACTTCGTCGGGGCCGTCGGCGAAGCGGAGCGCGCGCATCCGTGCCCACATGTATGACAGCATGAACTCCTGGCTCATGGCGCCGCCGCCGTGCAGCTGCATGGCGCGGTCGATGACATCCAAAGCCATGTTGGGCGCCGCCACCTTGATCATGGCGATCTCTTGGCGGGCTTCCTTGTTGCCGACCGTGTCCATCATGTAGGCGGCCTTCAGCGTCAACAGCCGACACATCTCGATCTGGATACGGCTCTCGGCGATGCGCTCGTGGGTCACGCCCTGGTCGGCGAGTGCTTTTCCAAACGGTGTGCGCTCAGTGGCGCGTTGGCACATCATCTCAAGCGCGCGTTCGGCAACGCCGATAATCCGCATGCAATGGTGGATGCGCCCCGGGCCCAAGCGACCTTGCGCAATCTCAAACCCACGGCCCTCGCCCAGCAGCATATTTTCCGCCGGTACGCGCACGTTGTCGAAAATCACCTCGCCGTGGCCGTGCGGCGCGTCGTCGAAGCCCATGACGTTGAGCATGCGCGTCACCGTGATGCCGGAAGTATCGCGCGGCACCAGGATCATCGATTGCTGCGTGTACTTGGGCGCATCGGGGTCGGTCTTGCCCATGACGATCAAGATTTCGCAATGCGGATCGCCAATGCCCGATGTCCACCACTTGTGGCCGTTGATGACGTACTCGTCGCCGTCACGGACGATGGAGGTCTCGATGTTAGTGGCATCGCTTGAGGCGACTTTTGGCTCGGTCATGGCGAAGGCCGAACGGATTTCACCGCCCAGCAACGGCCGCAGCCAGCGGTCTTTCTGTTCGGGCGTACCGTAGCGCTCCAGCGTTTCCATGTTGCCGGTATCAGGCGCCGAGCAATTGAACACTTCCGGCGCCCAATGCACCCGGCCCATGACTTCGCAAAGCGGTGCATATTCCAAATTGCTCAACCCGGCACCCAAGTCGCTCTCCGGCAAGAACAGGTTCCACAAACCCTCGTCTTGCGCCTTGGATTTCAGCTCCTCCAAAACCGGCGGTACCGTCCAGCGCGTGTCGGCCGCGTCCAACTGGTCGTAATAGACGCGCTCATTGGGGTAGACGTGTTCGTTCATGAAGGCTTCAACACGGGCCTTCAGCTCTTCACCGCGTGGGGTGGGGGTCAAATCCATTTTTCGAACCTTTCAGAAAATACTTTAACTGTAGCCGCCGCCGGCGATGGTGGCGCCGCCGTCAACGGGAATGGCCTGGCCGGTAATCCAGGTCGCCGCTGGCGAGGCCAAAAATAAAATCGCGCCGGCGAGGTCTTCGGGCTCGCCCAGCCGCCCGATGGGATAGCCGGCCAGCGCGCGCTCATGGCGGTCCGGGTCTTGCCACAATGCGCGGGCCATGTCGGTCTTCACCAAACCGGGCAACACACAATTCACACGGATATTGCTACGACCCCACTCCAGCGCCAGGTTGCGCGCCAGTTGCACATCAGCGGCCTTGGTGATGGCATAGGCACCCAATGCCATGGAGCCCTTGGTGGCGGCGATCGACGAGACAATCACGATCGCGCCGTCCTTGCGCTCCGCCATGCCCGGGATCACCAGGCCACAGAGCCTGAGCACATTTTTGACATTAGCGGTGAGCGTTTTGTCGTAGGCTTCGTCGTCGATATCCAAAAGCGGGCCCATGTATGGATTGACGGCGGCGTTGCAGACCAGGATGTCAATTTTGCCGAACGCAGCAATGGAGCCCGAGACCAGCGCGTCGAGCTCCGACACATGGCTGATGTTACAAGCGATCCCCACCGCCTCGCCGCCAGCCTCGTTGATGGCAACGGCAGCTTCGTCACAGGCGTCTTGCTTGCGGCTTGAAACCACCACCTTGGCCCCAGCGCCGGCCATCGCCTCCGCCGCCGCACGGCCGATACCGCGCGTGCCGCCGGTGATCACGGCGACCTTGCCGCTCAAATCAAATAAGTTCATGGAATCCGTCCTGGCTCTGTCCAACCCCGAGCCAATATAACACTCCGCCCACAAGCGGAAAGCCCCTAGCGGTTGCGCTCTGACAATGCCGCGATCAACCCCGCCATCAGCTGTGCGCGCGGCACCAGTGACGAGACCTCAATGTACTCGTTTTTCGTATGAACGCCGTCCCCTGTCGGCCCGAGACCGTCAAGTGTCGGAATACCAAGGGCGCCGGTGAAATTTCCGTCACTCCCGCCCCCGAACTGACCCATTTCCAGC
>JABIPG010000170.1 GCA_018698795.1 Rhodospirillaceae bacterium
ATCTCGTCGATAAACAGCACGTCGCGCGGCTGCAGATTGGTCAAGATCGCCGCCAGGTCGCCGGCCTTGGCGATCACCGGGCCCGACGTCGCCCGAAATCCAACTCCCAATTCCTGCGCCACGATCTGCGCCAAGGTGGTCTTGCCCAGCCCCGGTGGGCCGTGGAACAGCACATGATCCATGGCCTCGCCGCGCCCGCGCGCAGCTGCGACGAACACCCGCAGATTCTCGCGCACCTTGGGCTGGCCGACGAAATCATCCAGCGTCATGGGCCGCAGACTGGTGTCGGGGAAGTCTTCTATCGTGTCACCACCCTGTTCCCCGGGGGCGGCTTCAGGGCTGACGATGCGTCCTTGGTCATTTGCGTCTGCGGTCATCAGCCGGTCCCCGCCAATTCTTTGAGGCCGCCCTGGATCAACGCTTCAACACCCGCACCTTCGCCCAAATTGGCGGCCACGCGCGACACCGCGCCCAAGGCTTCAGACGGGCCATACCCCAAGTTTACCAGCGCCGATGCCGCATCCGCCACGGCTGTCGGGGCCGTGCCGTCAGCGACCACCCCGCCACCCGACGCAGGTTGATGCGCAACCGCTCCCAAAGCGAGGTTGCCGACTTTATCTTTCAATTCCGTCAAAATGCGCGTTGCCAACTTAGGCCCGACGCCGGGCGCGCGGGTGATCGCAGCCTTGTCGGCAGCGGCGATGGCCTGCAACAATTCATCGGGCGCCATAATCCCCAGCATCGCCAACGCCACCTTCGCGCCAACGCCTTGCACCGTCGTCAGCAGCCGAAACCAGTCGCGCTCTGCGGTATCGGCAAAACCATAGAGATGAATATGGTCTTCGCGCACGTGGGTCTCGACCTCAAGCGTCGCCGCCTCGCCAAGCACTAGGCGCGATAGCGTGCGCCCCGAAGCAAATACCAGATACCCGACGCCGTTCACATCAATGATGGCGCTGTCGGTGTCGATACCGTCGATGATGCCTTTCAAGCGCGAAATCATCGGGCGGCCTCGTCGGCGGTTTTCAACGCTTGTTGGAGGCCGTGCGATTGACGTTGATGAGCATGACAAATGGCGACGGCCAAGGCATCGGCGGCGTCGGCTGTGGCCAGTTCACATCCCGGCAGCAAGGTTTTTACCATCATCTGAATCTGTTCCTTGGCCGCGTGGCCGGCGCCGACGACGGTCTTTTTGACCTGATTGGGGGTGTATTCATGCACTGGAATTCCGGCTTTCGCTGGCACCAGCAACGCAATGCCACGCGCTTGGCCCAACTTAAGCGTCGAGGTTGGGTTGGCGTTGACGAAGGTTTCCTCAACCGCCGCCTCCTCGGGCGCATATTGCCGCACCACATCGCTCAAGGCGTCGTGCAATTGCACGAGGCGCTCCGCTAGGGTTGCTTTGGGGTCAGAGCCAACGGCACCATCGGCAATGTGTTTCAGGCGGTTATCGTGCACCGCGATCACGCCCCAGCCGGTTTGGCGCAAGCCGGGATCAAGACCGATCAGGCGCATGCGGCCCCCACTCCCTTTCCTAGGCGCTCAGGCGTTCAAGGATGGCATCATCGACCTCGAAGTTCGACGACACCTGTTGCACGTCGTCGTTGTCCTCCAAGATATCGAGCAGTTTCAGCAGCGTGCCGGCCGTCTCTTCATCGACGGCGACCGGGTTTTGCGGTTTCCAGTCAAGCCGCGCGTCTTCGGCCATGCCGAATTTCGCTTCCAGCGCATCGCGCACGGTGGAGAAATCATCCGGGTCACAGACGATCTCGTGGCCGTCGTCCGACGATTCCACATCCTGTGCGCCGCCTTCCAGCGCGGCTTCGAACACATCGTCGGCACTGGCCACGTCGGCGCCGTAATTGATCAACCCAACCCGGTCGAACATGAAGCTGACCGCCCCGGTCTCGCCCAAGTTGCCGCCGAGCTTGGAGAACGCCGAGCGCACTTCCGATGCCGTGCGATTGCGGTTGTCGGTCAGCGTTTCGACGATCACCGCGACGCCGCCGGGCCCGTAGCCCTCGTAGCGGATTTCTTCGTAGTCCGCTGCATCGCCGGCCTCGGCGCGTTGGATGGCGCGCTTGATGTTGTCGTTGGGCATGTTCTGCGCCTTGGCGGCTGCGACCGCCAACCGCAGGCGCGGATTGAAATCCGGGTCCGATCCGCCACGCGCGGCGACGGAAAGTTCCTTGCCCAATTTGGCAAAAACCTTGGCCCGCTTGGCGTCTTGGCGCCCTTTGCGGTGCATGATGTTCTTAAATTTTGAATGGCCGGCCATTCCGATACGCCTCTACATCGTGAAAAAATTTGGAGTTTAAATACCATATGTTGGAACTAAAGGCCACCAAACCCGCCCAAAGCGACGGCACCCCCAATGGCCCCAATCAATGGCAGCGCAATATGGCAATATTTTGACGGGATGAAAAGTGGGGGAATAGCGGTACGAATAAGTCCGTATTCCAAATACCCACAGAGACGGGCGCGGAGGCGGAGGGTCAAGAAAATGGCCGTCGTCTATGCGCCCGCATCTGTGGGCGAAATCAAGCCTGATTGCCATAGGCGAAATGAGACATGACATACGACGAGATGATGAAGCGATATGCTGTTTTGATGGCGAAGAATAAACCGCTGTCTGCCAAAGATGAGGATGAACTTAACAACCTGTGTGACGTCATGGATTTAGCCCTTGACGATCAACCAGGCCGGTAAACGCGGGTTTAAGCATCACAAAGCTGACGTATGATTTCTGCGAAGCCTCTAGCATCGGTTGGAAATCAGCGACCGGCTGGAGGGGTAAAAATAGACAAATCCAGACATCTAACTTGATGAGAGTATCTTAATAGGTTGGAATAAAAGCATGGAAGCCATCTGCATATCTGACGAAAGAGCGTTGCTCGGTGAAAGCCCGGTTTGGTCCGCTAGTGATAATGCTATTTATTGGATTGATATCTTAAGCAAGCGCCTTCATCGCACTACTCTTGAGAATGGAAAAACTTCGACTTGGAATTTACCCAGTTGTCCGGGAATGATTGCTATGCGTCGCAAGGGCGGATTGGTAGTAGCACTTGAGGACGGTCTGTATGAGTTTTCTCCACTCACTGGGAAATGCCAGTTACTTGTCTCCATTGAGGCTGATAAAGACTATAACCGCCCAAACGATGGCAAATGTGACGCCTGTGGAAGGCTCTGGCTTGGGACTATGAATAAAGTAGATCCAAATCGTGAAACTGGCAGCTTTTATCGAATCGACCCAGACCTCACAGTCACTAAAATCGCATCTCAATATCGGATTCCGAACGGTATAGCTTGGTCACCAGACAACGAAATTATGTACCATGCCGACACAAGAAAGAGCGTGGTTTGGACATATGACTTTCATTTACAATCTGGACAATTGTCAAAGCAAAGAGACTTTTTTATTTTTGACCGAAGTGACATGGGTGGCGTCGATGGAGCTGCAATTGACATGGAAGGCGGTTATTGGGCTGCAATGTATGGTGGAGGACAGGTCGTATGTAGGTTGCCGAGCGGCGAAATTGATCATGCTGTTAAATTGCCGGTCACTCAACCAACGATGCCTGCATTCGGCGGTCCGGATATGACGACGCTATTTGTTACTTCGGCACGCCAAAAACTCAGTGACAGAATGTTGTCTGAACAACCTATGGCAGGAGGTCTACTGGCCATTTCGACAGACACCAAGGGCGGCCCTGTACATTCGTTCGGTGGCTGATGTTAGTTGGCTTTGAGTCAACTGTGACGGTTAGCGCCAACCTATTTTTGGCTCAGTTTCTCCCCTCAAACCGGAACTGAAGGTCGGTTTCCGCGTCGCCGGAAACAATCACAATCGAGCCTATTCCGGCTCCACCTGCCGCAGCTTTCCTCCAACCCGCACCGGTTCGATACTGGTTGCCAACCCCGTTGCGTCGTCCGTCTCGATGAAGGCGGCGCACAGTGTTGCGTCGCCGTCGGCGGGCTCTAGGCGGCCTTGTGGGAGTTTGGTGGCGAACCTTGCTGAGGCGTTTTTCTTTTTCATGCCGATGACAGAGTCGTAATCGCCGGTCATGCCAAGGTCCGTCACATAACCCGTACCACCCGGCAGCACTTGATGATCGGCGGTGGGGACGTGCGTGTGCGTGCCGACGACCGCCGACACCCGGCCATCCAGAATATGACCCAGGGACTGCTTCTCGCTGGTCGCCTCGCCGTGCACATCGACTAAGATGGCGTTGACGTGTTGGCCCAACGTATGGCCTTTGAGCGCGAGTTCAGTGCCGGCGAAGGGGTCGTCCAACGGGTCCATGAACAGCCGGCACATGGGATGTACGACCATCACCTTGCGGCCATCGGCCATCTCGTAGACGGCGCTGCCCTTGCCCGGCGTGCCGGCGGGATAGTTCAGCGGGCGTAGCAATTTGGGGTCGCTATCGATGTAATTCATGATCTCGCGCTGATCCCAGACGTGGTTGCCGGTGGTGATCACGTCGGCGCCGGCGGCGTACAACTGCTGACAAATTTTATCGGTGATGCCAAACCCATGCGCGGCGTTCTCACCGTTGACGATGATGAAATCCAACTTCAAACGCTCGCGCAGGCCGGGCAAGTGTTCGTCCACCGCATTGCGGCCGCTTTTCCCCACCACATCGCCGACAATCAGTATCCGCATTAGAAATCCTTAAATTTGAGAATGCCGGCTTCGCTCACCACGGCATCAAGCGGCGCATCATGGGGACCGGCGGGAACTTTGTCCACTTGCTGGCCTCCATAACCGATTCCCAATGCCAGAATATCCTTATCAGCGCGCAACGCCGCAATAGTGCGGTCATAGAACCCTCCGCCCCAGCCGATGCGCTGCCCCGTGGCGTCGAAAGCCAACAGCGGCACCAACAACACATCGGGCCGCACTTCCACAGCACTCGGCAACGGATGGCGGGTGCGGAGCGGGCCGGGCTCAAGCGCGTCTCCGTCACGCCACTGGCGAAACACCAAGGGTCGTCCGTTGCCGGCCACCACAGGTAGCGCCAGTGTCCAGCCGTTCCGGGCTAAGCCAGCCATCGCCGGCAGCGGGCTCATTTCATCGGCGATGGGCAGGTAGCCGGAAATTACGCCAGCCGGCCAATCCGCGACACAGGCGTTAATATGCCTCGCAAGACGCTCGGCGGCATCAGAGCCGGCAGCCGCAGCCGCCGTTTGCCTGCCCTCGCGAGCGGCTTCGCGGAAAGCCTGTTTATCGTGGTCTAGATCAGTCAGGGGATTGCGCTTCAACAGATGAGAAAACGGGAGATGAGAAAACGGGCGGCGCCACCAAGCCGTCGGCGTGATCAATCCTCTAGGCCTGTGATTAACAGGTGGGCACCGTATGACCGGCCCACGAGCCGGCCAGGGACAGCTCCCTTAGAGGTATCGTTGGCCCCGGGATTCAAAGGCCTAACGGGTATGGCAGCATACCGCCTTACTGGTGAACCTAAGTGGCTTCGAGGCTTTCCGCAATGTCCTCGATGCGATCGGCCAATCCTTCGATGGCCAACGACAGGCTTTCTTCCTGATCCATGCGTGCCGCCACGCCCTCGCCGCCGCGCGCAACGCCAAGTTCCGCGTAGGCATCGGACAACTCGTCGGCGATCAGCAGCGACACCATCACCAGAAGGCGCGCATCGCCAACCTGGCCGACGGCGGCAGTCAGTTCCTGCACCCGGTTGTCGATGTAATCACCCAACCGCTTGAGGTGCGCTTCCTGGCCATCGTCGCACGCGATCTGATAGCCGCGCCCGTTGATCTGTACGGAAACCTGCGCCATGCGACCGGCCTTCCCTTCTATTCTTCCAAAGTGGATTTCAGATTGGTGATCACGGCATCGAGCCGTGCGGCCACCTGATCACTGGTTTGTTTCAGGGTTTCGTTGCGGGTCTGCAGCGATTGCACTTCGGATTCCAGGGTGACAACCCTTTCGTCCGGCGCCACGCTGCCTTGCGTGCGCCGCTGAACGGCGCCTTCCAGTCGCGCCACGGCGTTATCCAGGCGGCTTTGTGCCTGTTGCACGCGTGTCGGTTTTTGCAGAACGGTATTTAACGCCAAGTCCCAGTCCTCCGGCGACGACCGAATCGGTATGTAACGACAATAAGCTGAACGAATCCGCGGCGTCAACCTTAACAGTAAGTTTTACCGATAATTATATGATTCTCCAGACTCTTCCGAATTTATCCACAGGCCAGCCAAGTGTTGAATCCAGAATCTCGTTGACGAAACGGAGCGAACAAAGGAAGGTGCCGCCGTCGCAGGGAACCGGCCCGGAACCAGGCTAATTTTCGGGTCTGAATAAATGGTTGTGAGCGCCATCGCTAAGCCTCGCAGTCTTTCGTTTTTCAACCCGATCCTATGGAGGGATAAAAATGGCGGTTCGTGTTGCTATCAATGGTTTTGGCCGTATTGGCCGGCTGGTTCTACGCGCGGTTTTGGAATCGCGCCGTAACGATGTTCAGGTGGTCGGTATCAACGACCTCGGCTCCGCCGATATGAACGCTCATCTGCTGAAATATGATTCTGTGCACGGTGTTTTGTCCAACGACGTCAGCGTCAGCGGCGACATCATGGATGCCGGCGCCGGCCCGATCCGCGTCACGGCTGAGCGCGACCCAGCAGCATTGCCCTGGGGCGATTTGGGCGTCGATGTAGCGTTCGAATGCACCGGGCTTTTCGTTGACCGCGAAAGCGCTGGCAAACATTTGGCCGCTGGCGCCAAAAAGGTATTGATCTCGGCACCCGGTAAGAACGTCGACAATACCATCGTTTACGGCGTCAACCACGAAACGCTGGCCGCCGATCACACAGTGGTTTCTAACGCTTCGTGCACAACCAACTGCCTGGCCCCAGTGGCCGATGTGCTGAACAAGACCGTCGGCATTGAGAAAGGTTTCATGACCACCGTGCACGCCTTTACCGGTGACCAGCCGGTGCTCGACACCCTGCATTCGGACCCGCGCCGCGCCCGCGCAGCCGCACAGTCGATGATCCCGACCTCAACCGGCGCCGCGAAAGCCGTCGGTTTGGTGTTACCGGAGTTGAACGGCAAGCTGGACGGCACCTCCGTACGCGTGCCGACGCCGAACGTCTCGATGATCGATCTAACCTTCAGCGCCGGGCGCGACACCACGGTCGAGGAAATCAACGCCGCCATCAAGGAAGCCTCTGAAGGCCGCCTGAAGGGCGTGCTTGGCTACAACGAAGCACCGCTGGTATCCATCGACTTCAACCACAATCCGGCTTCAAGCAGCTTCGACGCCACCCAGACGCAGGTCATGGGCGGCAACTTCGTACGCGTGCTGTCGTGGTACGACAACGAATGGGGCTTCTCCAACCGCATGTCGGATACCGCCGTGGCGCTTGCCAAGGCGGGCTGAAGCCATCGCTGTTTCGCGATTAAACCCCGCCGGGCGATCTCCCGGCGGGGTTTTTTCTTGCCGATGCGCAGCGCTATAATCACGCAATGAACGAACCGATGATCATCATTTACGACCTTAGTCAGGCGAAAGCCGCGCTGAACGCAGCGGCACAATGCGGCCGCCAGATCATTTTGTTGAGCCCCCCCGAAACCAGCGCCGCCACGGGGCCTGGAATATTCGCCGAAACCATCGCGCTGGCCCGAAAAAGCCATGGTGAAGCCCTCGCCGGAGCCCTGTTCGATTGTGGCCAGGAGGCGGGACAGGCATTGGCGGCAATCAGGCGTGGTGGCTGCGGCATCGTGATCGACCTACCGGCAGAAACGGCGACTGGGATCAAGGATATCGCCAGCCAATCCAACGTCACCGTTATTGAAAAAATCGACGGTCCGGTGTTGGATTTGGCCACGGTCGCCGACACGACTTCGAGCGTCACGCATTTCCTGGAGAGTAATCCACCATGACCGACCAAACATGCCGGCTTTATCTGATTACCCCGCCGGCGCTCGACCCGGTAGCCTTCAAGGAAGATTTAGCCGCGGCGCTCGATGGCGGAGATGTGGGGGCGCTGCAGCTCCGCCTGAAAGACGTTGCCGACGACGATGTGAAGCGCGCCGTCGAGGTCCTTTTGCCCGTGGCGCAGGCCCGAGACGTGCCATTCATCCTCAACGACCGCCCCGACCTGGCACAGGCAACGGGGTGTGACGGGGTGCACGTCGGTCAACAAGATGCCGCCTATGGAGATGCCCGTGAAACCATGGGCGACAATGCCATCGTCGGCGTCACGTGCCACGATTCCCGCCATCTCTCGATTGAAGCCGCCGAAGCCGGGGCGGATTACGTGGCCTTCGGGGCGTTCTTCCCGACCGCCACCAAAGAGGCCAAGTTCCGCGCGTCACCGGAAATTCTGCAATGGTGGCGAGACCTGATGCAAATCCCATGCGTCGCCATCGGCGGCATTACAGCCGACAACGGCACGGAGTTGGTCCACGCCGGCGCTGATTTCCTGGCGGTCGTGGGGGCTGTATGGAATCACGCTGACGGCCCGGCGGCAGGGGTGCAGGCCATGAACGATATAATGACGCCGTGAAGACATGAGCGGCATGGATATTCGGATACTAAGCGGCTTGGCCGAGATTGCCGATGACTATGACCTATTCATTTTGGATTTGTGGGGCGTCGTTCATGACGGCGAAGCGGTTTTTCCCGGAGCGGTCGATTGTCTGCAACGCCTGCGCCGACGAGATGCCCATGTTGTCTTGCTGTCCAACGCTGCAATACCCAGCGCCCCTCTCGCCGAACATCAAGCCAAAATTGGCGTTACGGATGACCTATACGACTGGATGCTGTCTTCGGGAGAAATTACGGCGAATGCTATTGCCGCCGATGCTTTCTGCTCTGGCGGCTCTGGCGGCTCTGGCGACTCCGGCGGCTCCGGCGGCTCCGGCGTGAATGCCCGACCGACTTGTTTTTTCATTGGCTCGGAGCTCCACCGGATCACGCTTGAAGCTTGCGGCGCCCGGGAAACCGATATTGAGCGGGCCGAATTTATTCTTTGCGCCGGCCTCGTCGACAACAAAACGGAACAGCCCGAGGACTACCGCGGTATCCTGAGGAAAGGCGTCGATCGTGGCCTTACATTGGTTTGCGCCAATCCCGACGTGGTCGCCAATCACGGCGAAAGATTGCTTCCCGGCGCTGGTGCTCTGGCAGCGCTTTACGAAGAAATGGGAGGCACCGTGCAGCAGTTCGGCAAACCTTTTTCGCCAATTTACGACCGCTTGTTCGACGAATACCTAGACATCCCCCGTACCCGCGCGGTGATGATCGGCGATGCGCTGCCGACGGATATCCGGGGGGCGAGACATGCGGGTATTGATGCGGTCTGGATCGGTGGTGGTATACATGCAGACGCATTGGCCATGGGTCCGAAAGGCGACTTGCAGCCGAATATGGTGCACGCCCTTGCCGAACAAGCTGGCGAACGTCCCAATGCAATTTTGCCGTGGCTGATTTGGTAGAGCGGTTACTCCGCACCTGAGACATTGCCACTACCGAGGCAAACTGATAGAACCCGCGCACTTTATTCTCCCAACTTAACACCAAGTCAAAATCGGGTGTAAGACCATGAAAATCGACGGCAACTCCATCCGTGCTGGGATGGTTATTGAACATAAGGGCGGGCTGTGGCGCGCGGTAAAAACTGAGCACACTCAACCCGGCAAAGGCGGCGCCTACGCGCAGGTCGAGTTGAAGGAAGTCCGCACCGGCACCAAACTCAACGAACGCTTCCGCTCGTCGGAAAAGGTCGAGCGCGCGACGCTCGAACAACGGGATTTCCAATATCTCTATCCCGACGGCGATAGCTACACCTTCATGGACAATGAAACCTACGAACAAGTAGCGCTGGCAGCCGAGTTTATCGGCGACGATCAGGTTGCGTACCTGCAAGACGGCATGAACGTCAGTATCGAGATGCACGAAGACAATCCCATCGGCGTCCAGTTGCCCGACACCGTTGTCGCAGAGGTCGTCGAGGCCGACGCGGTAGTCAAGGGCCAGACCGCATCGTCGTCGTTCAAGCCCGCAGTGCTCGACAACGGCGTCAAGATTTTAGTGCCACCGCACATCGGAACCGGTACCCGCGTTGTTGTCAGAACGGCTGACGGCACCTACGTGGAACGGGCCAAGGACTAATTGGCCAAGAACTGAGGACGCTTTAATTTTGCGACAAACCCGCCCCATGAACCAATCGGCTGCACGCACGGGCGCGCGCGGCTCGGCGTTGCTCAATGTCATGATCGACGCAGCCGGCAAGGCCGGGCGCTCGCTGGTGCGCGACTTCGGCGACATCGAAAACCTGCAGGTCTCCAAAAAAGGGCCGGCGGATTTCGTCTCGACCGCTGATCGCAAGGCGGAAAAAATCATCTACGAGACGCTGTCCAAAGCGCGGCCCAATTTCGGCTTCCTGATGGAAGAGCGCGGTGTCGTCGAAGGCGTCGATATTTCCAACCGTTGGATCGTCGATCCGCTGGACGGCACGCTCAACTTCCTGCACGGTTTGCCGCATTTCGCCGTTTCCATCGCGCTTGAACGCGACGGCGAAATGTATGCCGGAGTCGTTTACGAGCCGGTTTCCGACCAAATGTTCTGGGCGGAAAAGGGTCAGGGCGCGTTCCTCAACGGGCGCAGGCTTCGGGTATCGGCGCGTAAGGACCTCGCCGAGTCGGTATTTGCCACTGGCATCCCCTTCATGGGCCGCGAAGATCACCAGCCGTTTTTGGCCCAGTTGGAACAAGTCATGGCCGTTTCCGCCGGCGTCAGGCGCTTTGGTTCGGCAGCGCTTGATCTGGCCTACGTAGCTGCCGGGCGCTACGAAGGGTTTTGGGAAAAAGGCCTCAATTCTTGGGACATAGCAGCCGGCATCGTCATTGTCCGCGAGGCGGGCGGCATGGTTACCGATTTCGCTAACCGCGCGCGAATGATCAGCCGTGGCGAGATCATTGCGACAAACGAAATCATGCACAACGAGTTGCGCAAGCTGGTAAAGCTCCCCTGAGCCATTGTGGATGCGCTGGGCGCCACTGCCCCTACGCGAGTCAAAGCTGTTGTGTGATATCCGGCCCTTGGTTATTGTGAGCGCCAGAAATCGGCTGTCCTTGTTCGTGAACAGAGGACACGGCGACAGACAGTTGCAAAGGTCAGGAATTTAGTGAGTACCGAGGCAATCATGGCACGCCAAAGCGGCAAAATTCATCGACGATTTGCAATTCGGCGCCAATGCGCAGGTTTGCTCACCCTTCCATTGCTCGCTCTGCTAGCGGGCCCGGCATTTGCTCAGAGCATCGACGGCGTTGTGGTCGATCTCAGCGTCCTCAATGACGGAGGTGTCGGACGGACATCAGTCTCGCCAATGGGTGCTGGCGGAGGCACGCGTGCCGGCGGGCTTAAGGTTCCACCGAAAAGCACGGTACGTTCGCGGCTGTATCTGCAGCCGAAAAAACGCCTTGCTGCGACGCCGGCCATGAAAAAGCCAGCGCTTGCCACGGCCCCCGCTGCTCAAGCCCAGACGACTTCGAAGAGCGTCACCATGAAAGCCCCCGCCGCCGTCAAGTCTGCGGCGCGCTCGAAACCCAAAGCGCCTATGGCTGTACCGCTTAAACCGGTGATGAAGGCCCAACCGAAGCCCGTCGCCAAACCGGCAAGCGTGGTCGCCAAGGCACCGCCACCAGCACCTGTACAGGCACCGAAGCCGCCAACACCGCCATCTGCGCCGAAGGCCACCAAGGCACCGCCGCCAATGCCAAAAACCGCGAAAGCCCCGCCAGCGCCGAGCGCCCCCACGCCGACGCAGGAAGCAGCTGCACCGGCAAAAATCGACATCAAACCGGGCCAAGCACTGCGCGTTGTTTTTGAGGAAAGTTCGACCAAATTACCGACTGGTGCGGACGCCGGCCTCGGCCAATTGGCCGCTGCCATGCGCGATAGCAAAGAGTACCGTGTGCAACTGATGGCTTATGCTGGCGCCAAAGGGCTTTCTACTTCCAAGGCGCGTCGTATATCGCTTTCGCGCGCCCTCGCCGTGCGCTCGTACCTAATCGACAAAGGCGTACGCAGCACCCAGATCGATGTCCGCGCGCTTGGTTCGAAAACGTCGGAGAAACCGGCAAATCGTGTCGATATAAATCTGGCCCGGCGCTGAACCCGAAACCCTTTCGGCGGCGGACAAAGCAAACAGGACCTAACCTGGCGTGAATCGGCCTCATACATATCTCGTTCGCATGCTACTGTTCCTCGCTGCCGTGGGCGGTGTCTGCGTTTTACTGGTGGGGCCGCTCTATCAGTTTTTTTCCGCCAACGCGCCTCTGAACGGACTGATCGTCGGCGTCTTGATCCTCGGCATCATCTATAATTTCCGACAAGTTATCCGGCTGTACCCGGAGGTGGCATGGATCGACAGCTACCGCCAAACACTGGAAGAAAACGTCTTCCGTGCTGCGGCGCCGAGCCCTTCGCTTCATCCGAAATTGCTGGCCCCCATGGCGACCATGGTGTCGAACCGCGATTCGCTCAGTCTGTCTGCGCTTTCCATGCGTTCGCTCCTCGATTCCATCGCTTCGCGGTTGGATGAATCGCGCGACCTGTCGCGCTACACCATCGGGCTTTTGATCTTCCTGGGGCTACTCGGCACGTTTTGGGGATTGCTGGAAACCGTCGGCTCCATCAGCGGCGTGATCAGCGGGTTAAGCGTCGATGGCGGAGATCCCGGTGCCATCTTCGGCACACTCAAACGCGGCCTAGAGGCGCCGATGGCGGGCATGGGAACGGCATTTTCGTCGTCGCTGTTCGGTCTTGCCGGTTCTCTCGTATTGGGTTTTCTGGACCTCCAGGCAGGTCAGGCGCAAAACCGGTTCTACAATGACCTCGAGGAGTGGCTGTCGAGCGTCACACGCCTATCGTCGGGTGGCCTGATGACCGAAGGCGAACAATCCGTACCGGCCTATGTGCAAGCACTTTTGGAACAAACGGCGGAAAGCCTCGAGAATCTGCAACGTACGATGACCCGCGGCGAAGATAGCCGCTCCAAAGTCGATGACAGCATGCATGCGCTGACAGCAAAGCTGGAAACCCTGACAGACCAGATGCGCACTGAGCAGGCGCTGATGAAGAGCCTCGCCGAAACCCAGGTCGCCATCCGGCCCATCTTGCAGCAATTGGCGGAAGGCAGCCAAGCCGCCAGCCAAGGTGGTGGCGGTATGGATGAGGGCACGCGGGCGCATATCCGAAATATGGATTTGCAACTCACCGGTATGCGCGAAGAGGCCAGAGGTGGCCGCGACTCCATGCTGAAAGAACTGCGCAGCGAGATCAAACTGCTAGCCCGCACACTGGCCGCCGCCAGCGACGACAATAGACGTTAAGCGCATGGCGGCGCGCTGATATGGCTTCATTGAGACGTCAGGATCGCTCCACCAACATCTGGCCGGGATTCGTTGACGCCCTGGCGACACTGCTTTTGGTGATCATTTTTCTGTTGCTGATCTTCGTGTTGGCGCAGTTTTTCATGAACCAAGCCTTGTCCGGTCGCGATACCGCCTTAGACCGCCTGCGCGGGCAGGTGACGGAACTGGCCGACTTGCTGGCATTGGAGCGCCGCTCGCAAAAAAACATGAAAGACAATCTCGCGCAAATGTCGGCGGAATTACAAACCAGCGTCGCTATGCGTGACGATCTGCGTGCATCGCTCACCTCCATGAGGCTGAAGGCCGAGGATACCGAGGCGCGGTTGAGCGCCCAATTGCTGACGACGCAAAAAACCGGAGCCCAAACCCGCGAGAAGCTCGAACAACAGCTGACCGAAATCTCCGGCCTCAACAATGACATCGCTGCCTTGAAGGCGCTTCGCGAGGAACTCGAAAAGAGAATCTCCGAGATGGCCGCCAAGGCCGGCAAGACCGAGGATGAACTGGCATCGAATAAGAAGGCGCTTTTGGAAGAGCGTGATCTCTCCGACAGCGCGCGGGCGGAAGTCGCACTTTTGAACAAACAAATGGCGACCCTGCGCTCGCAACTATCGCGAATCGAGGCCGCGCTTGACGCTTCCGAAAAACTGACAACCGCCCAGAAAACCCAGATCGTCAATCTTGGCAAGCGATTGAACGCGGCCTTGGCAAGCAAGGTGCAGGAATTGTCGCGTTACCGCTCCGAGTTCTTCGGCCGGCTGCGCGAAGTGTTGGGCCGTCAGCGTGGGTTACGCATCGTCGGCGACCGTTTCGTGTTCCAATCCGAAGTTTTGTTCGACAAGGGCTCGGCCGTGATCGGAACGCCAGGGGTCAGTCAACTCAACGCATTGGCCGCAACCCTTCTCGAAATCTCATCGAAAATTCCGAAGGATATCGATTGGGTGCTGCGGATTGACGGCCATACCGATTCCGACCCCATCAAGACCAAACAATTCCCATCCAATTGGGAGCTCTCGTCGGCGCGCTCAATTGCCGTGGTACAAAAGCTCATTGCGCAAGGTTTACCGGCGAATCGATTGGTCGCGGCGGGTTTTGGCCAACACCAGCCCCTCGATGCCGGCAAGGGCGAGATCGCCAAGCGCCGCAACCGCCGTATAGAATTGAAACTGACGCAGCGCTAAGCCGCCGCATCCCCCACAGCCCCGAGCGCCAGACCAAATGCCCATATTATTTCTCATCGTTGTCGTCGACCTGATCGGTTTCGGAATCATCATTCCGCTGCTGCCGCTCTATGCGGAGGTCATGGACGCAGATCCAACGACCGTGGGCCTTGTCATGGCCACTTATTCGCTGACCCAGTTTATCGCGGCGCCATTTTGGGGACGGGCATCGGACCGCATGGGCCGTCGCCCGATCCTATTGATGTCGCTATTCGGTGCGGCGCTGGCCTATGTATGGCTGGGCTATGCGGACAACATATGGATGCTGTTCGGCGCGCGTGCCGTCGGCGGCTTCATGGCTGGAAACCTTTCCGCCGCTTTCGCTTACGTGGCCGATATCACCACGCGCGAGACTCGGGCCAAGGGAATGGGCGTTATTGGGGCGGCCTTTGGTCTCGGCTTCATCTTCGGCCCCGCCATCGGCGGGATTTTGGCCGGCAGCGCCCCCCTATCGGCCGACTACCGCACGCCGGCATTGGCGGCGGCGGGCTTATCGATCGTGGCGTGGGTTCTGGGGTTGGCGTTGTTGAAAGAATCGCTGGCGCCGGAAATTCGCGAACGGCTTGCGGCGCGCCCCAAAGAAACCCGCCGGCAAATGTTCAAAAGCGCCCTCACCCACCCCAATGTAGGCCTATTGATTGGCATCTCGTTTCTCGCAACTGTGGCGTTTGCCGGGCTGGAGGCGACATTCGCCATGTGGACGAAACGGCAATTCGGCTGGGGACCAGAGCAGAACGGATACATTTTTGCCTTTGTCGGTGTACTGGGCGTGTTGGTGCAAGGCGGCCTTATCGGCCGGTTACGCCGAAAATTCGGCGAGGCGCGGCTGATTATCCAAGGTGCGGCGGCATTGGCGCTCGGCATTGCGCTGATACCGTTCTCTGACAGTTTACCGCTGTTGTTGGTCGCTATGTCCGTGGCCGGTTACGGTTTCTCGATCATCTCCCCGGCACTGAACAGCCTGATATCGCTGCAAGTGGGCGAAGAAGACCAAGGCAGCACCATGGGTGTAACACGTTCAGCAACCACGCTGGCGCGCGTTGCCGGACCGGCAGCGGCGGGAATGCTGTTCGGATTCATGGGCATGGACTGGCCGTATTTCTTTGGCGCGGCTTTGATGGTGGTCGTCACAATTTGGGCGATACGCACCCGAACGCGCTTCCCCCATACCTCGGCAGCTGCCGATGCCTCGGACACCGCGCAATGCGCACCCAAAAACCCCTAGGTTCCCATATCATCAGACGCTTGATCCCACCGCCATCATCGCCTATATAAAGCGCCTTGAATTCTGGAGCTGACCCATGAAGAACGAAATCCACCCGGATTACCACGAGATCACCGTCGAAATGACTGACGGCACCACTTATACGACGCGCTCGACCTGGGGTAAGCCCGGCGACACGTTGAAGCTGGACATCGACCCGACCACGCACCCGGCCTGGACCGGTGGCGCGCACCGCTTGGTGGATACCGGCGGCCAGTTGGCAAAGTTCAACAAGCGTTTTTCGGGACTCGGCCTCAAAAACTAAGTCGACCGAAGTATCGCTGCGACGTGGCCGTGCCGGCATCAGGCGCGGCCTTTTGCGTCGCGTAACATTATTTCACAACAGGGTTTTGTGCGAAGCGCAGAAGTTTGATATCTTATAGGTACTTAAAGCTGAAACGAGGCGTAAATCGGCGTTCCGTAACGTCGGGCTTGCGCCGGATTCTTTATAAGCGTTATAAGCTGATGGTGGTATGCGCTTAGCGGCGCTCGAAAAGGCACTAGGCCAGGGGTGGAACGACGTGCTTGCAGGATTCAACTGATATGGCGATGCAGACCCATTACGAGGTCCAGGTCGAACAGCATGGGCGCTGGAGCATCCATGCGCAGTTTGATGGTTCGCAGCGCGACCAGGCCGTCGAGGAAGCCAAGCAACTCGATGTCGGCGGTGTCGGCTCGGTCAAAGTGATCCGCGAGGTCTATGACACCTCGGAGGGCACACATCGTGATTACGTCATTTACAAAAGCAAAGGCGCAGGGGCGGCTGACGGCGAAACCGATACGACCGAACGTGGCGGCGGCGGTGGTGGTGGCTGGGCTGACGCAGACGATGATGACGACTATGACGAAGAAGATGACGTCTTCAACGATGAGCCTCGAGCGAAAAAGAAAAAGAAAAAAGCGGCATCAGGAACACGCAAGAGCTCGCTGACCACCATTTTTGTCAAGGTTCTGCTGATCACGCTGTTCAGTATCTGCCTAGCGGCGATTTGTGCCGTTATTTCGGCGGAAGTTCTTGGCGGCAAGACAATACTGGGGTACCGCGTTACGGGACAACGCGAAGGTCAGGTGGTTTTCCTGATTTTCGTCGCGACGTTCCTGCTTAGCGCCGCCACCATGGCTTATACGTTCTTCCGGGGGGAATCACTGGATAGCAAGGAAAGAAAGCGCTACCGCCCCGCTAAACCGCTAGCGCAAAAGGCCGCCCCGAAAAGCGACAGGAAAAAGGCCCAGCGCACCAAATCGCAAGCGCAACGCCAAGACCTCGACAGCGCTATGTCTGGCAGCGACGACTTCAAGCTTGCCGACAACGCTGAAGCGGAGACCACAGAGCGCCTGAAGAAAAGCCTGCACGGCGATGGCGGCGATGCCGATGCCGATGTCGACGCCCAAGGCCGAGGTATTGTGCTGGATGCCGATACCTATGGCAAAGCTGACGGCGATACAGGTGTCGAAACCTTGTCGCCACATGCTGAAAAGCAAAAAGCCTACATGATGGATTTCCTCGGCGAGGCGTTAAAGAAAGTCGGTACCGACGACAAGAAGATGGACAACTTCAACAAGTTCGGCGTCAACTTGTTCCTAGCCGGCGCCTGCGAAACCTTGGCTGAGAAACGTGACCTGGACACGCGCTCACAATCCAAAGTGTTGGCCGACAGCGTGCGCGTCATGGGCTTTAAGAAATCCCACGCCACGTCGTTTGCCGACAAGTACGAAGAATACCTGCTGCAAGACCCGCGCTACATGCAGATGTTCCAGGCCGGACGCAATGCCATGAACACGCATTTCCAAGACCCGGACGAATCCGTCAAGCACTTGGAATCTGCCATGGGCGAATGGAACCAGCCGAAAAAGAAAGAAGCCGCCACCGGCCCGATCACCGTGCTGTTCACCGATATCGCGGGCTCGACCGCCATGACCCAAGCCTTGGGTGACGCCGGTGCGCAGGAAGTGGTGCGTGTTCACAACCGCATCGTGCGCGCGGCGCTGACGGCCTTCAATGGCCGCGAGGTGAAGCACACGGGCGACGGCATCATGGCGTCGTTCTCCAAGGTCACCGAAGGCGTCGACGCGTCCATTCAGATGCAACAAGAGACCATGCAGCATAACGCCCAACAACCGGACCTGCCGCTGCACCTAAAAATCGGCCTTAACGCCGGCGAACCCATCGTCGAAGACAACGATTTGTTCGGCACTGTCGTGCAGTTGTCAGCCCGTATTGTCGATAAGGCCCAGGCCGACCAGATTTTCGTTTCTGAGATCGTGCGCGGAATCTGCACTGGCAAAAGCTATCAGTTCAAGAGCCAGGGCGGTTATGAGATGAAGGGCTTCGAAGGCCCGATGACGCTCTACGAAGTGCTGTGGGGCAACTAAGGCAAACAAGCGGCTGAGTAAAGATTTTTTGCTGCCCGCCCACTTGCGCGGTTATTTCCACAAACCTAAATATGGCTTGAACCCGGTTGCCTATGAAAGGAACCGGGCGGCGCTCCGCCCAAGCGGAGCATCAGAGCATGAGAGTCCGACCATGGTGGTGGGCTCCAGACAACCCATATGGCTCAAAGGAGAGTATGGCTATGCGTACTATTGATTTTACCCCCCTGTTTCGACACTCGGTTGGTTTCGACCGCATGCAGCGGCTCGTGGATTCGGCACTTCGCTACGAAGGCACCGAAACCGCCTACCCGCCCTACAACATCGAACAAACCGGTGAGGACGGCTACGTCATCACCATGGCGGTTGCCGGCTTCGGTGACGGCGACTTGGATATCACCTTGAAAGAAAACACGCTGGTGGTCTCCGGCAAGATCGAGCGCGAAGACGGCGACGTAACCTACCTGCACCACGGTATTGCGGGCCGTGCGTTTGAGCGCCGTTTCGAACTGGCCGACCATATCAAGGTCGCCGGCGCAGACCTCGCGAACGGTTTGCTGCACATCGAGCTTGTGCGTGAAGTGCCGGAAGAGAAGAAGCCTAAAAAGATCGCCATCAACACCAAGGCCATCGAACACAAAAAGGCGGCCTGATTAGCCTCAAGCCCGCCTTATCGGTGTGAGCGCCCGGCGGCTTCGGTTGCCGGGCGTTTCGTTTGTTTAGTCGCCTGCTTAGTCACCTGTGCCGGTGCGCGCGTCTTCGCTCAATTGCAACCGCTCAAGAGCGTTGCGAATTTGAGCCGGCATGGGCACGGGGCGGTGATTTTCACGATTGACGAAGACATGCACGAAATGCCCGGTAGCGGCAGCCACCTCCTCGCCCTCACGGAAGATACCGATCTCATAACGCACGCTTGAATTACCCAAATGCGCGACCCTGAGCCCGGCCTCTAAGCGCTCGGGGTACGCAACGGCGCTATGGAAGTTGCAATGGGTCTCAGGGCAGATGCCGATGACCTCACTCGCATGCGGATCAAGCCCACCCTCTTCCACTAAATAGAGGTTCACTGCCGTATCGAAGTAAGAGTAATAGACCACGTTATTGACGTGACCATAGAGATCATTGTCGTTCCAACGGGTCTGAATGGGGCGGAAATGAAGGTATTCACGGCGGCTTTCCGTCATGTGCAGCTTCCTTAAAATGCGGATTTCTCGGAGGCAAATTATTAGGGCCGCCCCGAAGGACGGCCCCTTAAATTCTTAGCCTCAAACCTGTCAAACTCGCCTGATCGAGTGTTACGAGTGAGGGACTGTAACCGCGACAGTGAATGGGGTCAATATGCGATTCGGCTAGGTTGCGAATGAAATACAATCGTATGCGGCACAGACAAAAAAGGCCGCCCCGATTGTGGGGCGGCGAGTGTTCAACAGGGAGGCGTCGAAGTTGCGTGAATAGCTTCATTTCAGCCATCCACACGACTTCAATAGCACAGACATTATTAAACAGCCGTTAATCCGAACTAACTCTTGAATACCGATTCCGCGCCGTTACGGGCTGTCTCCTTGAGTGATATCGCCACCCGCACACGGGCAATCTCGGCCTCCAATTCCTCGATGTATTCACCAAGCGCCTCTATGGAGAGCACCTCCAGGTTTTTCAGTTCCGGCTTTTTCTTCGGTTGCTCGGGTTCATCCCAACTCATATGCATCTCTCCTCGTCCACCGCTTGCCACGTGGCGGCCATCATATTAGACACGGGCAGTAAGGATCAATTTTGAAAAACCGTGAGGGCCGCCATGACAACGTCCGGAACCATGACCTGCATCGAAATCAGCGAACCCGGTGGTCCGGAAGTTCTGAGCATCGCGCGCCGTCCCGAACCAACAGCCCGGCCCGGCGAAGTGCTGGTACGGGTCGCGGCTTGCGGCATTAACGGCCCCGATATGATGCAACGCAAAGGCCTGTACCCGCCGCCAAAGGGGGCGTCCGACCTGCTGGGGCTGGAAATCGCCGGCACCGTCGTCGCCTTGGGTGATGGCGTCACTGAGTGGCAAATTGGCGACGAATTGTGCGCGCTGACCAACGGCGGCGGCTATGCCGAGTATTGCGCCGTCGATGCCAGCCATTGCTTGCCCGTACCAGCCGGGCTTTCGTTGTTGGAAGCCGCGTCGCTGCCGGAAACCTACTTCACCATCTGGAGCAATATTTTCATGACCGCGAAGTTGGCGGCGGGCGAGACCTATTTGGTGCATGGCGGCGCCGGCGGGCTCGGCACGACGTCGATCCAACTGGGAAAGGCCTTCGGCGCCCAAGTGGTGGCCACGGACAGCCCGGCGGAACGCTGCGAGATTTGCCATGAACTGGGCGCCGATCGGGTCATCGATTACACGCAGGAGAATTTCGTCGACGTGGTGCGTGAAGAGTTCGGCGGTGCAGATGTTATCCTCGACATCGTCGGCGGCCCCAATATCGAGCGCAACATCAAGGCGACAAAACACGATGCCCGTATCGTGCAATTGGCCTTCGCCATGGGCTCCAAGGTTGAGGTCAACCTGATGCCGGTGATGCTGAAACGCTTAAGCTTCACGGGTTCCACCTTGCGCAGCCGCCCCGCGAGCCAAAAGACCGCCATCGCCCAAGAACTCCGCGAAAAAGTCTGGCCATTGTTCGATACCGGTACGTTAAAGCCGGTCGTTGGCACCACGCTGCCCCTGGCTGAGGCGGCTGAGGCACACCGGTTGATGGAAAGTGCGACACACACGGGCAAAATCGTGCTCAGCGTTTAGGCCTTTGCGTGTTTGACCAATCCCCCTCCAAGCCGCTATAAAGCGAGTAGAATTTCTTGAACCGGCGCATGCAAAGGCGCCGGTGCTTTTTTGGAAAAGGATGAAGACCATGGCGCATCCGCTGATGCCCAAAGCCACCGCCATATGGCTGATCGACAATACCATGCTGTCGTTCGAGCAAATTGCCGAATTCTGCGGCCTGCACCAGTTGGAAATCCAAGCCCTCGCCGATGGCGAAGTGGCGCCTGGCATGCACGGCCTCGACCCCGTCGCGCGTGGCGAGTTGAAACAAGAAGAATTGGACCGCTGCCAAGCGGACCCGAGCGCGAAGATGGTCATGGCCAAGCCCGATACGCCGATGCCCAAGGCACGTGGCAAGGGCGCGCGCTACACCCCCGTTTCCAAACGCGGTGACCGACCGAACGCCATCGCCTGGTTGTTGAAAAACTACCCGGAATTGACGGATGCACAGATTTCCAAGTTAGTCGGCACCACCAAGCCGACCATCAACGCCATCCGCGACCGCACACACTGGAATACCCCCAACATTAAGCCGCAGAATCCTGTCGGCCTGGGTATTTGCAGCGGTGACGATCTTGAAAAATCCATCGCCCTTGCCCGCGCCCGCGCCGGCAAAGTGCATGCACCGGGTGCAGCCACAGCGCCTGACGGGGTTGTGCCTGTAAACCAGCCCGACGCCGCGCCAAGTTCCGACCATCCGGTGGCCATGCCGCCGGCACCGCAGCCGCTTCCCGAGCCGGCACCCGAAGCCCCAACCGAACCAAATGCATCGGATACACCGAAAGATCCCTGGGCTACCAATTAGGGGCGGCCAACCAAGGGCGACCAGTTAGGGACGGCCCAGTCGAGGCTACTGGCTCACGCAGCGGAGGTCATGCCTCCCGCGTGACCGTAAGCCGAACGCTTCCGTGGTTGTTACCGTAGAGGCTCCAGACATCGTTCGGAAAACAGTACAAATATCCAGGGCTCTCTATTCGTAGCGGCGTTGTCTCGTGCTCAACAAGCGCCACGAATTGATGCGGCGTTGGGCTGCCGTCATTTCCAACCGCCGATGCTCTTCCCGAATCGTTCGCAATGGCACCGACCAGGGTGAACCAGTTCAAGTCCTCACAGCGTTTGGTGCCGAGGAAGTCCGTCGATTCATTTTTGGACATCTTTTCGAACAATTTTTCGAAATTGCCCAGAAACGATGAAGCCGCTCGCACCATGTCTCCGGCGGTCAACTTGCCGTCCTCGGTTCCGCGCCAATCGCAATTGTCCTTGCTGTCTTGCCATTCGCCCGCAGCCGAAAACGTATACTCATGCCCGGCTTCAAGATACAGGCCCGTGGCATTCCAGTGCGTATCGGCGAACCCGTCTACCTCATGGCGCTCTCCGACTTCGAGTATCGTTGTTGGGTGGTATGGTGGATACGCAATCGGCGAAGCTTGTTGGCGCGCTAAGGTGCTTGCATGAAAAGAACCGCCCTCGCTTGTCACCATGGCATTGACGTTTCGTGGGCGCGAACGAAGCTTGGCAAATGCGCCCTTATACGAATTGTGCATGGCGGCAATGGGGTTGGGATGGATACCGGCTTCGACGCCCGGCCTGAAACAAAGCCCTGTGCTTGCGCTTTCTTCCATCATCCATTGCAAAGCAACGTCGGAGAGGCCGGTCTCGGCGTAGCCACCACCAACATCGGAATGCACGCCGGGAAACCAAAGTTCTTTGGCATCCGGGTGGGCCTGGGCGTTGGCCCAGCGCGTAATTGTAAAACTCGATCGCACCTCGTCGACCGCCATGGCATGACGCGCAGTGGAAACGTTTGCGCCCAAGTTGGTGTCGTGAAAGCGCCAATTGTCAGGCTTTTCAAAGAAATTCAAAATCTCAAGGTCGTCCGGGATTCCAAGCGCACCAACCGTGTCCCACACACCGACAAACTTCACCGGCGTGGCATCAGCGCCATGGAAGAACGCCCAGTCATTTTCCGCCCAAGACCGATCATTCCCGGGATGGCGGTAGGCATCGAAGGCGGCATCCACGCGCTGCCATGCGTCCTTCGGACCGAGGCCGCGCAAATCAAGCAGGCCACGAGATAGAAACCCTCCGATAGAGCGCGCCGTAAATGCGCCACGGCTAAAACCGTAAAGATAGATATCATCTCCGACATCATAATTCGTGCCGAGCCAGTGAAAGGCGCTTTTGATATGGCGAGAAATACCAACGCCTAAGGCGCCGCCGGCGATTTTATCGAAAATTCCGCCTTCACCGCCGACACCGGGATGATAGTACCGAAGTTGCACGGTACCGTCGTCATCAGCAGCGATGGCGTTATATATTTTAAAGACATTCGTGGGAGCCGGAATTCCATTGTCTTCCTGTTCCGGATTGTTCCAAGTTCCATCGCTGCAAACCACAAGGCGTTTCATGGGATATCGGCCTTTATATTATTGAGGGTTTCTACTCAATATATTCTAAATTTAATTGAATATTTTTTCAACCGATGGAATCGCACACGAGTACTCGCCACCTCGCATCATTGCGCGAAGCGGTCCGGCGCTCTCTTGGGTCAAGATTACGCGGTGGTGAGAGTCAGTTTTCTGCCGGCTTCAAGTTGACGGCACGGGGCTCTTCGGGGTCCGCGTCTTTGTAGGCGATACACTGCTCGCAAGCCGTACCGGTGACATCCTTGGCCAGGTTGGCGGCGCGCAATGTCTGAAATCTATCGCTGTGCCAGGCCTCCATGAACGACATCTCGTTCAGGTCTCCCATGTCGAACCGGCCATCGTGGTCGAAACAGCACGCCGCGAGTTTGCCGTCATAGGTGATGTGGCCTTCGGTGAAGACCGACCAGCATGGCAAGGGCTCGCGCATGGCATCAGCACGCCCGACGTTGCCCGCCACCGGCGTCGTGCCGCGTGCGCCGGCAGTCAGGCCCGCCTGGCCGTAGAGGGGCAGCCAATAGTGCTGATCGACCGAGTCTTCGATCAACTTCACCGCCTCTTCCATCATTTCCTGTTGCTCGCCGTCGTAGTGGATAGACGATGCATAAATCCCGCAGCGATGACCTGTTTCCGCCTCCACCTCATCGCGCACGCGCCTCGCCTCGCGGATGTTATTGACGATCTGATCGAAGGCATCGACGCCGGTGACCTCTTTGCACTGCTCGGGCCCAGCAAAGTTGTATGAAAATTTCAGGCTGTCCAGCCCCGCCGCCATGCAGGCCTTGGTCTTCATCGGCAGCGCCATGCGACCGTTTGTGGTGAGGAAAACATAGGGATATCCAATTTCCTGTTTGGCGTAGTGGATGGCTTCCGCCAGCCGCACAAACAGGAACGATTCTCCGAGGTAGAACATGCCGAGTTCTTCCACCCCAGCTTCGCGCATTTCCTTGACGATGCGGGTGTAGAAATCCCACTCCATATCCTGTTTCTGGCGTAATTTCTGATGCGAGGCACAGAAAAAACACTGGAAATCGCAACGCGCCGTCAGCTCAATCTTGACGCTCGGCGGCGCCGGCGGGGCGGCCAAGCGGTAAGCTTCGGGTAAACGAGTAATGTTATCGACGCGTTCGGTAATGGTCATGGACAGTCCTTCGAAAAACCGACGAATGGACTTCCCGTCTAAAGCATCTCCACGTACCGTTCATTGACCCTAGTCAAGTGTTCTATCAACTGGCGCTTGATATTTTCCGCGCACACACCAGTTCGACGCAGGTGCAAAACACTTCCATGGCAGTCTTGATTTCGTCAACGCTGGGCATGGTCGGTGCCAAACGGATGTTACGGTCGTAGGGATCTTTGCCATAGGGGTAGGTCGCGCCCGCGGGCGTCAGCTTGACCCCGGCCTTGCCCGCCAAGGCGATAATCTCGGAAGCGCAACCGTCCAACACATCAACGCTGACGAAGTAGCCGCCGTCGGGTTTTGTCCATGTGGCGATACCTTTACCGGCGAGGCGTCGCTCAAGCGCTTCGTCAACGGCGGCAAACTTGGGGCCGATGAGGGCCGCTTGCTTATCCATATGAGCGAGAACGCCGGCCATATTCTTGAAAAACCGAACGTGTCGAAGCTGGTTGATTTTGTCCGGCCCGATGGACCCATAGAACATTTTCTCCAGCGCATCGGCGACATTGGCTTCAGACGCCGCCAGCACGGCAACACCGGCACCGGCATGGGTGATTTTCGAAGTCGAGCCGAACATCAAGGCACGCTCGGGATTACCCTGTGCCTTACACGCAGCCAGCAGATTCTTCACCCCGGCCGGGCCTCCTCCTAAGTGGTGCACCGCATAGGCGTTATCCCAGAATATGCGGAAATCCGGCGCTGCGACCGGCATTGCTGCCAGCCTGTCGACCGTCTCGTCGGTATACGTCTCGCCCGATGGGTTGGAATATTTTGGCACACACCACATGCCCTTGATCGAAGCATCATCGGCCACCAGTGCCTCCACGGCATCCATATCGGGACCGTCGGGCGTCATGTCCACCGTGATCATCTCCACACCCAGACGCTCGCAGATGGCGAAGTGACGATCGTAGCCCGGCACCGGACAAATGAATTTGACGGTGCCTTGGTCGCGCCAAGATTTAGCGCCAGCGTCTTTGCCCGTGGGCATGCCGAAAAACATGCCGCCGGCCATGGCGTCATACATCATGGTCAGGCTGGAGTTGCCGCCGACCACAACCTCGGCAGGCTCGACGTCCATGTATCCGGCGAAAAACGCCCGCGCTTCGGGGATGCCCGCCAATATGCCATAGTTGCGGTAATCGGTGCCGTCGTCGCCTTCGGTGTCACCGGCACCAACAATGGTCAACATCGCATCCGCAAGGTCGAGTTGGTCGGATGCGGGCTTGCCGCGCGTCATGTCGAGCGCCAGATTTCGACCCCGCAAGGTTTCGTATGATTTCTCGGCCGTCGCCTCAGCGCTTGCCAAGCTGTCAGCATCCAATTTCGTCATATCCATGATCGTCTCCTCTTATTCAGGTACGGCTTCGGGCACAGCACATGTGTAATTGAGCCCCATCCGGCCACCGTCAACGGTGATCGTCTCGCCCGTGATGTAGGCAGCCTCATCACTAGCCAGGAATACCGCCACCGAGGCCACCTCGTCGGGTTCCCCCAGTCTTCCCAGCGGCGTGCGTGACATGATCTTCACCCGCGCCGCTTCGTCGACCATCAATTGCGCCACCATATCGGTACCGATGGATCCCGGCGCAATCGCATTGACGCGCACGCCCTTGTCCGCCAATGCCAGGGATGCAGAAATCGTGAGGCTGCGGATGCCGCCCTTTGACATGGAATAGGTGAGAATATTCGGCAGCGTAATATCAACCTGGATCGACGACATATTAATAATCGCCCCGCCCGTCTCACCCCGTTCCGTCTGCGCCACCATCTGCCGCGCAGCTGCCTGATCGGTGAGGAAAAAGCCCTTCAGATTGACCGCCATGATGCGATCGTAGTCGTCCTCCGAAGTGTCCAGGATATCCGACATATGCAGCTGCGCCGCGTTGGCCAGCGCTACATCCAGCCGTCCGTGCGCCTCAACAGCGGCAGCAACGAGCGCATCAACCTGCCCCTTGTCACTGACATCGCAGGCAAGGCCGATGGCATTGCCGCCAGCGTCATTTATCGACTCGGCAACGCGCCGGACCCCATCGACGTTGATATCGCCAAGAACCACCTTGGCACCTTCGGCAGCGAACCGCTGTGCGCATGCCTCTCCAATGCCCTGTGCCGCACCGGTAACGAGACATATTTTATTCTGTAAACGCATGATCCCTCCACGCCTGATCGGCAATCATCATATGCCCCTTGGGCGGTCGTTTCACGCACGAGATGGCTTTCATTTCGACGAATTCTTGCATTTTCAGCATATGACTTTTGAAATAGACTGTTTGGCGGGAACCAAATATAATTGACCGCGCATAAGCGATGGCACGGAAGGGACAACGATGCTCAGCGCAATCATCGACTATTTGTTTGAGGCGGCGGCGTTTATGCCGCATGGCGTATGTCTGGCTTGGCGGCCCGATCTGGTGGCATTTCACGCGTTTTCCGACGGACTGATCGCTGCCGGGTACGTGTCCATCTCGCTGGCCCTCATGTGGTTCATTCACCGCCGAGATAATCTTGAATACCGGTGGTTGTTCATGCTGTTCGCCCTGGCGTTCTTCGCCTGTGGCGTTACTCATGCGTTTAATGTGGTTGTCCTTTGGTATCCCTATTACGGTCTGCAAGGCATCTTCAAATTCCTTACCGCCATCGGCTCCATACCGATCGCAATCTTGATTTGGCCGATCATTCCGAAAGCCTTGGCCCTGCCCAGCCCTGACGCCCTGCAAGCTGCCAATGCCGAGTTGTCGCTCGAAATCATACGGCGGAAGGATTCTGAAACCGCGCTCCGCCGCTCGCAGGAAGAATTGGAAATGCGTGTCCGCGAACGCACGCTTGAACTGCAAGAAAGCGAACAACGGTTTCGCGACTTCGCCGATGCGGCCTCCGATTGGTTTTGGGAAATGGACCACAATCTCTGTTACGTCCTAATCTCGGAGAACTACCACAAAGTCACAGGCAAAGTGATCGAGCGAGCTCTCGGCTATACTCGCCGGGACCTGTACAGGGGGGATTTCCCGAGCGAGCGTGATTTGTGGTTGGCGCACCTGGATACACTGGAGCGCCACGAACCATTTCAGAATTTCGAGTACAGCTACCACAGTTCGGATGGTCGGATCCTTGCGTTGAGCACCAGCGGCAACCCGTTCTTCGACAAAAACGACAATTTTCTGGGATACCGCGGCACCGGTACCGATATCACCAACCGCAAGCGCGATGAGCGCATTTTAATCGATGCCAAAACAGCCGCCGAAGCCTCAACCCGGGCCAAAAGCGAATTCCTGGCCAATATGAGTCACGAATTGCGTACGCCATTGAATTCTGTCATCGGTTTCACGGAAATCATGGCGTCGGAAACCTTCGGCCCCATCGGCAACGAGCAATACCGAGAATACCCTGCATTGATCAGGGGAGCCGGCATTCACTTGCTTGAACTGATCAACGATATTCTCGATGTTTCCAAGGTCGAAGCCGGTGCGCTGGATTTGAGTGATGAACCACTGAACCTTGCCGACGTGATGGAATCGTCCATGTTCATGGTGCACGAGCGCGCCACAACGGCGCAGCTGAGCATCAGTATCGATATCCCGGATGATTTACCGCATGTCCTTGCTGACGAGACCCGTCTCAAACAGATTTTCCTGAACCTACTATCCAACGCAATCAAGTTCACACCGTCGGGTGGCAGCGTTGAGGTTCAGGCAAAAACTTCGGGAAATGGCGGTATTGATATTTTGGTCGAAGATACCGGGATCGGAATCAGTGACGACAACCTGCCGCATATTTTCGATCCGTTCTGGCAAAATGAGGAAGCCTTCTCCCGCACTCAAGAAGGCACAGGGCTCGGGCTTTCGCTGGTTAAATCTCTGATTGAGTTGCACGGCGGCGCTGTCAGCGTGAAAAGCCGGTTCCGCCACGGCACGCAATTTACGATTTCATTGCCGCCGGCGCGCGTTCTCGATTCAAAGAACGAGAGTTAGCGCACCAATTCGTAGGCTGTCGCCAGTGTACGGCGATGTTCGAATGATTCTTCGAGCATGGCGAACATGGCGTCACGCGAACTGATCATCTCGCTGAGGCGACCATCTTCGACAACGGGAAAGTGCCGAACGCGCTTGCTCTTCATCAGGCCCATAACATCGTTGACGTCGTCAGCCGGCGTGCAGGTAAACACTTCCGAGGTCATGACTTCGGCAACTTTCGCGCCAAGCACATCGTTTCCACGCTCCGAAAGCAACCGCACGATATCGCGCTCGGAGATAATACCGACCAAACGTTTTTCCGCCTCGCAGACCGGCAATGCGCCGATGTTATTATCCGCCAACACATTGACGGCATCGCTGACCGTTGCATCCGGCTGGATTGTCACCAAGTTCTTGCTCTTGTTGAGGAGGATGTCTTCGATCAGCATTATTGTTCTCCCTTTTCCGCCAAACGCTTTCGCGCCCATACGTCAATGATCGGCTTTATTGCGGCTCAAGTTATATATTCGAAAAACGTAAAGTAAAGATCAATTGAAACGCAGATGAACGAAATATAGTGCGGTTTGTCCCATTTTCAATGATTTTGTTATTTACTACAGTTTGCCGCCACGAGATATCCGCTGGTCATCGATACACAAACAGTGCTAAAAGCGAACCTTGTTCGGAAGGATTAACCGATGCGTGTACATGCAGTTCCATTGGCGGCTCCATTGGCAGCTCTATCGATTGTTCTAGGCTCGCTTTTAGCGGCCCCCTCACAAGCGGACGACGGCAAGGCCCATGGAATTTTGAACGAGTTCAAGATTGGCGTCCTGCATCACGACACCGACAATTTGTGGAGCGGTTTTCGACGTGAATCCGGTGCCGACATCAATCTCGAAGCCATCTTCTCGCCCAGCTACGACGTTTTGAGCGGTACGATTCGTCCCGCAATCGGCGCCTCCATCAATAGTTCGGGTAACACGTCGAAGGTATACGGCGGCCTCAGGTGGCAATACGAAACTGCGGAAAACCTGTTTTTCGGCATTGGCCTTGGCGCTGCGGTCCACAACGGCGATACCGATTTGAAGAGCAACGATACGAAGGCGCTGGGATCGAAACTTCTGTTCCATATTCCGCTGGAAGCCGGCTACCGGTTTGGCGGCAAGCACGCGCTGTCGATCTACTTCGACCACATATCCAACGCCTATACCCAAGATGCCAACGAGGGCTTGGACACGCTCGGCCTGCGATACGGTTACCGTTTTTAAGATCGCCCCTTCACGACAAGCCCCGTCACGACAGGCCGAAGGCTTGCTTGACGGTTTCCACAAGCGCCCTAAAAATTCTCCATCCAGGGCCGGAGTTCCACTTCCCACGTCCAGGCGTTTCGCGGTTGGTCAAAGACGTGCAGGTAGGTATCGGCGATAGCGGTCGGGTCGAGCAGGCCATCTTCGCCGCGCGCGTCTTTCCTGGGGTCGTCCTCTTTTTCGATCCCACCATCAATGACAAAGTGCGCTACATGAATGTTCTGGGGCGCCAATTCCCGCGCCATGCTTTGCGCCAAACCCCGGAGCCCGAACTTGCCCATGGCAAAGGGCGCGGAGTGTTTGTAGCCCTTGATACTGGCAGACGCACCGGTGAACAAGATCGTCCCCTGCCCCGCTCCTACCATCCGCTTCGCTGCTTCCTGCCCAACCAGAAAACCGCCGTAGCAGGTGATCATCAAGGTCTTCCTGACTTCTTCGTGGTCCAGTTCGACGAACGGTGCACGCTGACGATAGCTGGGGTTGTAAACAACCAGTTCAACCGCATCGGGGCCGGCATCCAGCGCTGCAAACAATGCCGCCACTTGTGCCGGATCGCTGGCGTCACATTGATGGACGCTAGCACGTGTTTCGCGGGCCAGCGCCGCCAACTTATCCGTACTGCGTGCCGCCAGCGCAACGTTCAAGCCTCTGGCAGCCAGACGCCGGGCCAAGGCCGCGCTTAAGCCAGCCCCCGCCCCAACGATAAGCGCCGTGCCGCCGCCCACGGGTTAGCTCCTGGCCTTGGAATAGCCGATGGTCTGCAGCGCATCATCGATCTCATCAAGTATCACCGGATCGTCGATAGTTGCCGGCATTTTGTAGTCCTGCTGGTCGGCGATCTTTTGCATGGTGCCGCGTAGGATTTTGCCTGATCGTGTTTTCGGCAGCCGCTCAACAACCACCGCCGTCCGATAGGCCGCCACCGCGCCGATTCTATCGCGCACCATCTGTACCGTCTCGGCGACGATCTCGGGTTCGTCTTTCGTCGTACCTGCATTGAGCACCAAAAAGCCCACAGGCAACTGCCCCTTGAGTTGATCCTCCACGCCGATGACCGCGCATTCAGCGACATCCGGGTGTTCGGCCAGTACTTCTTCCATGCCCCCCGTGGAAAGCCGGTGGCCCGCCACGTTAATGATATCGTCCGTGCGCGCCATGATGTAGAGGTAGCCCTCTTCGTCGATCATGCCGGCATCGGCGGTGGAGTAGTAACCCGGGAACTCTTCCAGGTACTTTTCCTTGAACAGATTGTCTTTCTCCCACAGCGTCGGCAGAGACGACGGCGGCAGCGGCAGCTTGACCACAATCGCACCGATATCGCCCGCGGGTACGGGTTCGCCCTCATCGCTCAACACCTGCACATCCCAGCCCGGTACCGCCTTGGTCGGCGAGCCAGGTTTGATATCGAATGCGTGAAGACCCAAGCAGTTGGACGCAATCGGCCAACCGGTTTCGGTCTGCCACCAGTGATCAATCACCGGCACGCCCAACTTATCTTCGGCCCAATGCAGGGTATCGGGGTCCAGGCGCTCTCCGGCCAAGAACAGCATTTCGTAGTTGCTCATGTCGTAGTCGGCCAACAGCTTGCCTTCCGGGTCTTCGCGTTTGATGGCGCGAAAAGCCGTCGGCGCCGTGAACAAGCATTTCACCTTGTGCTCGGAGATCACCCGCCAGAACGCACCCGCGTCCGGCGTGCCCACGGGTTTACCTTCATAGAAAATGGACGTACAGCCATGCAGCAACGGCGCATAAACGATGTAGCTGTGACCAACGACCCAGCCCACATCCGACGCCGCCCAATAGACATCGCCGGGCTCCACGTTGTAGATGTTTTTCATGGACCACTTGAGCGCCACCATATGGCCGCCGTTGTCGCGCACTACGCCTTTGGGCTCGCCGGTGGTGCCTGAGGTATAGAGGATATAAAGCGGATCGGTCGCCGCCACGCTGACGCACTCAGCGGGCTCGGCACTGGCCATCGCCGTCGCCCAATCGAGATCCCGGCCTTCGGTCAAAGACGCCTCGGCTTCGGGCCGGGTCAGGATGACGCAGGTCTCAGGTTTATGGGCGGCGATATCAATCGCCCCGTTCAAGAGCGGCATGTATTCGATGACGCGGTTAACCTCAATCCCGCAGGTCGCGGAGATAATGGCTTTCGGTTTGGCGTCGTCGATGCGCACCGCCAGTTCATTCGATGCAAACCCGCCGAAAACAACTGAATGGACCGCGCCAAGGCGCGCACAAGCCAGCATGGCGATGGCCGCTTCCGGCACCATCGGCATGTAGACGATGACGCGGTCGCCCTTGCCGATTCCGCGCCCCTTCAGCACACCGGCAAACCGCGAAACTTCATCGAGCAATTGCGCATAAGTGTAGGTGCGGACCGTGCCGCCGGTGACGGGGCTGTCATAGATGATCGCCGCCTGATCGCCGCGGCCGGCGTTTACATGGCGGTCGATGGCGTTGTAGCAGGTATTGCACTCCGCGCCCACGAACCACCGATAGAACGGCTTATTGCTATCGTCCAAAACCTTGTCCCAAGGCTTGTACCAATCGATTTCCTGGGCCGCCTCGCCCCAAAAGCCTTCCGGGTCTTCGAGCGAACGTGAATAGGCGTCATCATATGCGTTGGTCATGTCTCTCCCCGATGCCGCAGTGGCGGCGTTTGGCTGCCCGACCTCCCCGCCCCGGAAGGCGCGCGGGCGCTGTTGTTTTCCATAGTGTTCCCCATTTCCGGCAGTTTAGCGGCAAATGCCACGATCTCAACTCCCAGCGTGATTCACCATGCATGCCGCGCACCATGATAGCAGATGGTGAAAAAATCCTTGATCCCGATCAAACAAACAATATTCAAGATGATCGTTTTGGGCTAATAGGGATTTGCCAACTTGGGAGCACCAAACATGATTATTCTCGACGGCGGTATAGGGCGCCAATTGCAGCGCATCGGCGCACCGTTCCGCCAACCTGAATGGTCGGCGTTGTCATTGATGGAAGCCCCCGAATTCGTTGCCCGCGCACACACCGACTTCATCGAAGCCGGCGCCGATGTCATCACCACCAACTCCTACGCCGTGGTGCCGTTCCATATCGGCGAGGAAAGCTTTCGAACACGAGGTGCGGAACTCCTAGACCTTGCCGGTCGGCTGGCCCGTGATGCGGCCCGAAATGCGGCCCGTGATGCGCCACGCAATGGCGTGCAAGTGGCGGCCGGTGTGCCGCCGCTGTTCGGATCCTATGCGCCGGGAAAATTCGATACCGAGCGCGCGCCGGCCATGCTGGCGCTGTTCCGCAAGCATTTGTTACCGCATGCCGACATAGCGCTGGCGGAAACGCTATCGTGCGTCGCCGAGGCCGAGGCCTTCTTGAATGCCTTCAGCGATTGCGGCAAAGCCATCTGGCTGAGCCTGACGCTAGAAGACAACACCCCCGAGCCCGGCAACCCGAAACTGCGCTCAGGCGAAGGGCTCGTTGAGGCCCTAACGCTTGCCAGAGACCACAGTGTCGACGCTGTGTTGTTCAACTGCTCGCAACCCGAAGTGATGGCCGACGGCGTGACCCGTGCACACGGCGACTTCGGCGGTGGCATCGCCATCGGCGTCTACGCCAACGCCTTCCCGCCAATGCCCGGCGACCACGAAGCCAATACCGGTCTCAGCCCGGTCCGCGCCGACCTGACGCCTGAGCGCTACCGTGAGTTCGCCGACCAGTGGGCGGCCGACGGAGCAACCATCATCGGTGGCTGCTGCGGCATTGGGCTGGAGCATATCCGGGAGTTGCGGAAAACGACCGCTTGCGGCGCTTAAGGTGCCGAAACGGATGAAAGGTAAGTGGATAATTTTCTTCCGCGATTATCCATTTGCGGTCATCCTCTCACTAATGCCCGCTGCCCAATTTCCCAGTTTGGATGGAGTAATCGACGACCAAGCCGTAGCTCGGATCGTCATCGGAATCGACCATCAACTGCCCGGCGCGGTTGAGAAGCTGATGACAATCTCGGGATAAATGGCGGATTTGGAGATTTTTCCCCAATGCTTCATATTTCATCGCCAGCGCTTCGATAGCCTGCAAAGCGGATTGATCGACGACACGGCTGTTAATGAAATCGACAATGACAAGCTCGGGATCGGTTTCTGGGCTGAATATTTCTGCAAACCCATCGGCAGAGCCAAAGAACAGCAGGCCTTCTATCTGGTAAATCCTGGCCCCTTCTGGCGAGACGTGGGCTTTTGCATGAATGTGGGTTGCGTTGCTCCAAGCGAAGACCAAAGCCGACACGATAACACCAACGACAACCGCGATTGCCAAATCACTTATCACCGTGACCACAGTAACAAGCACCATAACCATGGCGTCAGAAAGTGGGATGCGGCGCAGGATTCTCAAGCTTTGCCAGGCAAAGGTGCCGATGACGACCATCAACATGACTCCCACCAAGGCAGCAAGAGGGATTTGCTCAATCAGACTTGATGCAAACAGGATAAAGATGAGCAAAAACAGCGCCGCAGAAATGCCGGAAAGGCGCGTGCGGCCACCTGATTTCACATTGATCATCGACTGGCCGATCATGGCGCACCCCCCCATGCCACCAAAGAAACCGGTTACTGTATTGGCTATGCCTTGCGCTACGCATTCGCGTGACGCGCCCCCACCTTTACCCGTGATCTCGCCGACCAGATTGAGTGTCAGAAGGCTTTCGATCAAACCGATTGCCGCCAGAATCATGGCATAAGGAACAATGACCTTCAGTGTCTCAAGGCTAAGTGGAACCATTGGAATATGGAACAACGGCAACCCGCCTTCAATTGAAGCGAGATCGCCAACGCGAGGAACATCGATACCGAAAAAGATGACGATGCCAGCGACAACAACAATTCCAGCCAATGGAGCCGGAAAAACAGTCGTTATTTTCGGCGTTATCCAGATGATCGCCATGGTCAAAGCGGCAAGACCCAACATGGTGATCAATGGTAATCCGCTCATCCAAACTTTGATGCCGTCTGGCCCCGGAACCTGAAATTGCGTCAATTGGGCCAGAAAAATCACGATCGCAAGGCCGTTCACGAACCCCAGCATGACCGGATGGGGGACAAGGCGAATGAACTTTCCCAAGTGAAAGACGCCGGCCAGAATTTGCAAAACTCCCATCAAGACGACAGTTGCAAACAAATACTCAATGCCATGACTGGCAACCAGCGCAACCATGACAACGGCCAGCGCCCCGGTAGCGCCAGAGATCATTCCCGCGCGCCCGCCAATGGCTGCGGTGATCAAACCGACGATGAAGGCTGCATAAAGACCGACAAGCGGATGTACGCCAGCGACGAACGAGAAGGCAACGGCTTCCGGAACCAGCGCCAACGCGACGGTGAGACCTGAAAGAAGTTCAGTCTTGATGCGGCTTGGCGTGAACGGACGCTGAACAGCGCCTTTGCGGACAGAAAAAGGGAGACGTGCAGCAAAGGCTGCAAGCGTAAGCTTAACCACGTGATGAGAGTCCATTTTTAGGAGAGCGCGGGACGTGTGAGCCTGATAAAGCAATTAGCCCTTATTGCAATGCGAAACTACTCCATTGCGACACAATAGTCGCACATATCCACGAGGAGACATCTGACCCCGCCGGAAACCACAACACTGTTTCCTCGACTGAGTGCCGGTCAGAAACAAGCCTGACACAAAGACGGGATATTTCCGTGCGGCAGGCGTATATTTGATAAATGAGCCGTCTTTATCACCCTTCCGCTTTGAGGCCGCTAGCGGTGCTGCTGGTGCTGGCACTCGCCGCCTGCGAGCTTGCCCCGCCGCCGACCGTCGATGCCGCCGCCGCATGCCAGACACCCGGCGCCTGGATCGAGCCCGGCACCGCAAAGCTGCAAGATACCGAAACCCTGCTTGCCGGCTTGGCCGCCAAGCGCGTGGTGCTGTTGGGCGAAAGCCACGACAATGCCGATCACCATGCCTGGCAAGCGCAGATGTTGGCAGCCCTGCATGGTCGCCGCCACGACGTCGTGGCGGCGTTTGAGATGTTTCCCAGGCGCGCCCAGCCGACCCTCGACCGATGGATGGCGGGCGAACTCTCAGCTCCGGCGTTCTTGAAAGAAAGCAAATGGGGCGAGGTCTGGGGTTTCGGCGCAGACATGTACATGCCGCTGTTCCAGTTCGCGCGTCTCAACGCCGTGCCCATGGTGGCCGCCAATGTGGACCGCGCACTGATCCGCCGCGTCGGCAAGGACGGTTGGGCTAACGTGCCGAAAGACCAACGGTTAGGCGTCGGCACGCCCGCCACCGCCACTGCCGATTATCAGAAATCCCTGGCGCAAGTGTTCCGCGCCAAACTCGAAGCCGGCACCAAGCGCGCGCACGGCAAGGATAAGGCTGACGACCCAGGCGACAAAGCCGACACAGCCGATAAGGAAATCCCGCTCGCCGACGTACTCAGCGACCCTGGCTTCAAACGCTTCGTCGCCGCCCAACAAACCTGGGACCGCGCCATGGCGGAAGCGATATTTGAGGCCGCCAAGCGCCACCCAGACGCATTGATTGTCGGCATCGTCGGACGCGGCCACGCGGAGTTCGGCCACGGCATCCCACACCAACTGAAGGATTTGGGCATTAAAGACGTCGCCGTCGCCCTGCCGGTCTCGACGGCTTTTTGCCCGCACCTGCCCACCGGCATCGCCGATGCGGCGTTTGTGATCGCCGAACAGCCGACAAAGGCCCGGGCTCATGCACCGGCGAAGCCGAAGCTCGGCGTGTACATTGAGGCAGCACCAGGCGGTATCCGTGTCAGCAAAGTGGCGCCGGGCTCCATCGCCGAACAATCGGGCATCAAGGTCGAGGACATCATCGTCAAGGCCGCCGGCGAAGCCGTCGCCAAGCCGGGCGATCTGGTTGGGATTATCCAACGACATGCACCGGGCACGTGGCTGCCGCTGGATGTACTGCGAGGCACGAAGCAGCACGACATCATCGCCAAATTTCCGCCCGCACACGCCCCCGGAAAATGACCCGCGCGCTGTTGATCGTTGCCATGTGTTTGGCTGCGGTCGCCGCAGCCGCGGCGGATGGTGCACCGCCGCACCACGACGCGGAGATCACCTACCGGGCGGGCGGGCGCAACCTCCAAATCATTGACCGAATTCTCATTGATCGCGGCGGACGCATCGCGCTGCGCGTCGCGCCCTGGTTGACGATCTCTTCGATCAAACTTGGCGGAAAGCCTATCTCGTTACAGGACAGTTTACAGGGCAGCGGCATCGACTTGCCGACCGATGGCCCGCATCAAATCGACATCGCCATGCAAGGCATCGTGCCGGCGTTGGATGCAAAAATACACGGGGATATACACGGTGCCGTCGCCAGTGATGCCGGTCTCTATCTGCCGGGCGGCTCCGGCTGGCTGGCTGACACCGGTGACGACGCTATGACCTATCGCCTGACCGTGACGACCAAGGCCCCATACCGCGCCATCGCCACCGGATGGCTGGAAGGCGAAACCGCCACGTCCGATGGGCACGAGGTGACGATCTCGGCCAAGCGACCGATGGAGCCGCCGTCGCTGTTCGCCGGGCCCTACCGCGTGACGGAACGGCGCGCCGGCAATGTACGGCTACGCACTTATTTCCATGCCGACGGTGCCGCCTTGGCGAATACGTATCTGGACCAGGCGGCACGTTTCATTTCCGACTACCAACGTGACATCGGCGTGTATCCGTATGGTGACTTTCACATCGTCTCCGCACCGCTGCCGGTGGGGCTTGGGTTTCCGTCGCTGACCTATGTGGGACGCCGCGTTCTGCATCTGCCGTTCATGCGCGGACGCTCGCTGGCGCACGAAGTTCTGCACAGTTGGTGGGGCAATGCGGTGGGTGTCGATTACGCATCGGGCAATTGGGCCGAGGGCCTGACGACGTATATGGCGGACCATGCGCTCGCCGGTGACGGTGGCGCCGAGATGCGCCTGGGTTGGCTACGGGATTTCGCCGCCCTGCCGGAAAACCGCAATACATCCGTACGCACTTTTGTCACCAAAACCCACCGCGCCACACAGGTAATCGGGTACGGCAAAGTCGCAATGATCTTTCACATGCTGCGGGCCGAGGTCGGCGATGTTGCCTTTCGCCGCGCCATCGCCGCCTTTTACAAATCCCATACCTTCGGCACGGCGGGCTGGCGAGATATCGAGGCAGCCTTCACGAAAGCTTCCGAGCGTGATCTCGGCTGGTTTTTCGCCCAATGGCTGGACCGCCCCGGCGCGCCCCGGCTGGAATTGCTGACAGCCGGATTTAAAGAGGGCCGCGTGCGGTTTCGGCTCCGTCAAACCACGCCGGTATACACAATCAAGGTGCCCGTGGTGATCGATACCGCCGACGGCGCCAGGCGCTTTGCTGTCACCATGACCGAGACCGAACAGGAATTCTCGTTGGAGCTTGATGCCGCGCCATCGCGGCTCAGGATCGATCCGGGGTTCGAAGTATTCCGGCGACTACTGCCGAGCGAGAGCCCGCCAATCTTGCGCGACGTGGCGCTTGCCGCCAATCCTGTTGCAGCGGTTGTCGGCGGAGACACCCCGTTTCGCGCCGCCGCCGCTGAGTTAATGCAACGTCTCACGGACGCAGCGCCGCAGTTGTTGCCCGCAGGCAGCTTGCCCGGCGATGGTGCACCGGCACTATTGATTGGCGTCGACACCGACATGCGGCGCTTGGCCAAGCAACTGGGCTTACGCCCGCCGCCGCGCCGCAAAGGCACCGCCTGCGCCTGGGCCGACCGTTTGCCATCCGGCCAACCGGTTTACGCCGTGGCTGCGCGCGATACGAATGCCTTGAAAGCCCTGTTCAGAGGCCTACCGCATTACGGGCGGCGCAGCTACGTGGTGTTCAAGGGCAGCCGCGCCATCGGCAAAGGGATGTGGCCGATAAAAATCAACCCGCTCGAGCGGAAATGGTCGATCCACGAATCTAATTAGAAATTCCATCAGGATATCGTCAGGTTAATACCTGAGTATATTTGTATGATATTTTTTGATTGAAACCCGTATTTTTTACTCACCGCGACATACTATCTTGCTCACCCTATCATATCCGAAGGTTGGCAGCATTGCGCGTCAAGATAACCGTATCTGGAGAAACAGCATGTTAAAAGTAGCCGTAGGACATAGCGAACAAGTCGATGTCGAAGATATTTTGGAAGAGATTTTTGAACAATGTGAAGAGACACTGGAAGGTGAGGCGCCGCAGGCCGGGATCGTGTTTGCCGCCGTCGACCTTGAATACCAGGAAATTTTATCCGGCATTCGGAACAAGTGGCCGGACTTGCAACTCGTCGGATGTACAACGGATGGAGAATCGTCTTCCCGACTGGGCTTTGTCGACGATTCCGTCACTTTGACCCTGCTCTGTTCCGACACCATCGAAATCACCACGGGGATTGGTCGAGGCGTTAGCCAAGACGTCGAAAAAGCAACGTCTGAGGCTGTTGAACAGGCCCGCAATGCAGCGACGCTGGAACCCGGGCTTTGCGTCATTACGCCGGCAAGCATGACGGTCAGCAGTGAAGCCATCGTCAATGGGGTCAAGCAAGCACTCGGCCCCGACACGCCGCTTTATGGCGCCAATGCCGGTGACCAATGGCAGTTCGTGGAAACCTTTCAGTTTTTCAACGACGAGGTCCTCTCCGATGCCGTGCCTTTGATTATGTTTTCTGGCCCGATTTCGATCTCGGGCGCGGTGCAAAGCGGCTGGAAGACGATTGGTTCCATCGGCACGGTCACAAAGGCCGAAGGCAACGTGGTATTCGAAATCGACGAACAGCCCGCTTTGGATTTCTACAGGAACTTACTGGGACCGGATGCGACGCCGACGGGAGATCGCCCCCTTGCTATCCTTGACGCAAACAAGGAGATAAACCGTCTGCGTGCTTCAATAGAAGCCTATGATCCGGAAACCGGTTCGATTACTTTTTTTGGTGATTTCTCCGTCGGAGATCAAGTCCAGGTCACCGTCGCGAACCGCAACGAAATTCTCGACGGCACGCGTGCATCGGTCCGCATGGCCCGAGACTCTTTTCCCGATGGACAGGCGCCGGAGGCCGTGATGTTTTTCTCTTGTTCGGGTCGAAAATTGCTGTTGGGCACCCGTACCGGCGAGGAATATGACATCTTGAAAGAAGAAATCGGCGCTGATTTGCCGATGTTCGGCTTTTACGGTTATGGCGAAATCGGACCGTCGATCACCGGCGAGTCAGGTTGTGAGTTTCACAATGAGACCTTCGTTACGGTATTAATCGGAAGCCAGTAACAAACATCATTGACCGACGAAATACAGGAGTGCGATCTTGTGCTTATGGACATGGATTCCGAACAACGAATCAAATCGATGGAGCGGGAGCTCAAGCTTCTCAGGAAAAAGATTTCCCGCTCTGAGGCGAACCGCGCGCTCGCCGAGAAGATGAAGGATGAGACCGACATTCTCTATGAGAACGTCCTGGATCAAATAGCTCAGCAAAAATTGTTGTTGGAAGAATCGCAAGACAACCTCAATGACGCCTTCGACGTTATCACTAGCAGCATCAATTATGCGGCGCGCATTCAACGCTCCGTGCTGCCGAACACGTCCGCGCTCGATGCGATCTTGACCGACCATTTCATCTATTGGGAACCCCGCGACACGGTCGGTGGCGATATTTATTGGTTCGATATTTGGGGTGACGGGATTCTTGTGATCTTAGGCGATTGCACCGGTCACGGCGTACCCGGCGCGTTCATGACCCTGATCGCATCCGGTGCCCTGGATCGGGCCAAGGCCGAGGTCGATGCCGGCGACGTCTCGTCGCTGGTGCAGCGCATGCATCAGTTCATGCAAATCACGCTGCGCCAGCACACCGATGGCAGCGAAGCCAACGATGGGATGGAACTAGGCGCGCTGTATATCGACATGGGCACGGAAAAGCTCAGGTTTGTCGGCGCGCGGTTTGACCTATTCATCAGCGACGGTACCGACGTCGCGGAAATCAAGGGTGCTCGAAGAGGCTTGGGCTATTTCGGCATTCCCTGGGGACAGACTTATGAGACGCACGAAATCGACACCAAGCCAGGTACATCCTATTACCTAACATCTGATGGGTACACGGATCAGGTCGGCGGCGAGAACAGAAGAATGTTCGGAAAGAAGCGGTTTAAGGCGTTGCTGGCTTCGTTCTACACCCTGCCCATGGCAGAACAAAAAACCCGTTTGCATGAGGCCTTGGCGCAATATCAAGGCAAGGAAGAGCGCCGCGACGACGTGTCCATTATAGGCTTAACACTATAAGTAACATTGCCGCGTGATCAGAACGTCAACACCTGGTCCTTTTCGATGAAGCTAAACGCGTGCTCGGGGATCAACGGCGCCCAATATGGTCGATCGGCTCATGCAATCCCCATCACATCGCGTCGCATTTCGGCGGAAGTGTGCCCGAAGGCCTCGTGGGGCGAATTGACACAACTCAACTCACCGGAATTTCCCTCAGAGCGGATAGACCATCAAAATATCAATGCGTCGCGATTCCAGCACCACCTGACGCCGCGCCAGCTTGGGTTGGCCATCCTGCATGATGATGCGGTCGAGATATTTGCCGACAGCAAAGATTTCCGTGCGACCGTCCTGCATAGTGCGGATAACCTGGAAATTGCTACGCGCCGAGATGGCGTCGTCGCTATCGGCACCCAACACTACCGGTCCAAGCACATGGCAATAGCTGTGCGGCTCGTAGATATTGGCACTGCGCAACGCTTCAACCCGGTCGGCCATCATGCCGCGCCCCTCGCACAGCATGATACCCAGCGGCAGCCCGGCATCCAAATTCTCGCGCGTGGTGATCTGATAGACACCGTCCTCGGTGAAGAACCCGGGCCAGCGTTCGACCTCGTCGTCATCGATGGCATACGCATAGTCGGCCAGGAAATCCTGAATTTGGGCTCGCGTTTCCATATCCATCAGGCGAACCCCATGATCCGGCGGTAGCCGTCCCAGAAGC
>JABIPG010000115.1 GCA_018698795.1 Rhodospirillaceae bacterium
GTACGCAACACGGTTGAGTTTTTCGCCGGCCGCGCCTTGGCCGGCCCGCACGATTTTGAGCAAATTCCGGCACTCGCCGAACGCGGCATGAAACGAGTCGACATTTTCTATGAACTGCTCAACGAGCGCCTCGATGAAAGCCCGTTCATCGCCGGTGATGATTATACTATCGCCGACATCGCCGCCTTGTGCGCAGTTGATTTCGCCCGCGTGGTCAAAAAGCGCATCGGCGAAGACCAATCGGCGTTGCAGCGCTGGTACGATGCTGTGTCAGCCCGCCCCAGCGCCAAAGCTTAAATCCCAGAGCTTAAAACCCAGGCCGACAAACAAACCTGATGAGTAGGATTGACAAAGCGAGCAGCTTGCGATGAAATACCCTTTATGGGTGTTAAAAATAATAATTTATTCTCTAAAAAAGAACGAATCGATCAGATCCGATTGATCCGCAGTCAGCACGTCGGACCGGTCACCTATCATCGGCTGATGCACCGGTTCGGAAACGCTGGCGACGCCTTGCGTGCGTTACCCGATATCTCCAGGCAGGCCGGTGGCAAGGCGCCGCGACTATGCACTGAAGACGCCGCCATTCGCGAGTTTGAAAACCACGAGAAGGCCGGCGCCGACCTCGTGTTTCACGGAGAAAACGGTTATCCGCCGATGCTCGCCGCAATCGAGGATGCACCGGCATTTATTTCAGTCCGTGGCAATAGCGCCCTGCTCGGCAAAAAGACTATTGCCGTTGTCGGTGCACGTAATGCATCGGCCAACGCGCAGCAACTTGCCCAATCCTTAGCGACGGACTTGGGACACGCAGGCTTGTCGGTGGTATCAGGCTTGGCGCTCGGCATCGACGCGGCGGCACACCGCGGCGCTTTGGCCAGCGGCACAGTGGCCGTTTTAGGCGGTGGAGTAGATGTCATCTATCCGCGCCAGAATCGAAAACTCCACGACGCCATTGCCGAAGCCGGCGCACTGATTTCGGAAGTCCGCCCCGGCGAAGCGCCCACGGCGAGGCATTTTCCGCGCCGAAACCGCATCATCTCGGGCATGGCACGGGGTGTCGTGGTGGTCGAAGCCTCGCTCCGCTCTGGGTCTTTGATCACCGCGAGATTGGCTGGGGAACAAGGGCGTGACGTTTTCGCCGTGCCTGGCGCCGCCCACGACCCGCGTGGACGCGGCACCAACCAATTGCTGCGCGACGGCGCTATCCTGACCGAAACGGCTGAGGATGTATTCAACGCCTGGTCCGGAAACTGGCAGCAGGCATCGTATCGACCTCCCAGTGTACCGAAAAGCACGCCACCCGTTCCGGCGATCATTACGGACCCTGCTCCGTCTTTGGTTCCCTGCGCTCCGACAACACCATCAGCATCAGCGCTGGCTGACGGCGCCCGGCGCGACATTGTAGCGGCGCTGGGCACGACGCCATCGAGCATCGACGACATTGTCCGCCATACCGGTGTCCCTTCGGATACGGCACAGATGGTCTTCACGGAACTGGAATTGGGCGGGCGTCTCCAGCGTCATCCTGGAGGGCGAATTTCCCTGCGCGCCGCTGTTTAGTCTTCAGGCACCGGCGGTGGGAGGCTGTCGAGGATATCATCTAGTTTGTCGTCGCCGGGTTCTTCACCTGCGGAAATCACACCGGCGATCGATTCGAGAAAACCATCGATATCGTCGTCCGTGGCGAAAGCATCTCGCGAATGATTTCGCAGATAGCCTTCGAGCCGTCGACTTATCAATGTCAGTGAAGGAAACCCGAAGGCCTGGCCCATCCCTTTGAGGGTATGGACCTCGGCACGAAAGGTTACGAACGGGTCATTCTCGCAATCTCGCCGACGCGCAGCAGCAAGGTTTTCGCGCAACAACGTCAAGCGTTTGGTCGCATCCGCGAGAAAATCGTCGCGCATATTGGCAATGATCTGTTCTTCTGTCGTGCCATTCTTAAACATACCATCCTATATAGCGAACTGATTGATATTCCGAAAGAAACACGATGTGAATTCATGTGTCACAAAAATGTGATCAGCCCGGTTAAAGATCATTGGTGTTTTCATCAATTGTGATCCATTGGTTGACAATCGACGGAGAAGTGGCCAATTCTCCCATCCCGCACGAGGCCGCCAAACAAGCAGCCAACAGTTTTCACCACAACCGGGGAGCCGGCTTGCATCATGAGTAGCGTTGTTGTTGTCGAATCGCCAGCTAAGGCCAAGACCATCAACAAATATCTCGGTAGCGATTTCACCGTGCTCGCCAGCTATGGGCACGTGCGTGATCTGCCGGCGAAGGATGGTTCCGTGCAACCGGACCAGGACTTCTCCATGGACTGGGAAGTTGACGCCAAAGCGAAAAAGCATGTGCGCGAAATCGCACAGGCCCTGAAAGGCGCCGACAAGCTTTATCTCGCCACTGACCCCGACCGCGAAGGCGAGGCCATTTCCTGGCACGTTCGAGAACTGTTGGAAAACGATAAAAAGCTCAACGGCGTCGATGTTAAGCGCGTGGTGTTTAATGAAATTACCAAAGACGCCATCATTGAGGCTTTCAATCATCCGCGCGAACTCGATAGTGAACTGATCGAGGCATACCTCGCACGCCGGGCCTTGGATTACCTCGTTGGTTTCACGCTGTCGCCAGTGCTGTGGCGCAAACTGCCGGGTAGCCGGTCAGCTGGGCGTGTCCAGTCCGTCGCACTTAGACTGATTTGCGAGCGCGAGACCGAAATCGAAAATTTCATTGCGCAGGAATACTGGTCCGTGAAGACGCAGTTTCGCACGCCCGATGGCGCCGCGTTCGACGCCAACCTGACGCATTTCGAGGGTAAAAATCTCGACAAGCTTGATATCGGCAATGAAGAAAGCGCCAAGCGCGCCGTTGCCGCGATTGAGGCGCGCGACTTCTCGGTCGCCAAGATCGAGCGCAAGAAAACCCGCCGCAACCCGGCCCCGCCATTTACCACCTCAACCCTGCAGCAAGAAGCATCCCGCAAACTTCGGTTCTCAGCCAAACGCACTATGCAGGTCGCACAAAGGCTTTACGAAGGGGTCAACATCGGTGGCGAGACGGTGGGCTTGATCACCTATATGCGGACCGACGGCGTCCAGATGGCCGGCGAGGCCATTGGCGCGAGTCGTGCCTTGATCGACAAAGACTACGGCGCCAACTACGTGCCGGATAGTGCCCGAGTTTACAAATCCAAGGCAAAGAACGCGCAAGAAGCGCACGAAGCGATCCGCCCGACAGATCTGTTCCGTCGTCCGCCGGAGATGAAAAGCTACTTGGACGACGACCAGATGGCGCTCTACCGGCTGATTTGGCAGCGCACCGTGGCCAGCCAAATGGAATCCGCCGTCCTCGATCAAGTCGCCGTAGACCTCAACGCCGGCGATACCGAAGTCCAAATGCGCGCCACCGGTTCCGTGATTGCGTTCGATGGATTCCTCAAACTGTATCGTGAGGGCTTTGATGAACAAGGCGGCAAGGAGAGCATCGGGGAAGATCGCATCCTACCGCCGCTGAACGAAAAAGATGCCGTTGAACGCGGCGAGGTGACGCCCGAGCAGCACTTTACCCAACCGCCGCCCCGTTACTCCGAGGCGAGCCTGGTCAAAACGCTGGAAGAACTCGGCATTGGTCGCCCTTCGACCTATGCCAGCATTATCTCCGTACTGCAGGATCGCAATTACGTGGTGCTTGAAAAACGCCGCTTCACACCTGAAGACCGCGGTCGCGTGGTGACTGCGTTTCTCGAGAGTTACTTCACCCGCTATGTCGCCTATGACTTCACCGCCGACCTGGAGGAAAAACTCGACGATGTCTCCGGTGGTAGGCTTGCCTGGAAGACCGTATTGCGCGACTTCTGGGACCCGTTCTCGTCAGCGGTAGACGACACCAAGGAGCTTCGTGTTTCCGCGGTTCTCGATCGTCTCGATGATCTTTTGGGCCCGCATTTCTTCCGCGACCTGGGCGATGGCAAAGACCCACGCAAATGCCCCAGTTGCGATGATGGCCGTCTAAATCTGAAACTCGGAAAGTTCGGTGCGTTCATCGGCTGCGGCAACTACCCGGAATGCCGCTACACTCGGCCATTGGCCGTCAACGATGAAAACACGGATGCCGCCGGCAATGGTGGCGGGCCCAAAGAACTCGGCCCGCATCCGGAAAGCGAAATCATGGTCACGCTGCGCCAGGGCCCGTACGGTTGGTACGTGCAGTTGGGCGAGCCCGAAGGTGAGGGCAAGAAAAAGACCAAGCCGAAACGCTCCTCGCTGCCACGCACATTGGACCCGGCCGATGTCGACCTGGACAAAGCCGTTGGCTTGCTCGCGTTGCCACGAGACGTTGGCATGCATCCGGACGAAAATGTGATGATCACCGCCGCCATCGGTCGGTTTGGGCCCTACATTAAAATGGGCGGGACCTATGTCTCGCTGAAGGGCGATGACGATGTTTTGACCGTGGGCCTCAACCGTGCCGTGCATCTGTTTGCCAGCGCGCCGCGCAAGGACCCGCCAAAAGAGCTTGGGAACCACCCCAAGGACGGCAAACCCATTACCCAACGCACCGGGCGTTGGGGGCCTTATGTCAAACACGGCAAGGTGATGGCAACGTTGCCGAAAGAGATGGACAAGGACAAGGTTACCTTGGAACAAGCCGTCGAGTTGCTTGATGCCAAATCCGGAAAGAGCGGCAAGGGGGCAAAATCCAAGCCCGCAAAAGCCAAGACAACGAAGACAGCTAAGCCCAAGGCTACAAAATCCAAATCCGGGACATCAACCCGCAAAAAATCCGCTTAAGGGATTTCAGCGAGCACATTTTGGCGAAAACCAC
>JABIPG010000160.1 GCA_018698795.1 Rhodospirillaceae bacterium
GCTGCGTCAGGTCATGGCCTTGAAAGACCGCATGCAGGTGGCGACCTTCGGGCAAAATGCGCCATTTCAACTGTTCTCTCAACCGAGCGTTGATGGCGCAGCTGTCGAGGCGGTTGCCGTCTCCCTTGAGGCTATCGTGGAACAGGTTGTTTTGGGCGAAAAACTGGACGCTTGGTTGGCGCGGTTCGATCTGCGGTCCTTCGAAGTTTGGCTTGCCGAGGGACGCGGCGTCGCCGCCCGGTTTCTGGCTGGGATAAGCCAACATTCGTGGTCGTCGATGGGGCGCGCGGAAACTCAATTTCTGCCCAAAATTGACAGCGGTGCAATGTGGGATGCCCTACAGAGTGACCGCGATGGCGATTTTACCGCGCAACCGGAATGGAAAAACCGCCCGTGCGAAACTAGCGCATTGGCCAAGTTCTCCGCCCATCCGCTTATCAGTGCGTTGATGAGCGCCTATGGATCGGGGCTTCTCACGCGCCATGCTGCGCGGTTGGTTGAATTGGCTCAAATTCCGACCGCCATCCGCAACTTGCAGGCATCCACCGAACCCGTCGTTCGTGCGAGCCGCCACGCGGACGGTGGTTTGGCCGAGGTGGAGACGGCGCGGGGAAGATTGATCCATGCCATCCGCATGGATGGCGGGCATGTGCTAAGCTACAAAATCCTAGCGCCGACGGAATGGAATTTCCATCCCCGTGGCGCCGCTGCCAGGGCGCTCGAGGGGCTGGCGGCGGGTGACGACGCGGAAACTAAGGTTCTGGCCGAACAGGTAATCCGTGCCATTGATCCGTGTGTCGGTTTCGAAGTGAGGGTTCACTGATGCATGAAATGTCGATTTGCGAGAGCATCATGCGGGTGATGGAAGATCAGGCTAAGCAACAGGACTTCCGCCATGTCAGTGCCATCCGACTGGAAATCGGGCCGTTCGCGGGTGTGGAGTTGGAGGCGTTGCGATTCAGTTTCGACGTGGTGACACGCGGCACGCTGGCGGACGGCTGCCAGCTTGAAGTGATTGAGACCGAAGCCCGCGCCTGGTGCCTGCCGTGCGCCAAGGATTTTCACGTCGAGCAACGTTTCGACCCTTGCCCCGATTGCGGCAGCTACCAGTTGCAGGTGATGGCCGGCGAGGAATTGAGAATCAAAGATATGGAGGTCAACTGATGTGTAACGTTTGCGGATGCGGCGAGGGCGAGGTCACCATTGAAGGTGCCGACCATAGCCATCACGATCATCATCACGACCACGCCCATGATCATACCCATGACTATGGGAAAGGCCCGGCTCACGCCCACGCACCCGGACTATCGCAAAACCGCATGGTGCAAATCGAACAAGACATCATGGCCAAGAACGACGAATACGCCACCGCCAACCGTCGCTATTTCGCCGACCACGGTATCCTGGCGTTGAATTTGGTGTCATCGCCGGGCTCGGGCAAGACGACGCTCTTGACCAAAAGCATCACCGATCTGAAGCAAGACCTGCCACTCGCCGTCATTGAGGGAGACCAGCAGACCGCCAACGACGCCGAACGCATCCGCGAGACCGGCGTGCCGGCCATCCAGATCAATACCGGCAAGGGCTGTCATCTGGATGGCCATATGGTCGGCCATGCGCTGGAAACCTTGAAGCCCGACGATGGCGGCGTGGTGTTCATTGAGAACGTCGGCAACCTCGTGTGTCCGGCTGGCTTTGATCTGGGTGAAGCGCACAAGGTGGCGATTTTGTCGGTGACGGAAGGCGAAGACAAACCGATCAAATACCCAGACATGTTTCATGCCGCCGATCTGATGGTTCTCAATAAAATCGACCTATTGCCGTATCTGAATTTCGACGTTGAGGCTTGCATGGACTATGCGCGCCGGGTCAATCCGAAGATTAAAATTCTGCAGGTATCGGCCACGTCGGGCGAGGGGATGGACGGTTGGTACCAGTGGATCCGTGCGACACGATTGGCCTTGATTGCCGGTATGCCCGAATTGCAGCGTTCGGCCTAGGCGGCCCAGGAGACGATATCCCATGTGTTTGGCTTTGCCCGTAAAGGTTCATTCCATCAACACCGATGCCGATACGGCCGTGGTGTCACTGGAAGGCGTGAAGAAGGAAATATCCCTGGCCCTTGTCGAGGATGTGGAAATCGGCGACTACGTTTTGGTGCATGTCGGATTTGCGCTCAACAAGGTCAGCCCCGAAGAGGCCGAGAAAACCCTGGCCTTGATGGCGGAAGCCGGCCTCATAGGGGCCAATGATGCGGATGCTGTGGCATGAAGTACGTGGACGAATTCCGCCAAAAGGATTTGGCTAAAGGTATCGCAACGGCGATTGCTGAAACCGTTGAACAAGGCCGCGATTACCACGTGATGGAATTTTGCGGCGGCCACACCCATGCCATCTTCCGCTACGGCGTGCAGGACCTGATGCCCGACAACGTGCATTTCGTGCATGGCCCTGGCTGCCCCGTTTGTGTGTTGCCGATCCCGCGTATCGACAACGCCATCGAATTGGCCCAGCGCCACGGCGTTATCCTGTGCACTTACGGCGACATGATGCGCGTGCCGGCATCGAAGAAAATCAGCCTGATCAAAGCCAAAGCCGCCGGTGCCGACGTGCGCATGGTGTATTCGACCCAAGACGCTTTGCAGATTGCGCGCGACAACCCAGACCGCGAGGTGGTGTTCTTTGCCATTGGTTTCGAAACCACCACACCGCCCACCGCCGTCGCCATCAAACAAGCCATGGCGGAAGAGCTGAAAAACTTCTCTGTCTTCTGCAACCATGTCCTGACACCTTCCGCCATCCAACACATCTTACAATCGCCCGAGGTGCGTGAGCTGGGCACGGTTGCCATCGATGGATTTTTGGGGCCGTCGCATGTCAGCTCGATCATCGGCAGTGCGCCGTATGAATACTTTGCCGAAGAATTTCAAAAGCCCGTGGTGATTGCCGGGTTCGAGCCGCTGGATGTCATGCAGGCGACATTGATGCTGATCCGCCAGATTAACGAGGGCCGCTTCGAGGTCGAAAACGAATACAACCGCGTTGTCTCCCGCGAAGGAAATCTCAAGGCCCAGGACTTGGTGGCAGAAGTTTTCGAGCTGCGCCGTGCCTTCGAATGGCGGGGCTTGGGTGAGGTGCCCTATAGCGCGCTGCGAATCAAAGATGCGTTCGCCGCCTATGACGCAGAGCTGCGGTTTGAGATCACCGAAAGCCGGGGCAACGACGTCAAGGGGTGCGAATGCCCGGCGATCCTTCGTGGGGCGAAAAAGCCCACCGATTGCAAGCTGTTCGGCACCGTGTGTACGCCGGACAACCCGCAAGGCTCGTGCATGGTGTCGTCGGAAGGCTCCTGCGCGGCCTATTGGACCTATGGCCGCTTCCGCCTTGAAAAAGATAGCAAGGTGGCATGAACAAGGTGACGAAACGCTTTCCAACCTCAATCAACCTGCGCCAGGGCCATGTGGACATGACCCATGGGGCCGGCGGGCGTGCCATGGCGCAATTGATCGATCAGCTTTTCGTTCAGCACTTCGACAACGATTTGCTGCGCCAAGGCAATGACCAAGCATTGTTCGCGGTCGACCGCGGCCGATTGGTGATCAGCACCGACGGCCATGTTGTCTCGCCGCTGTTTTTTCCGGGTGGCGATATCGGGTCGCTGGCCGTGCATGGCACCGTCAACGACGTTGCCATGTCGGGGGCAGAGCCAATGTATTTGTCGGCTGGGTTCATCTTGGAAGAAGGTTATCCGTTGGCTGATCTGGAACGCATTGTCGTTTCCATGGCGGCGGCGTCGAAGGCGGCGGGTGTGCCCGTGGTCACCGGCGACACCAAGGTTGTCGAGAAAGGCAAGGGTGACGGTGTATTCATCACCACCACCGGCGTTGGCCGGGTGCCCGACGGGCTTGATATTTCCGGCGCCAACGCAAAGCCCGGCGATGTTGTGCTGGTCAACGGCCATATCGGAGACCATGGCGTCGCCATTATGTCGAGCCGTGAGAACCTGGCGTTCGATACCGAGATTGTATCTGATAGCGCGGCCCTGCACGGACTTGTGGCGGGCATGGTCGAGGCGGTGCCGGAGATCCATTGCCTGCGCGACCCGACGCGCGGTGGCTTGGCATCCACCCTAAACGAAATCGCGCAGCAATCGGGTGTCGGCGTGCGATTGATCGAAGACGACATTCCCATGCGGCCCGATGTGGCGGCGGCTTGCGAGCTGCTGGGCCTGGACCCGCTTTACGTCGCCAATGAAGGCAAGCTGATTGCCATCTGTCCGGGTGAAAAGGCCGAGGCGCTGTTGGCTGTCATGCAGGCGCATCCATTGGGCGCTGACGCTGCCATCATTGGAACCGTTGTCGAGGACGAACATGCCTTCGTCACCATGGAAACCGGTTTTGGCGGCGGGCGCATCGTCGACTGGCTGGCCGGCGAACAGCTGCCGAGGATCTGCTGAGCCATGCGTGTTTTGCTGCTTGTCCACGGTTTCAACTCGCTTAGCCAGCGCTTGTTCGTGGAGTTGGACGCAGCCGGACACGATGTCTCTATTGAATTCGACATCAATGACGACGTGTTGTCAGAAGCGGTTGGCTTGTTCAAACCCGATGTCATCGTCGCGCCGTTTCTGAAGCGCGCCATCCCCGAAACCGTCTGGCGCAATCATTTGTGCCTGATCGTGCATCCCGGTCCGGTCGGTGATCGTGGGCCGTCATCCGTGGATTGGGCAATTTTGGATGATGCAGATACCTGGGGCGTGACGGTCTTGCAGGCGGAAGCGGAAATGGATGCGGGACCCGTGTGGGCGTCGGCGACATTCCCCATGCATCATGCCGCGAAATCCAGCATCTATCGCAACGAAGTGACGGACGCCGCTTCCTGCGCCGTTGCCGAAGCATTGGAACGCGTTCAGTCTGGCACCTCCGTCCCGGCCCACGCGGAAGGCATAGCCCGTGCTGCGGTGAAGCAAGCTGATCGTGCCATCGATTGGACTTCAGACGATACACAGGCCGTCCTGCGGAAAATCAGAAGTGCTGACGGTGTGCCCGGTGTTAAAGATAGCGTCGGCGGGCGTGCGATTTATCTGCACGACGCGCGGGCGGCCGACGGCCTATCGGGCGAACCCGGTGCGCTGATCGCCAAGTCAGGCCCTGCCGTTTGCCGAGCGACGATCGACGGCGCCGTATGGATCGGGCATTTGCGCGACCCCGAATGCGCAACACCGTTCAAGTTGCCGGCGGTTCGGGTGCTGGCCGATGAAAGTGCGGATTTGCCCGAAGTGCCGATGGATCGAGAAAACGGTTACCAGGAAATCCGATATGAAGAAGACGGCGACGTCGGATATCTGCATTTCGATTTCTACAACGGCGCCATGAGCACAGCGCGTTGTCGGCGATTGCTCGCCGCCTATGAGAAAGCTTGTGCGCGGTCGACGAAAGTTATCGCGCTCATGGGCGGGCTGGATTTCTGGTCCAACGGCATGGATTTGAATGACCTGGAGGCCGCCTCCAGCGCTGCCGATGCCTCTTGGGAAAACATCAACGCCATTGACGATTTGGCCGAGGCGATCATCCGCACCGACAGCCATGTGACCATAGCCGCCCTGCAAGGCAACGCGGGCGCTGGGGGCGTGTTTTTGGCGCGCGCGGCGGACCGGGTGTGGCTGCGCGACGGCATTGTGCTCAATCCACACTACAAGGATATGGGCAATCTTTATGGTTCGGAGTTTTGGACCTATTCGCTGCCCAAACACGCCGGGCCCGAAAACGCCCGGCGCATCACGGAGGCGCGGTTACCCATGTCAGTGCATGAGGCGGCTGAACTTGGGTTAGCGAACTCGGTTTTCAGCGGTGAGCGCTCGGCCTTCCTGCGCGAGGTTGCGGCCCAGGCAGATGCCTTGGCAGGAGACGGCTTCCGGGAAATGCTGGCCGAGAAAAACGCAGCTCGTGCCGACGACGAAGCAGCTAAGCCGTTGACGGCCTACCGCGACGATGAGCTATCGCGCATGCGCCGGAATTTCTTTGGGTTCGACCCGAGCTACCATGTGGCGCGGTATAACTTCGTCCACAAAATCATCAAGTCACGCACGCCTGTCACGCTGGCTCGACATCGCGACCGTCGCCGCAGCGTGATAGCGAAGGGGGAACAAATGCGAGATGCATCATGAGCGATAGTTTGCCGACCGTCCTGATCGTCGATGACGAGGTCCGCTCCTTGGAGGCTTTGGAACGAAACCTGTCCGATGATTTCGATGTCAAAACCGCAGCCACGGTCGAAGAGGCCGAGAAAATTCTGAACGACGAATGGGTGCAGATCATCCTTTGTGATCAACGCATGCCCGACATAACGGGGGTGGAATTCCTGGCCCAGGCGCGGGAGAAATGGCCCGAAGTCATCCGCATCATCATTTCCGGCTACACCGATGCCGACGACATTATCACCGGCATCAACGACGCCGGTATCTACCAATATATCACCAAGCCGTGGCAGCCGGAAAAACTGACGCTGACACTCAAGAACGCCGTACGTTTGTTCGAGTTACAGCGCCAGAACGAGTTGTTGGCGATTGAGTTGAAGATGTCTTCGCCGTCGGCGGAACGGATCGTCGGTTCACGCCGCCAAGTCTTACGTGACAAGCACTTGGACAACGACGGCATCATCCGCGCCGAAGACAGCCCCATGAATGCCGTCTGCGATACGCTGCGCCAGATCGCGACCTACGATGTGTCGGTGCTGCTGACCGGTGAATCGGGCACCGGCAAAGAGCTGGCGGCACGCGCGCTGCATTACAATTCGCTTCGCTGGGACAAGGCGTTCGTGGTCGAAAACTGCGGTGCCGTGCCCGACGAATTGCTGGAAAGCGAACTGTTCGGCCACAAGAAAGGCGCCTTCACCGGTGCGGTGGAGGACCACAAGGGTTTGTTTGAGCGCGCCGACGGCGGCACTGTGTTTCTTGATGAAATTGGCGAAGTCTCGCCGGCGTTTCAGGTGAAGTTGTTGCGTGTCTTACAGGAAGGCGAGATCAGGCCCGTGGGCTCAAGCCAAACCCGCAAGGTGGATGTCCGGGTGGTGGCTGCGACCAACCGAGATTTGGAAGCTGGAGTTCGCGATGGGCGGTTTCGCAAAGACCTATATTTCCGACTGGCTGCGGTGACCATCGATATGCCGGCGCTGCGCGAGCGGCGCATCGATATCCCGGTGCTGGTCGATCATCTGCTGAAAGCGGCCATGACGTCGCTTGGCAAGCGTGTCAGCGGCATCTCGCGCGAAGCCATCGAATGTCTGAAGCGCTAGCATTGGTCGGGCAATGTGCGTGAGCTGCAAAACGAAATCCAACGCATGCTGGTCATGGGTGGCGAGGGCGTGGAATTGGGGGCCGAGCTGTTGTCGCCGCGCGTGCTCATGGCGGCGCCACCGGATGACGAAGAAGAGATCGCCATCTTGACCGGCTTCGACGGCACGCTGAAGGAGCGCATCGAATCCCTGGAAGCGAAAATCCTGCGTGAAACGCTGATCCGGCAGCGTTGGAACAAGAGCAAGGCAGCGAAGGAATTGGGGCTGTCGCGGGTCGGCTTGCGCGGTAAGCTGGAACGCTACGGCCTGGAAAAAGTCGAAAGCCTGCAAACCGAGTCTGACCCCTCCGATGTCCAATCCATGAAAGGCTAATCCATGGGCCGTGTCGACGATACGCGCGCAAATGCAAGTCCGGGCCTGATTGAGCAGGTGACGGCGACGGGCAATTTGGGCCTGGCGCCGGAAGGTGAGGAAGCCTGGATCGAGGTGATTCATAAAATGGACTCGGTCTATGCCGATCTGGTCGCCTCACAAGTGGAACTGGAAGAAAAGAACGCCGCACTCGAAGAAGCGCATCAGTTCATTGGTAGCGTGCTCAGCTCGATGACCGATATCCTCATCGTTTGCGACTTGGCAGGCAACATTCAGCAGGTGAACAGCGCGCTGAAAACCCTCACAGGCCGCGATGAGACAACGCTTATCGGAAAGCCAATGGTATCTTTGTTCGCACCGGATATGGCCGAGCGGGTCGCCGAATTCACGGAACGATTGGGGAGCCACCACGTCGTCGCCGATTGTGAAGTCTCTCTGCTCGGTATTGGTGGTGAAGCGGTGCCGTTATCCGTGAACTGCTCATCGCAATATGACGCCCGAGGCCGCCTGATCGGCATGGTGTTGATTGGGCGATCCATTGGCGAGTTACGCCGCGCCTACCAAGAACTGGATGATGCCCATCAGTCTTTGCGCCAGGCCCAACAGCAACTGGTTTTTACCGAAAAGATGGCTGCACTGGGCCGTCTGGTGGCCGGTGTCGCACACGAGCTCAACAATCCGATCAGTTTTGTGTTTGGCAATATGCATGCGCTCAGGCGCTACGGCGAAGCCATTACAACCTATCTCTCAGCGCTCGGTGCCGGTGCCGGTGTCGAGGAGCAGGAACGACTGAAGACCGAGTTGAAAATCGACAAAGTGATGAACGACATTTTGCCCTTGGTGGAAGGGACGCTTGAAGGCGCAGAGCGGGTCAGTGACATCGTCCAGGACCTGCGGCGATTTTCATCCAAACAATCTGAGCCCAAGCAGGTATTCGACCTACCGCCGGTTCTGAGCACGGCTGCCGATTGGGTGATTAAAAGCGCCAAGCGTAAGCCGGAAATCGTCCACTACATGCCGGATTCGTTGGAAATTTTTGCACACAAAGGGCATATCCACCAAATCGCGGTCAACCTGATCCAAAACGCCATCGACGTCATGGAGGATACGCCCGAGCCTCGCCTCGATGTGTCGTGCGGCACGGAGGCAGAAACGGTTTGGCTTTCCATCCGCGACCACGGGCCCGGCATTTCGCCCGATGATTTACCGCATATTTTTGAGCCCTTTTTCACCACCAAACCGATTGGCGACGGCACCGGCCTTGGCCTTTCGGTCAGCTACAGCATGGCCGAGGAGCAGGGCGGCACGCTGACGGGCGCCAATCATCCGGATGGCGGTGCGATTTTTACCCTGACCTTGCCATTGCTGTCGGGGGATGGCGATGGATAAACGTAAAACCCTGATGTGGCTGCAGTCGGGCGGGTGCGGCGGCTGTACGCTGTCGCTGATCGGTGCGGAATCGCCGGACTTTCTCGCTTCGCTGGATATTGCCGGGGTCGATCTCTTGTGGCATCCGTCCTTAAGCGAGGCCACAGGAACGGAAGCCATCGCTCTCATTCGGCAAATCCTGGCGGGCGAAATCGCGCTCGATATACTTTGTCTTGAAGGCTCGGTTATCGCCGGGCCGGGCGGCACGGGGCGTTTCCACATGATGTCGGGGTTTGATGACAAACCCATGAAAGACCTGATCGCCGAGTTGGCGGGCGTCAGTGGTACGGTCATGGGGATCGGCAGTTGTGCGGCATTCGGCGGTGTCACCGCTGGCGGTGACAACCATGTCGAGGCCATGGGATTGGCGCATGATGGCAGCGAGCCCGGCGGTTTGCTCGGGCCCGATTTCCGCGCCAAAGGCGGCCTACCGGTGGTCAACATTTCCGGCTGCCCGATCCATCCCGATTGGGTGGTGGAGACGCTGTTTCAATTGGCAGCTGGCACGATGAAGGCCGAAGACTTGGATGCGTTCGGACGGCCCAAAGGGATTTCCAATAAGCTCGTCCACCATGGCTGTTCACGCAATGAGTTCTATGAATTCAAGGCGAGTGCCGAGAAATTATGCGATCTCGGTTGCATGATGGAACACCTGGGTTGCAAGGGCACCCAGGCCAGTGGCGACTGTAACATGCGCGCCTGGAACGGTGTGGGCTCATGTATTTCGGGAGGCTATCCGTGCATCGCCTGCACCGAGCCGGACTTCCAAGAGCCCGGCCATCCGTTCGCCGAGACGCCAAAGATTGCCGGTATCCCCATCGGCTTGCCGATGGATATGCCGAAAGCCTGGTTCGTGGCTTTGGCATCGCTTTCCAAGGCGGCAACGCCGGAACGTCTGCGTGAAAACGCCAAATCGGACCATATCCGCCTGGCACCGCGCTCACGATCGAAGGTCAGAAAACCATGACCGAAGGTCGAAAATTATGACGCGCTTGATCGTCGGACCATTTAACCGCGTTGAAGGGGACCTGGAGGTCAAGCTCGACCTGGATGGCGATGTCGTTGCCGAAGCCCGCGTGGTATCGCCATTGTATCGTGGGTTCGAGCAGATTTTGCAGGGTAAGGATCCGAGCGACGCACTTGTATACGCACCGCGCATCTGCGGCATTTGTTCGGTTAGTCAGTCCGCTGCATCGGCGAGCGCGCTGGCACAGGCGCAAGGGATTTCCGCAATACCGCCGAACGGTGTTTTGTCGCGCAATCTGATTCTTGCCACTGAAAACGTCGCCGACCACCTGACTCATTTCTATCTGTTTTTCATGCCGGACTTCGCCCGTGATATTTATGCGGGCATGCCATGGCACGCTAATATCGCCGAGCGGTTTCGCGCCCTGAAAGGGATCGCCTTGCAAGAGATGTTGCCGGCGCGTGCGCAGTTCATGCATATCCTGGGGCTTATGGCCGGCAAGTGGCCGCATACGCTGACGCTGCAGCCGGGCGGGTCGACGAAGTCCATTGAGGCGCAGGAAAAAGCACGGCTGGCGGCACTGTTGCACACCTTTCGAACGTTTCTGGAGCGCACCTTGTATGGTGATACGTTGGAAAGTGTCGTCGCTATCAACACGCTCGAAGCCTTGAACGCTTGGCGCGATAAGCCTGGCCCTGCGAACGCTGATCTGGGGCGATTCCTCAATATCTCGGAAAGCCTGGAGCTGCACAACCTCGGTCGGGCGGCGGAGCGTTTCATGAGTTTCGGCGCCTACGCCTCTGGCGACGGCCATTTCCTTGCACCGGGGGTTTATGAGAGCAATACCGTGCGGCCTTTGGATGATGCGCGCATTGCCGAGGATGTCTCGCACAGTTGGATGCAGGGCGGAAATGATCCGCTGCATCCGTTTGACGGCCACACGTTCCCCGAATGGAACGAAGACAATGGCTATACCTGGTGCAAGGCGCCCAGGCTGGACGGCCAAGTCGTTGAAGTCGGCGCCCTGGCGCGCCAAGCGGTGAATGGCCACGCCTTGATCCGCGACGCCGTTAGAGAAAGCGGTGGAAACGTGCGCAACAGGGTCCTGGCCAGATTGCTTGAGATTGCCCGGGTGGTGATTGAAATGGAATCCTGGGCTCAAAACCTCCGCCCAAGCGAGTTGTTTTGCACCCATGCAATGATGCCCGATGAGGCGGAAGGTGCGGGGCTTGTCGAGGCGGCACGCGGATCACTCGGCCATTGGCTGAAAGTGCGTGACGGGCGTATCTGGAATTACCAGATCGTCGCGCCCACCACCTGGAACTTCTCACCCAGAGACGCGAGCGGAACCCCCGGCGCGTTGGAGCAAGCTTTGGTCGGCGCGCCGATCCGTGCGGGTGAAACGGAACCCGTGGCCGTGCAGCATATCGTGCGGTCGTTTGACCCGTGCATGGTTTGCACAGTGCATTAAGGGCGGCTAGATGAGTTTAATGCCCCAACAATCCAACGAGATCGAAGGTCGGCGCATCCGCGTGCGCGGCCTCGTGCAGGGGGTCGGTTTCCGGCCCACCGTGTGGCGGTTGGCGCATGACCATAATCTCGTAGGCGATGTCCTGAACGATGGTGGCGGGGTCTTGATCCAGGTTTGGGGTGAAGCCGTTTCCTTGGATGGCTTTACTGCGGCGCTTCAGGTTGAGGCGCCACCCTTGTCACGGATTGATTCCATTGAATGGGACGGCTTGCCTGGTGAACCCGATGTGCGGGATTTCCAGATATCGGGCAGCGTCAGTGATGGCGTTGAAACCGGGATCGTGCCGGATGCCGCGACTTGCCAGAACTGTGGCGAGGAAATTGCCGACCCATTGGATCGTCGATACCGCTATCCGTTTACCAACTGCACGCACTGCGGCCCCAGGCTTTCCATCGTCAGCGCCATTCCCTACGACCGCCGAAACACGGCCATGATGCCTTTCGATATGTGCTCAACATGCCAGCATGAATATGACGATCCCGCCGACCGGCGCTTCCATGCCCAGCCCAACGCCTGCCCTGAGTGCGGCCCCCGGCTTTGGTTGGCGGATGCAAGTGGTGCCGAGCTTGATATTGGTGACCACGAGGATGCCATTGCCGCCGCCGCCGGCTTGATCAAGCAAGGGAGGATTGTTGCGATCAAGGGAATCGGCGGTTTCCATTTGGCATGCGATGCGGGCAATGCGGATGCCGTCGATCTACTGCGCCAACGCAAACACCGTTACGGCAAGCCGTTTGCGCTGATGGCGCGCGATGTTGAGATGATCGCCAATTATGTCGACATGGACGAGAGCGAAGCTGGAGCCCTGGCGAGCCCAGCTGCCCCTATCGTGGTGATGGCGTGGAAAAACGCCGCATTGGCGTTGGCCGAGGCCGTTGCGCCTGACCAGGACGCGCTCGGGTTTATGTTGCCCTACACGCCGTTGCACGCGGTTTTGATGGCCGAGCTGGAAAGGCCAGTCGTGTTAACGTCCGGCAATCGCTCGGATGAACCGCAAGTGATCTCCAACACAGACGCGCTCGAACGATTGGCCGATATCGCCGATGTCTGGTTGATGCATGACCGCGACATCGTCAATCGGTTGGATGACTCCGTTGTGCGCAAGTCCGATGGTGCGGTGCGGGTATTGCGCCGGGCGCGCGGTTTTGCCCCGGCGCCGATGTCCATGCCCGATGGCTTTGCCGACGCGCCGGCGATACTGGCAACAGGGGGAGAGCTGAAAAACACCTTCTGCTTGGTCAAAGATGGTCACGCGATCGTATCGCAACATATGGGTGACCAAGAACATCCCGCCGCGCACGCTGATTTCCGCTGCAACATCGACTTGTATCGGAACTTGCATCAGTTCACGCCGACACTGGTCACCGTTGACATGCACCCGGGTTACATCCCGACCCAATGGGGCGTTGCCATGGCGGCGCAAGCGGGTGTTCCCACCGTATCGGTCCAACATCATCACGCCCACGTGGCCTCGGTGATGGCAGAGCACGGTTGGGGCTTGGACGCGGGCCCGGTTCTCGGTGTCGTGTTGGATGGCTTGGGCTATGGCACGGACAGTGAGCTTTGGGGCGGGGAGTTCTTGGTTGGCGACTACGTGGATTTCCGCCGCGTTGCGCATTTCGACGCAGTGCCGCTGATCGGTGGCGCCAAAGCCATGCACGAGCCTTGGCGAAACGTCCTTGCGCATCTGGTGCAAAGCTTTGGGGCTGGGGCCATCAACGGCGACTTCGGGCACCTTGATTTTGTTAAGTCCCTGAACGCCAAACCGATGGGCACGTGTATTCAGATGCTGGAGCGCGGTGTCAACGTGCCGCCGGCATCGTCGGCGGGGCGGCTGTTTGACGCCGTGGCTGCGGCGTTGGGCATTTGCTTCGATCACATCGACTATGAAGGTGAGGCGGCGATCCGGCTGGAAAACCTGGCCCGATGCGCTGATCGCGATGTCGGGCACTACGTCTTTCCACGTGGCGAGATCTTGATATGGCGCGAAATGTGGGCCGACTTGCTGGCCGACATCGGGGATGGCACCGCACTGGATATCATCGCCCGACGGTTTCATAACACGGTCATACATGCCGTGCATGCCGCCACGCGCGACATTGCCAATGCCGATCGTCTGAAAAGCATTGTGCTTACCGGCGGCGTATTCCAAAACTCTATTCTGCTGGCGGGCGTTGGTGAAGCGCTTCGGGCAGACGGCTTCCAGGTTTTGACGCCAACGGCCTTCCCGGCTAACGATGGCGGGATATCACTCGGCCAAGCGGCTGTTGCAGCGGCACGGTTTATTCGTCAGGAGATCACATGACATCCATTTTGGTCCTCGGTTTCTTGATCGGGATTCGCCATGCGTTTGAGCCGGATCATGTTGCCGCTGTGGCATCTCTGACGACGCGCGCCACATCCGTTCGTCAGGCTGTCCGCCATGGCGCCGCGTGGGGCCTGGGGCATACGCTGACGTTATTTTTGGTTTGTGGCACCGTCCTGATCTTCAACATGACGATCTCCGAACATTTGTCGCATGTGCTGGAAGCGGTTGTCGGCGGTATGCTGATCATCTTGGGCGCTGACGTGGTGTATCGGGTCTATCGAGACCGGGTTCATTTTCATGCCCATCGGCACGGCGACGATAAGGCGCATTTCCATGCCCATTCGCACAAGGACGATCGTCAAGCGGTGCATGACGCCGAGCGCCACGATCACGACCACCGCAGGAGTTTCCCGACCCGCGCGCTCCTCGTCGGCTTGATGCATGGCATGGCCGGTTCAGCCGCGTTGATTGTGTTGGCCGTTCAAACGGCTGAATCAGTTGCTGTGGGACTCCTCTATATCGCCCTGTTCGGCGTGGGTTCGATTGCCGGCATGGCATTGTTCACAGTTGTTATCAGTATTCCCATGCGAAGTGCGCGGACCCTGACCTGGGCGCACAATGGCTTTCAGGCAGTCATCGGCGGCGGTACGGTCGCGCTCGGTGTATTTACGGTCGTTACGGCGGTCGAATTCTAGAGTTCTGGTGGAGATAGGCGGCTGAGGCCCTCGGCGATGTCGTTTGGGATCGGTTCCGATTTCTGGATGTCATAGTTGAAATAGACATAGACGGTGGTGCCGCGTGCACAACGCCGGCCTGATTGCCAAATTTCTTCACCGACAGTGAAACTTTTGGTGCCGACACGCTCAATCCAAGTGCGAACCTCGGCATCCTGTTGAAAAAATATCTGTGCTTCGTAGTCGACGTTCATGTTGACCAGCGCGATCCGCCAACGGGCAAAATCCAAGTCAGGCGTCAGGATGCGGAATATTTCCCGTCGGCCGGCCTCGAACCAGATCGGCACGAACACATTATTTATGTGTCCCGCGCCATCGGTCTCGGAAACACGCGGGACAATAGGGGTTGTGATCATCGTGTCATGCCGCTGTCCATCCGCCATCGATCATCAGTGCCGAACCGGTGACCAGTGCCGATGCGTCGGAGGCCAGGTAGATCACGCCTCCCATGATGTCCTCAACCTGGCCAACCCGCCCGAGCGCAATGTTCGCCGCCACTTGCTCACGGAACGCATCGTCTTCAAGCATGCCTTCGGTCATGGGCGTTTCGATGAACGTCGGACAGATGGTGTTAACCCGGATGCCCTGTGGGCCGAGTTCCCAGGCCATGGCCTTGGTGGCGCCCTCAATGGCATGTTTGGTGGCGCAATAGACGGTGCGTTTCGGGCCGCCCACATGCCCCATTTGCGATGATATGTTGATGATCGAGCCCGGCAGCTTCGCCTCCATCAAGCCCTGTGCGACAGCCTGGGCGACAAAAATGGAGGCGCGGACATTCAGATCAGTGACCGCGTCGTAGTCGCTCTCGGTCATGTCGGCTAACAATGCAGGGCGATTGGTGCCGGCGTTATTGATCAAAATCTGAAACGGTCCGCGGGCCGCTATTTCCGCTTTGGCTGTGGCGGTGTCGGTGACGTCGAGCGTCAATGCTTCCGCTTTGCCGCCGGCATCGCGGATGGCGCTTGCAACGGCTTCAACCTCATCCGCGCTTCTGGCTGCCAATGTCACCTCGGCACCGGCGTCTGCCAACGCGGCGGCGGCGGCGCGCCCAATGCCGCGCCCCGCACCGGTGACCAACGCTCGCCGGCCATCCAATCGGAAACTCGGCATTCTCGGGAGGACGATTTTATCAGTCATGTCTTTGGCACGATGCCGTAGGGTTCAACATTGCTGCCGCCGTAGCGTCGCGCACGAATATTCGCCTGCTCGCCATGGCCGGCAAAACCTTCAATGGCGCAAAGGCGTGAGCAATAGCCGCCGACCAAGGCTGATGCTTCATCGGTCAAAACTTTTTGATAGGTGCAGGTTTTCATGAACTTGCCGACCCAAAGCCCACCGGTATAGCGCGCCGCTTTTTTGGTGGGCAGTGTGTGATTGGTGCCGATAACCTTATCACCGTAAGAAACATTGGTGCGGGGCCCCAAGAACAAGGCGCCGTAATTACTCATGTTGTCGGCGAAATAGTCAGGATCTTCGGTCATTACCTGCACGTGCTCGTAGGCCAGGCTGTCGGCCACGGCTACCATTTCATCGATGTCTCCGCAGACAATGACCGACCCATAGTCGTTCCAAGCGGTGCGGGCGATTTCGGCGGTGGGCAAGATATCCAATTGTCGCTCGATCTCGGCCATCGTGGCTTCGGCCAAGCTTTTTGAATTGGTCAGCAAGGCGGCCGGCGAGGTGGGGCCGTGTTCCGCCTGTCCCAGCAGGTCCACCGCGCACAACTCTGCATCGACGCTATCGTCGGCGATGATCAGGGTTTCCGTCGGGCCGGCGAACAGGTCGATACCGACGCGACCGAATAATTGCCGTTTGGCTTCGGCCACGAACATGTTGCCAGGACCAACCAGCATGTCCACGCCGCCGATGGTATCCGTGCCAAGCGCCATGGCGCCGATGGCCTGGATGCCGCCCAGCACCAAAATCTCGTCGGCGCCCGCCATGTGCATGGCGGCGACAATGGCCGGGTGTGGCTTGCCGTCCTGTGGCGGAGCCGAGGCGACGATGCGCTTCACGCCCGCGACATTGGCTGTCACCACGCTCATGTGCGCAGACGCTACCATCGGGTATTTGCCGCCTGGTACATAACAGCCGACGGCATTCACGGGCACATTCTTGTGCCCCAAAATCACGCCGGGCAATGTCTCGACTTCCAAATCTCGTAGGCACTCTTTCTGCTTTTCAGCAAAGTTGCGGACCTGTGCCTGGGCGAACTTGATATCATCGATATCCGACGGGGAGACTTGCGCCATGGCGGCTTCGATTTCGGCTTCGCTGAGCCGGAAGTCATCGCGCGCGTAGCCGTCGAATTTCTCCGCCAACTCGCGAACGGCTTCGTCGCCGCGCTGTTCAATATCGGCGAGGATATCTTCGACCGTCTGGCGGACCTTGGCATCGGCTTCGGCGACATCGTCAGCGCTTTTGCCGCGTTTCAGGTAGGTGATCATTTGTTCATCTCCTGCAATGCATCCACTTAATGAATGTCTCCGGATGCGCCAATGGCTTGTTTCAGTTTTTCAATATCGAAATCGTCAGCGCGCGCGGCATCGAGAATCTTGGCCTCGCGCCGTGTGATCAGATCGACGGCTGCGGGGATTTTCCGCACCGCATCGGCGGGCACCACAACGGCGCCGTGCTGGTCGGCGTGAATAATATCGCCGTGTTCGACTTCCATGCCATGCACGGTGACCGGACAGTTGAAATCCACCGGATGAACGAAAGCATGGCTCGGCCCGACCATGCCGCCCAGGGCTTGGAAGCCGGGTGCACTGTCGGTGATGTCTCTGAATGACCCATTGGTCACGACGCCGAGCGCGCCCAAGCCTTTGTGAACCGTGGTATGGACCTCACCCCAAAAGGCACCGACGCCGGGTTTGGGGTCGATATCTTCGATGACAACAATGGTCGGCCCCGGTGCTTCGGCGACGTATTCGTAGTAAGGGATTCGATTGCCGGCGACATCGCCTGTTGCCGGTTGGGCTGCCCGGATTTTTGCTGTGCGGGCATAGCCGACAATCGGCGGCAAGGCGGGGTCGAGGCAAACAAACGGGTGCACGCTAAACCCAAATCCGCGCCGGTCGGGGCTGGTGATCTCCAGCGCGTTGCAGATCGTTGGCGTGTCCCATTGGGTCAGTGTTTTCAGGTCGTCATCGGTGAGATTGGTCATTGATTAGTTCCCTTTGTCGAGAGCGTGCAGATTTTTGGTGATGTCACGTGCAGCGGAAAGTACGAAGGACTGTTCAGAGCCGACGAAGAACATCGACATGCCGAGTTTTTGCATTTCGGCGGCGCTGTCGGTGTTTGGAATGAAAGTCATGCAAGCGCGGCCATGGCGCTTCGCCGACGCCCCTACGACACCCATGGCGTCACGCACTTCTGGAGCCGCTGGGTCGTCTTTGCCCAGACAGACCGCCAAGTCCGCCGGTCCGACGAATACGCCGTCCAAACCTTCCGTTGCGGCGATGGCGTCAATGGCATCAACACCTTCCGGTTCCTCAATTTGTGCAATAACAATAGTTTCCTCGGCACTTTGTTTGAGCAGTTCGGGCATGGTGCGGCTGGTAAACCCGGCCCAGCGTGTCGAGCCGGCATAACCGCGTCCGCCGTACCCAAAACGAGACCATTTTGCGATGTCGCGGGCCTTTTCCGGCGTTGCCACGTGCGGGATGATGATGCCCGTAGCGCCGCAATCCATCACTTTGAGAATTTCCGCCTGCGTGCCGTCCGGGACCCGCACCAGCACCGGGAAATCGAGCGCGCGGGCGACGGCCAGGCAGGCATCCGTGCGGGCACGGTCAAACGGCGCGTGCTCGGCGTCGAGAGCGATAAAATCCATGCCCGACATAGCGAAAATTTCGACCAATTCGTGCGACGGGGTCTTGAGAAACGTGCCGGCTAGGATGTCTCCCCGCAGCATACGGGTTCTGAGGCTTAGTGCGGTCATTGGTGCTTACTCCGTTGACATGGGTTTGGCGTTTGCAATGTCTTCAAGTGTTTGGCGTTCTAAATCAAGGTCAACGCCGGCATTGACGATGCTGTTCCAGGTTTCAGTTGGCAACGGCAGGCCGTCTTGCAAACGCGCTTTCTTGGCTTTGCGTTCGGGATCACCGGGGATCATCACTGGCGTATCGGGATCGACCGGTCGGGCGGCGCGCACATAATCAATGTAATTGGCCACCGAAGCGCCGAAGCCGTGCCCGTCGTCCATGATCTCGGGTTTCATATAGATCGACAGCATACCGTTGTGCGTGGCTTTGCCGGGCCCCGTGGCGCCCGAACCGGTTAACGCGCCGGCCAGCAGTTCACACGCCAGCGCCAAACCCGACCCTTTGTGGTCGCCCATGGCCACCAGCGCGCCGGGGCCGTTGCGTGGATCGGGGTTTTCGCCCGGTCCGATATCGCCATAGAGATCCAGCGGATTGCTGGATGGGTGACCTTCCCCATCGACCAGCGCGCCATCGGGCACAGGCTTGCCACCGCGAAGCGCGACCATCACCTTGCCCTCCGCGACTTTCGACGTGGCGAAGTCCAAAATGAAGTCGTCACCGTTCGGGTTAACCACACCGATGGTCACGGGGGCTGTAGAAATTCGCCGGTCAGCGGCACCGAACGGCGCCACCAGCATGCTTTCCGCCACATTGACGAAATGCACGGAAACGAGACCCGCAGCGCAGGCGATTTCCGCCCAATGCCCGATACGCCCCAAGTGCCCTGAACGCCTGAGCGCCACGACAGAAACGCCATGCTGGCCCGCTTTGGCAATGCCTAAATCGACCGCCTCGCGCCCGATCATCTGGCCATAACCTTTGTTGCCGTCCATCAGGGCAAAAGCATCGCCATCGATGACCGTCTCGGCGGTACGCCCAAAGTGCAAATTTCCGCTTTTTTCCCACATCAGATAGCGCGGTACGCGCACTACGCCGTGGCTGTCGTGCCCGGTCAGGTTGGCGCCGACCAGATTAGCGGCAATGGCCTCGGCCTCTTCGCCGCCAGCGCCGGCAGCCTCGAAAATATGGCGGACCATGGCGGTCATGCCGTCGGCGGGTACGATCATGGTGGAGATGTCACTCATTTGCCGTTCAAGCCTCCCAGATTGAATATGTTGTCGGGGTTTAGCTTCCCATCGAAGCAATCGAGAATGTTCTGCGTCGCCATGACGCTCATGGAACGCATGGCGCCGTAAGATGCCGCGCCTGCATGCGGCGCCAGCACCACATCGTCTCGGGCCATGATCGCGGCGATGACGGGGTCGTCGTGGGGTGGAGGCTCTTCGGAAAACACATCCAAGCAGGCACCGCCCAATTGCCCCGATTGCAGCGCTGCCAGCATGGCGGCTTCGTCAACGACGCCGCCGCGCGCGCAATTGATGAGCACGCCGCCCGGCTTCATCATCTCGAACTCCGCCGTCGACATGATGTGATGGTTTCGTTCGTCCAAAGGGATATGAAGCGTCACGACATCCGCCTTCGGCAATGCCTCGCGGAAATCTTCAATTCCCTCACACCCCATGTCATCCGCCAATTGCCGGTCAAGGACGATATCGCAGACCGTGACGTTCATGCCGAACGCCCGCGCCCGAGGTGCGACCTTGCGCCCGACGCGGCCAAAGCCGACCACCAGCATGGTTGCGTCCTCCAAGTCGGTTGCCAGTATGCTGGCGCGCGCCTGCCAGTTGTTGTTGCGCACGGCCGCATCAACGGCGGGAAGGCGCCGCGAGAGCATCAGCAACATGCCCATGGTAAGCTCCGCCACCGAGGTGCTATTCGCGCCGTTGGCGATGGCGACCGGAATGCCGCGTTCGCTTAGATGCGCGACATCTACGTTGTCGCATCCGACACCGTGGCGCGAGACGACCTCCAGATGCGGTGCTACCGCAAGCAAGTCAGCCCCCAGCTTTGCCGTCCGGACGGCTACACCGTGAACACTCGGCAATAATTTTACCAATGTCCCAAAAGAGGGGTCTTCGGCGAAAATGACCTCCACATCGGAACGTTCATGAAGCAGCGCCAATCCGTCTTCATGCATGGGTTCGGTAACAAGGACTTGTTTCATTGACTGCAAACCTCGGTGATCGGAGTTACTCAAAATAATTGGGATGGAGTTCGCGGATTTCATCGATGATGGCCAGCGACTTGCCAAGGTGTACGCGCACCGCGGCTTCTGCTGCAATAGGGTCGGCGGCTTTCAATGCTGCCATAATGGCCAAATGTTCCTCGACCACCGTCTCCCGTCGCCCGTGTTCGTGCAAAAACAGCCCGCGAATCCGATCGTAATGCCCACGTCTGGCGTCGATCAAATGCGTCAGCCCCAGCACGCCTGCATAGCGGAACATGTCCTCGTGGAAGTTGTTATCGGCGATCTTGAATGCGGTTTCATCGCCGGCCTCAAGTTCCGTTAGCTGTCTGCGAATCCAATTGTCCAATTCGGCAAGCTGTTCGGCGGAAATGGTTTCGGCCAGCACGCGGACAACCTCAACCTCGACACTCAAACGCAGGAAATGAACCTCGCGGGCGTGCTGGACATCAATCAACGACACGGTCGTGCGTGACTGCGGGAAAATGTCGACAAGTCCTTCGTCTGACAGCCGCAACAGTGCCTCGCGCACCGGCGTCGGGCTGACGCCGAACTCTGCCGCCAGCTCACCTTTCGCAAGATTTGCGCCTGGGGAAAGGTTGAAATGAATGATGCGATGGCGAAGGGCGTTGTAAATCTGCTGAACGGCCGAGACGCCCGGATTTCGCCGGGGCTTGGATTCCTGAGCCGTATACGTCAGGGGTGTTTGCGGCATCGACTATCTCTCGTCATTCATCGTTGGCAATCTAAGCGGCTCCGCAGAGGTGCAGCAATACAACACAATCGCAAAAACCCCTTGACTGCAATACTAATATATTAGTTACTGTTTTTCTGTTTCGTCAAATTAATCCAAGGGAGGAAGTTTCTGTGTATAAAAAGACTTTGACGGCGCTGGCACTCGGCGCCCTTTTGACTGTTGGGGTGTCAAATGACACTTCGGCAAAAACGCTCAAAGTGCAGGCCAGTTCGAAGGCTGGCGATTGGGCGCATCGCTTCATGACCGACAACTGGGCCCCAAAACTGGGTGCCATGACCGGCGGTAAGACAAAAATTGATGTGTTGCCGACAAAAGCCGTCGTGCCGCACCGTGAAACCATTGATGCGGTCGCCAACGGCATTCTGGATGGCGATCTCAATGCTGTCAGTTATTTCTCCGGCCGTGACCCGGCGTTCGCCGTTATCGGTGATTTGATCGCTGGCTACGACACGGTGGATCAGGTCCGTACCTTCTGCATGCATGCGGGCGGCAAGGAAATCCTGCAAAAGCTGTATGACAAGTACACCAAGGGCAAAGTTCACGTTGTCGGCTGTGGCCCATACGCCAAGGAAGCTTTCGTGTCGACCATTCCGATCAAGACGGTTGCCGACATGAAGGGTGTCAAAGTGCGTTCGCCGGAAGGCTTGGCGGCGGAAGTGTTCAAACGCGCTGGTGCGGCCCCTGTGTCTCTGCCGTTCTCGGAAGTTTACACCGCACTTGAAAAAGGCGTCATCGACGCCGCCGATGCGTCGGCTCACGTGAACAACAATGCATCCGGTATGTACAA
>JABIPG010000107.1 GCA_018698795.1 Rhodospirillaceae bacterium
CCGTAGCGCGCGCCGCCTCGACCTGAAACAAAACCCCCTGCACGCGGTCGAGGTCGATGCCCTCAGTCGGTAGTGGCACCTGCGCCAAAAAGCGCTCGGGGATGCCGTTGGAAATCGTCGCCGCCGCCCATAACCGGGAAAGAGGGAAGAAATATTTCACCAGCATCCATAGCGACAAGCGATCGAACCAGGGATAGGCCAGCAGCATGCCCATGGCGCCGCGAATACGCCGAGCCGCCGCGTCCTCAGGCCTGAGGCGCGGATGCCACTCTGCGTCGTCATCTGGTTGTTTATTGGGTGGTGGTTGTTTATTGGGTGGCGAGGAAGGTGGAGCCATCATTTATCCCTAAATTCTATAGGGAATGCATATCCGTTTATTGACGGCGGATCAACGTGACGGCCCCACCTCCTATACCGGTTAACCCAAGTTAGCCTTGAAGAAATCGACCGTGCGACTCCAGGCCAATTCCGCCGATGCCTTGTCGTAGCGCGGTGTGGTGTCGTTGTGAAAGCCGTGGTTGACGCCCGGATACATATGCGCGGTGAAATTCTTACCGTTGGCCTTCAGTGCCGCTTCGTAATCCGGCCAGCCCTTGTTGATGCGCTTGTCCAATTCTGCGTAGTGCAACAACAACGGCGATTTGATTCTCGGCACGTCGTCCGCCTTGGCTTGACGACCGTAGAACGGCACGCTTGCCGCCAGCTCCGGCAACTGCACGGCCATCGAATTGCACACCCCACCGCCGTAACAGAACCCGACCACGCCAACCTTGCCGTTGGATGATCCATCGGCGCGCAGATGACCATAGGCGGCGATGAAATCTTCCAGCAGCTTGCCCTTGTCGAGCTTCTTTTGCATGACCTTGCCGTCGGGATCGTTGCCGGGATAGCCGCCAAGCGGCGTCAGGCCATCTGGCGCCAACGCGGTGAACCCAGCCACCGCCACGCGCCGCGCCACATCGGCGATATAGGGGTTGAGACCACGATTTTCGTGCACCACAACAACGCCGCCACGCGAACCGCCGCCCACAGGTCGCACCAAATAGCCCTTAACATCGCCATGGCCCTTGGGTGATGCATAGGTGATGGCCTCGCCCTTGATACGGCTGTCGGTTTCGTCCACCTGCTTGGCCAGCGCATAGTCGGGCGACAAGGTATCGAGCAGCGTCGCTGCCGTCAGGCCGCCGACGGCAAACTTCGCCGCTTTGGTGAGAAATCCACGGCGGTCGATCTCGCCGTGCACATATTCGTCGTAGATATCGAGTAGTTCCTGGTCGAACTGATCTGCTGTCTGGCGGGTCATGTTCCCATCCTCCCTGAAATGCGGAAGATGGAATGATAATCAAAATCGTGTGCGGACAGGCATGGAAAAACGCCCCCATACCTTCACATAGCCGTGAAGGGTTAGGCGGCGGTTTTTCGGTTTTTATCAGGCTTTTCTGGCTTTTCGGGTTTTTCTGGCTCTGCGTCCTCGACCCGCTTGTAATGTTCAGGGTGCAGGGCGTGATCGACGACGTCCTCCAGGTGCTCGAGATGCATCTGATGCAAGAACCCGTGCATGCTAGCCGGACGCACCGCTTCGGTATGATCCACATGGCGCACAAGCATCATGCAAACGGTTCCGACCAGACTCGCCAAGGCACAAATGGAAAACGCCAGCGGGAAGTTGCCCATATCGCCCAGCGTGCCGCCCAGCAATGGCCCGGCGATGCCGCCGACACCATAGGAAAGGAAAATGAACGGGTAGTTCTGTCCGACCCGGTCGTTGCCAAACAAATCCGCCGTCAGGGTTGGGAACAGCGCAAAATTGCCACCAAAGTTAAATCCGATCAACATGGCGCCCAAATACAGCAGATATTCGCTACCCGCCATTTTGGTGAAAACAAACAAGATCATGGCCTGCGTCGCGGTCATGATGATGACCGAGCGCCGCCGACCTATACGGTCACTGATGGTGCCCCAGGCGATGCGACCGATACCGTTAGCAAGGCTGAAAAATACCGCCATGGCAGTGCCGGCAATGGCGCTCGCCGCCGCCAGACTGTAGCCGGCCGCCTGTAGGGCTTCCATAGGATAGAGCTTCATCAAGCCGATGGACATCAAGCCGCCACCGGCACTGACGGCGAAGGTGATGAATACCAGATAGAACTGCGGCGTGCGCAACATTTCGGGCACGGTGAAATCTTCACGGCCCTTGGCCGCCGCCGGTGCCGTCGGCTCAAAGCCTTCGGGCAACCATCCGTCGGGCGGCATGCGCATCCAGATACTGCCGATAACGGTCAACACGGCGAAGGCCGCACCGTAGGCCATGAAGGTCGCAGACAATCCGAACTGCTCGATCAGATGCCCCCACGCACCGGCCAATTTCACCCAGCCCATTGCTCCGAAGCCGAAACCGGCGACGGAAAGCCCAGTAATCATGCCTTTTTTGTCCGGAAACCAGCGCATACCGACTGCGATAGGCACCACATACCCGAGACCAATTCCCGCGCCGCCGATCAGTCCGACACCCAAGCAAACGGCCCAAAAACCCGTTCCGCCCAATGCGCCCGCCAGGGCATACCCGCTGCCTAGCGTCAGGCCGCCCAGGATCGCCAGCTTTTGCGGGCCCCACTTTTTCAGGGCCCGTCCAGCGCCGACCATCACCAGCGCAAAGGTGACCAAGCCCACGGCAAAGACAATCTGGGTTTCAAGCTTCGACCAGCCTTCGGCCTTGAGCGCCGGCGTGAATACCGACCAGGCATAAATGGCGCCGAGGTTGAGTTGAATGAGGATAGCCCCGAAAACGACGGGCCAACGATTGAGGGTTTGGGTTGATTTCATGACGGCGGTCTCTGAAGATTTTGTTTCGATTTCACCATATGATAACGCAGGCACATGACGTAAAGATTAAGGTTCCGCGTTGGCGTTGGCGTTGTTCTGTACCTTAATTATGCGCCCCAACGAGGGGGTTGCCCTTGATCCAGATGCGCAACAATGCGGTGCTGCTCGAACGCGACGGCCATATCGCCACGATCACCCTGAACCGGCCCAAAACGCACAATGCCATGATCCGACCCAAAACGCCGATGTTTTTTACGTATCGAAAGGCACATCTGGCGACCCGGAACTGACGCCATTAGACGCGGAAAAGCTGGCATCGGAGGCCGCAACGCTGTAAGTCCACGAATCGACAGACAAAAACGCCTTTGGCGGAGCGGTTTTTGATGACCGATGACGACGATAAAAGGGCCTTGGAAGAGCTCGATGAGCGCCTCAATCGCGCCCGCGGACAAGCCCAGGACCCGCTGAAACAGAAATCAGCGAAAAAGTCGGAAAAAGGTGGCCCACTTGGGCTTGCTTTTCGGGTGTCAGTTGAGATAGTTTCCGCCGTCGCTGTCGGGGTTGCAGTCGGATGGTTTATCGACGACTGGCTGGGGACCCGACCGTGGTTTATGCTTGGTTTCATCGTACTTGGCGGTGGTGCGGGCATACTCAACGTGTATCGCATGGCTTCGGGCTTCGGATACGCGGTGGGATATCAAAAGAGTGAAGACGGGACCGAAGACAAGACCGGTCCGGACGAGGGGTAAAAGCTTTGGCTGAAGGACATAGTCCACTCGCGCAGTTCGAGATCAAGACGTTGATTCCCATGAAATTGGGTGAGATCGACGTTTCGTTCACCAACTCATCGACGTTCATGGTGCTCACGGTACTGACCGTCAGCGCCTTCCTGCTGCTCGGCATGCGCCGCGCGCAATTGGTGCCGGGCCGCTGGCAATCGATGGCGGAACTCAGTTATGTGTTCATCGCCAATCTTGTCAAAGATACCGTGGGCTCCGAAGGGCGCACGTATTTCCCGTTCATCTTCACCGTTTTCATGTTTGTGCTGTTCGGCAACATGTTGGGCATGATCCCCTACTCGTTCACGTTCACCAGCCACATCGCTGTCACCTTCGCCATGGCGATGGTAATTTTCGTGGGCGTGACGCTGATCGCCATCGCCAAGCATAAGATGCACTTCTTTTCATTTTTCATGCCGCCGGGCGTGCCCATGTACATGGCGCCGCTGCTGATCCCGATCGAGATCATTTCTTATTTGTCTCGTCCGATCAGCTTGAGCGTGCGGCTGTTCGCCAACATGCTGGCCGGGCATACGCTGCTCAAAGTGTTCGCCGGCTTTGTAATCTCGCTCGGCCTTGTCGGCGGCTGGTTGCCGCTGGGGTTCATCGTGGTGCTGACCGGGCTTGAGATTATCATCGCATTTCTGCAGGCCTTCGTGTTCGCCATCTTGACCTGCTTATATCTCAACGACGCACTTCACCTGCATTAGGATTTGGGTATCAAGGGCATCAATTAAGTTCAATCAACAACTCTAAATTTATTCGAGTAATAGAAAGGATAGTTCCATGGAATTGGAAGCCGCAAAAGTTTTGGGTGCCGGTCTTGCCGTCATCGGTGTGATCGGGTCCGGTATCGGTATCGGTACCATCTTCGCATCGTTCATTCAGGCCGTCGGCCGCAACCCGGCCGCCCAGGCTGCCGTGTTCCCGATGACCATGCTGGGCTTCGCGCTGGTGGAAGCCATCGCGCTGTTCGCGTTGGTTATCGCGCTCGTCATCCTGTTCGGCTAAACCCCTAGTTTCGGCCCTGCCCGGCAATGCCTTCGTGGTAACCGGGCGGTAGTGCCGGGAGTCCGCTCATGCCTCAACTAGAGCAGATCGATACGTTTGCTGGTCAGATTTTCTGGCTCGTGGTCGCATTCTTGGTGTTGTTCGTGATCATGTGGCGCGTTGCTGTGCCGAAGATCTCCGACGCCCTGGAAGCCCGCCAGAAACGTATCGACGACAACCTGGAACGGGCCGCCGAGATTAAGAAAGAGGCGGAAACCGCGATCGAGGCCTATGAAAAGGCCCTGGCCGAAGCCCGCGCCGACGCGCAAGGCGCGATTGCCGAAGCCAACGCCAGATTGGTGGAGGCCGCAGCTCAGCGTGAGGCGGAATTGAGTGAAAAGCTGCAGGCGAAAGTCGCCGAAAGCGAAGCCAATATCGCCAAAGCGGTCGAAGCGGCGGTGGAACACCTTCGCGATGTGGCCGTTGAGGTCGCCGTGAGCGCCACCGAACGCCTAGTTGGCGAGGCACCGTCGGAAAGCGATGCCGCCGCCGCCGTTGATGGCGTCATGAAAGCACAAGGCTAAGGGGACCGAGAGATGCTGCACGATCCGACATTTTGGGTAGCCGTCGCCTTTGTCCTGTTCATTGCGGCATTGGTTTACTTCAAGGTCCCGGGCTTGATCGCCGGTGCGCTCGATTCGCGTGCCGATAAGATCAAAAGCGACCTGGACGAAGCCGAAACGCTGCTGACGGAGGCGCAGGACCTGCTCGCCACCTACCAGAAGAAACAGCGCGACGCTGCCGAAGAAGCCAAGCAAATCAAGGCCAGTGCCGAAGAAGAAGCCGGTCGCATCGCCCAGCATGGCGAAGAACGCTTGGTCGCGGCCCTGGCGCGCCGCGAGAAGCTGGCTATGGACCGCATCGCCCAGGCTGAAACCAACGCCTTGGAAGAGCTGACGGCGCGTACCGTCGACATCGCCTTGGACGCGACCCGCGAAATTCTGGCTGGCAAGGTCTCAGCGGACAAAGCCGATGCCATGCTCGACGACGCCATCAAGGAATTGCCGGGACGGCTGAATTAAAGATTGAACGAACCAACGAATTACGGCTCACAGAAAGAGACGTGCATACGGGGCCAAAGAGGCCCCGTTTTTTTGGCCGTCTTCTGCCTGTCACGCCTCTGGTATCAGCCGGGACGCCAGTTGGGACGTTAGCCTGATCAGTGTAATTTCCGACGGCACGCCGAAGCGTTTCGGCGGCCCCCAATAGCCCGTTCCCCGGCTGGTATAGATCCACAGAGCGCCCAAGCGGTGCAACCCGGCCGTATAGGGTTGCTGCATGCGGACGAAGTGATTCCAGGGCCAGAACTGTCCACCATGCGTATGGCCGGAAAGTTGTAGATCGAACCCGGCTTCAAGCGCCGCATCGGCGGAACGCGGCTGGTGGGCAAGCAACACCTTGGGCGCGCCGTCAGGGCTGCCGGCGATGGCCGCAGCCGGGTCGCTTTCGTGGGCTGGATTGACCCTGGCAGCGCTGAAATCATTGATCCCCGCCACGACGATGTTCGCACCATCATGGTCGATAACCCTGTGCTCGTTCATCAACGTCTGAAGACCTAATCGGCGGAACTCTTCCATCCAGTCATCAGCACCGGAATAATACTCGTGGTTGCCGGTGACGACATAAGCGCCATGCCGGGCCCGCAACTGTGCTAACGGTGCGGTATCGCCCGAAAGCCGGCTCACCTTGCCGTCGACCACATCGCCCGTGACCGCGACGATATCGGCGTTCAATTCGTTGACCCGCTCGACGATTCCCTGAACGTAGTCGCGTTTGATGGTTGAGCCGACATGAATGTCGGTGATCTGTGCAATGGTGAACCCGTCGAGTGCCGGCGGCAGGTTTGCAAGCGGAACATCGACATGCACCACACGTGCCACCCGGCGCGCGTTGAAAAAACCTACCACCGTGACCGCAACCGATACCGCCAGAACCGCCAAAGCGCTTTCGTGCGCCCATGGCCGTACACCCGGCACCCACAGCACGGTTTCGCGGACCAAGGTGAGAACCAGCACCGACGAGAACCATCCCATGGTCAACGAGCCCGCCCAGACCAAGCGGTCGACCAGGGCTTGGTGTGATACGAATTGTGAAGCAAGCGTGCCATACGGGATCAATACGGTTGAAACGACCATGATGACGCCACCGAAAGCCTGCAGTATCGGCTCCGGCGTCAGGTCCGGAATCAGGCTCCATGCGACATAAAGATGCACGGGCGCGAAGATCATCAGCACCCGAGTTGCAAACTTTCGAACCCGCGTCCGTGCACGCGCCGGCAAATCCGGTGCGCTTCGATCGCTTTCCGGTTCGCGCAACGGCGCATCGGAAGCAGCTTGGTTTTCGGCAATAGCCACGCGATGGAATCCTTCCCGACTCAAGTCATACTAATTTGTGACGGAGTGTATGGATTTCAAGGCACGCGCAATCAACCCGCCTGGCGGCCTAGGTGTGCGACCAGTCGTTCGCGTCGTCGCTGTTATTTGGCGACAATCCCAAAATATCGCCTTCCGTCGTGCAGCCCAAACCCAACACGGTGCGGTTGGCGTAGCAGAAGTACGCCGTCACCTGATTGATCTCCAGGATCTCCCCGTCACTCCACCCTGAAGCCCGTAAATCCGCTATATGCTGTTGGGTTGTTTGGTCCGGTGCAAGGGTTAGCTGCTTCGCATAGTGTAGCGCCGCTTTGTGGCTCGCGTCGAAAGGTCCGGCATCGATATTCTGATCGCTCAGCGCCACGCGAATCTCGTGCGCCCGCTCATCATCATCCAACAGCCGGGCCAAGCCGGCGAAATGATGCTCAACACAATAAGCGCAATTATTCAGCCCACTGACCCAAACGCCGATCGTTTCCAGGAACCATTTGGGCACCGTATTGTTTGAGTGATGCAGCACATATTTGTAGATCGCCATATGCCCTTCCATGGAGTGCGGGCGCAGGCTGTGAGCCATCATAATATTATCGACGTTATCGCCGGGCCCTTTGACCCGGTCGTACAAACGCCGCAAGCGGCCTTGCGATTCTCCATATGGGATTGTTTCTATCCATGCCATGGCGGTTCCTCTCTGCAGTGCGATGGGAAGCAGGATTGATCTACTTGAGCCCGGCTTCGGCCATCGATTCCAATTCGCGAAAACCGCGCCTATTGTGGCTGAAAGCGACAATTTTATCGATGGTTTCGCCGTCATCGCTAAGCGGCAGCCTGAGATATTGGTAGGTGAATTTGCGCTCGTCATCGACAATCACGTCCTGCGAGAACCATACCGGTTTCCGGCGTTTCAGCATCTTGGCGTATTCGCCAATTACCGCCTCTGCCAATTCAGGGGGAGACAGGTCGCGAACGCTTTTTCCCGTCATGTCGTGGCGTTGCAGCGCACCTCGCGCTGTGCCCCAAAATCGATAGGTGAAGTCGCTCCCGCCATCAACAACGTCAACCACGCTACACCAGGGAACGAGTTGCGGGTCCAGTTCATCCAAGTGAAAGTCAGCCCATGTTGGCGCAAATCGGTCCTGCCTGACGGCCTGCCAATAAGTGACGATAGCGCGCAATGGATCGGGCATGCCCTCCATGGCCGTATCGTCAGCGTTGATCGAAATCTGCAATCCCAAAACCGGCTTTTCGAACCTCCTGCTTGCGAGCCTAGGATGCTAGCATGGAAGGCCTCTCATTTTGAACCCACATATGGGCGCGATCGCACAAGTATGCACGAATTTATTGCGCTAACGTCAATCGCCGCGGTCCAGCACCTTTATCAAGGCCGGAAAATAATTCTCAGCATAGCCGGCCTCTGCGGTTTCTTCGAGCAAGCTTTTAGCCAGTTCGGCGCCCGGCATGCGTACACCTTGTTCCCGGCCCAGATCGAGCGCATAGGCGACATCCTTCAGCATATACGTGGTCGGAAAGGCGCGTTCAGGGAACTCGCCTGGCAACAATGCTTTCATGCCGTGATTGCGCAACGCAAAGCTGTCGGCGGAACATTTGGTCAAGGTCTCAAACAGAAGTTTACCGTCCAAGCCGGCACGGCGACCGACGCTCAAGGCCTCGGCCAGGGCCACCACGGTC
>JABIPG010000119.1 GCA_018698795.1 Rhodospirillaceae bacterium
GACACAAATCGCCGTCGCGAGATGCTGAACGCCGCCGATCTGGTCATCCTGTGTCTGCCGGACGACGCCGCGCGTGAAGCCGTCGCATTGATCGACAACCCAGATACCCGTGTCGTCGATGCTTCAACCGCGCACCGCACGGCTGAGGGTTGGGTTTATGGGTTTCCGGAATATGAAGCCGGACAACGCGAAGCGGTCGCCGCCGCCAAGCGCGTCACCAACCCGGGCTGCTATGCCATCACCTCGGTGGCCATGCTGCACCCATTGGTCAAGGCCGGCATCATCAACGCCGATTGGCCGGTGACCATCAATGCCGTCTCGGGGTATTCCGGCGGCGGCAAGGGGCTGATCGCGGCATTTGAAGACCCGGCATCAGCCGATTTCACCGAAGCCCCGTTCTATCCCTACGGCCTGACGCTCGCGCACAAGCACGTACCGGAAATCGCGCGCTGGAGCGGGCTTTCGCACGCGCCGCTGTTCGTTCCCAGTGTAGGGCGCTATGCGCAGGGCATGATTGTACAAGTGCCGTTGCCGCTCTGGTCGATGCCGGGGTCTCCGAGTGCGACCGATGTGCATGCCGCACTTGCCGATCACTACGCCGGCGAGCCGTTTGTCACGCTTGCGGCCATGAGCGACACCCGGGCGATGAGCAAAATTGAACCCGAATCCCTCAACGGCACCAACGAGCTACGCTTACATGTCTTTGCCAACGAAGATCAAGGTCAGGCGGTAGTCATGGGGCTGCTCGACAATTTGGGAAAGGGCGCCTCGGGACAAGCGGTGCAGAATATGAACATCATGCTTGGGCTGCCCGAAAACAGCGGGCTTTAGACGCCTGGCGTCATTCAGCTTGCGTTTTTACACAGCCTGCGACAAACGATTACATTCCGGACAAACTCCCGCGACAACGGCGCGTTAGCATCGGCGCAGTTGAAATACGTATCCGGGAGATTTTCCATGTCGTCACACGATCATCAAGCCCCACACGGCTTCTCAACCATCGCGCTTCACTGGGGAATGGCAGCGCTGTTCGTCGCTGCGTTCATTCTCGGTCAAATCATGGAAGAACTGCCGCGCGGCGCCGAGAAATTGTCGGTGCTGGGTTGGCACCTGCTGGCCGGCGGCGCGGTGTTTATACTCGCACTTCCAAGACTGATGCGTCGGCGCAAGATCAAGTCAGTCCACAATGAAGGTGCGGCTTGGGAACGCGGTGCAGCGACGGTCGTTCATGTGGCGCTTTACGCGTTGATGATATTGTTGCCGCTATCGGGTTTTCTGGCGGGCGCCTCCTTGCCGACGGCGATCCCCATTCCCGGTGGGTTTGAGCTTTCGCCGCTGTTCTCATCGCCCATGCTGCACGAAGCCATGGAAGAAGCCCATGAATTCCTGGTTGTCGCCCTGGTTTGGGGTGTCGGACTGCACATTGCCGGCACGCTTTGGCACAAGTTCGTTAAACGGGACGGCGTAGCGGGGCGGATGTCGCCTTTCGCAAGACATCGGCAATCGGGCTGACGTCACCGTCCGTCAAACCAGGAATTAGACGTCGATGTCGTCTACGAACTCGGCGTTTTCCTGGATGAACTTGAAGCGTTTTTCCGGGTTACGGCCCATAAGGGCGTCAACCAAGCGGGCGGTGTCTTTGGCCTCATGGATTTCGTCGTCGTTATGGCCCGCCGGCACCGTAACCCGCGCCAAAGTACGCCGCGCCCGGTCCATGGTGGTTTCCTTGAGCTGCGCCGGCGGCATTTCGCCCAATCCCTTGAAGCGGCTGATTTCCACCTTGGCGCGGCCGCTGAAATCGCCGGCCATCAGTTCATCCTTGTGCGCGTCATCGCGGGCGTAAGCGATCTTACCGCTTTGCGACAGACGGTACAGCGGCGGCAAGGCCAAATACAGATGCCCCGCATCCACCAATCCCGGCAATTCCTGATAAAAGAACGTCATCAACAACGCCGCGATATGGGCGCCATCGACGTCTGCATCGGTCATGATGATGATTTTATCGTAGCGCAAATCATCTTCCATGAACGCGTCGCCAAGCCCGCAACCCAGTGCCTCGATCAAATCCGAGAGTTCCTGGTTCGCCTTCATTTTGTCGACGGTGGCGCTGGCGACGTTGAGGATCTTGCCGCGCAAGGGCAGCACCGCCTGGGTCTTGCGATCTCGCGCCTGTTTGGCGGAACCGCCAGCCGAATCACCCTCGACGATGAACAGCTCCGTACCTTCGCGGGTGTTGTTCGAACAATCCGAAAGCTTACCCGGCAGGCGTAGCCGGCGCGTTGCGGATTGGCGCTTGGTTTGTTTCTGCTCGCGTTTCTTGAGCCGGTATTCGGCGCGCTCAATCACATGTTCCAGCAGCAATTTGGCGGCATCGGGGGCGCCTGAAAGCCAGTGATCGAAATGGTCGCGAACAGCGTTTTCGACCAACCGCTGCGCTTCTGCGGTGGAGAGTTTCTCCTTGGTTTGGCCTTGGAACTGCGGATCGCTGATAAACACGGATAGCATCACGCAGGCACCACCGGTGACATCTTCGCCGGAAATTTTGGCGGCCTGTTTATTGCCCACCAACTCGCCATAGGCCCGAAGTCCCTTGGTCAACGCGCCGCGCAACCCCAATTCATGGGTGCCGCCGAGCGGCGTCGGCACGGTGTTGCAATAGGAATTGAAGAAGGCATTCTCATCCACTGGCCAGGCAATGGCCCATTCCGCCTTACCGGAACCGCCGTTAAGCTTCGATTCGCCCGAAAACGGCACCGGAGTCATGGTTTTTCGGGTTCCGAGCGCCGATGTCAGATAGTCGGACAGTCCGCCCGGGAAATGCAGCACCGCCGTCTCCGGTGTGTCGTCCTCGCCTTTGAGTAATTTCGGATCGCACGACCAACGGATTTCCACGCCGCGGAACAGATAGGCCTTGGAGCGTGCCATGCGATAAAGGAGGGATGGCTTAAAATGCGCGCGCGGCCCGAAAATCTGCGGGTCAGGATGGAAGCTGACCGTCGTGCCGCGGCGGTTCCGCGCCGTGCCGGCCGGGGTCAGGGGGCCTGTGGCCTTTCCACGGCTATAGGTTTGCTTCCAAACCTTTTGATCGCGCGCCACTTCGACCTCTAAATGGTCAGACAGCGCATTGACCACGGAAACACCGACACCATGCAACCCGCCAGAGGTCTCATACGAATCACCAGAGAATTTACCGCCCGAATGCAGCGTCGTCAGGATCACTTCAAGCGCGGACTTGTCTTTAAACTTGGGATGCGGATCGACGGGAATGCCGCGACCGTTGTCTGAAATGACGACGATTTGATCCACGGTCAATTCGATTTCAATACGGCTGGCGTGGCCGGCAACGGCCTCATCCATGGAATTGTCCAACACCTCCGCAGCAAGATGGTGGAGCGCGTGCTCATCCGTTCCGCCAATATACATACCGGGCCGCAACCGAACGGGCTCCAGGCCTTCCAGTACCTCAATGTCAGCAGCGGTGTAGCCGCCGTCACCGGTCGCAACCTTGGTCCCGGACTTTTGGGGTTTCTGGGTCTTCTGGGCGACCTCTTTTTGCGGAAGCGCACTCGGACGCTTGGCGGGCTTTTCCGTCGTTTTCGCCTTACCCTTACCGGTGGCGCCTGCTTGAAACAAATCGGTCTGCATATTGATCCTGCACGTTAAAGCGAAGTTCGTGGGTTAGCCGCATCCTAATCAAGGCTACCCCTGGGCTGCAAGCATGATAGGGTATATTTGTGGATTAATCGTTACTAGATATTGTAAAACCTGCGGGAGCGCGACCATGTCTGAAAAAGAATCAACCGATCTCGAGGAACCGCGCGGCGAATTGGCGTTACGAACCTTGGCCATGCCGGGTGATACCAACCCTGCCGGAGATATCTTCGGCGGCTGGCTCATGGGTCAAATGGATATCGCCGGAGGTATCCTTGCCGGTATGCGCGCGCAGGGCAGGGTGGCCACGATCGCAGTCGACGGATTCGTATTTCACAACCCCGTGCATGTGGGCGACGTCCTGTGTTGTTATGGCGATGTGCTGGAAATTGGCAGGACATCGATCAAGTTGCGCATCCAAGCTTGGGTCTTACGTGGCCGGCAAGCCGGCGACCGCGTCAAAGTGACGGAAGGTATATTCACGTTCGTCGCCATCGATGAAAATCGACAAAAACGCCCAGTCCCACCTGAAATCGACTGATTAATAGGCGCGAAATCAACTGATCAACAGGAACGCGTAACCCGCGAAAGCCATGGCGGACAAGGCGGCAAAGTCTCTAAACAAGTTGCTGATATCCATGGTGCATTTCCCCAATTTTGTTTCATTCGTTGTTGATGATTAAAATAGAACAAAACAAGAACAATAGTCAAACAAAAAATAAACGTTATAAGTTTTAGGTAGCAACCTCTTGAATCCACGAGGATTTTTGCGCACCTTGAATCGATAGGGGATTCCAATCTGTTCGCTCCCTCGCTTGCAGCTAACGCAAATTTTAAGAGAGGCAACGTTCGATGTTTGTACGATTTTTCAGATGGACCGCTGCGGCAATTATTCTCACGCTTTCGCTACCCGGTCCGGGGCTCGCCGGTGCTCCGTCGGTACTCGACGTCAAGGTCAGCCGCAACGGCGACGGCACCTATGGGTTCTCGACTACGGTTTTTCACAAAGATACCGGCTGGAAGCATTACGCCGACAAGTGGGACATACTGGGGCCCGACGGCGAAGTCATAGCAACGCGCGTGCTATATCATCCGCACGTTGATGAGCAGCCATTCACCCGATCGCTGGCGCGTGTCGCTATCCCTGTGGGACTGCGAGAAGTGACGGTGCGGGCGCATTGCAAAGTTGATGGTGACGGCACGCGTACGTTTCGTGTCAAACTTCCGCCGCGGCGCTAGCTCCATTTCAAACGATAACGGCCGCCCCGATGGGGGTATCGGGACGGCCGCATAATCGCATTCGGTCAGGAGATAAGGTGGGGGTACCTTCTCCGTTCTTCTGGCGTTTTTCCTACGATGAGTAGTACATCTGCCATTCGACCGGATGCGGGGTGTGTTCGAAGTTGTAAACTTCTTCCCATTTCAAGTCCATATAACCATCGATTGCATCGTCGGTAAAGACATCGCCTTTCTTAAGAAAATCGCGATCAGCATCAAGGGATTCGAGCGCTTGGCGAAGCGACCCGCAAACCGTTGGGATTTCAGCCAATTCGGCAGGCGGCAGGTCGTAGAGATCCTTGTCCATGGCATCACCTGGGTGGATCTTGTTCTGAATACCGTCAAGGCCAGCCATCAGCATGGCGGAGAACGCCAAGTAGGGGTTGGCAACGGCGTCAGGGAAGCGCACTTCAACGCGCTTACCGTTGGGTGAGGCCGAGAACGGGATACGGCAACTGGCGGACCGGTTACGTGCCGAATAGGCCAGTAGCACCGGCGCCTCGAAACCCGGGATCAGCCGCTTATAGCTGTTGGTCGACGGGTTGGTGAAGGCATTCAGCGCGCGTGCGTGCTTGATGATGCCGCCAATGTAGTAGAGCGCCATTTCCGACAGATCCGCATACCCCGATCCGGCGAACAGCGGCTTGCCGTCTTTCCAGATCGACTGGTGGACATGCATGCCCGACCCGTTATCACC
>JABIPG010000250.1 GCA_018698795.1 Rhodospirillaceae bacterium
CAACGCCGATGAAACGGCCCGTTGGGCGAAGGAGAACCGGGTCGCCTCAATCCGGCTGGTGACGGCTGCTTATCATATGCCACGCAGCCAGCTTGAGTTCGCCAATGCCATGCCGGAGGTGACGATCGTGCCCAATCCGGTTTTCCCTGAACATGTCAAACAAAAGGAATGGTGGGCGTGGCCCGGGACGGCTTCCCTGATGATGAGTGAGTTCAGCAAATTTCTTATGGCCTGGGTGCGCCACCGGACGGATTACATGTTCGGCGCGCCGGTGCGCCAATAGGACTGAGGACCGGGGAAGTCATGGGCGGTTTGCGATCGATTGTCGGGTCTGGGTTGTACAACATCGTGTTTATCGGTTGGACGGCCGTCAGCGTGACCATCATGCTCTTGCTTTTGCCGTTTCCACGGCCCGTCATGCAGCGGGCGGTCAAGATTTGGGCCTGGTCGCAACATTGGGCGCTGAAATTTCTGGTCGGTCTGGATTTCGAGATCAGGGGTCGTGAAAACATTGTTCATGGCGCGGCTATCTATGCGAGCAAGCATCAATCCGCCTGGGACACCTATGTTTTTTATCTGCTGTTCAGCGATCCGTCCTATGTATTGAAGAAGGAATTGGTGAAAATTCCTGTTTGGGGGTGGATTGCGCGCAAATGCGCGGCGATCGCGGTTGACCGCGACGGTGGCGCTTCGGCGCTAAAGGCGTTGGTGCGCGATACCCGCCAGCGCCTGGCCGATGACCGCCCGGTGATCATTTTCCCGGAAGGCACGCGAACCCAGCCTGGCACCCATCGGCCCTACCATCCGGGAATCGCAGCGCTTTATTCACAGTGCGATGCGCCGGTCATTCCCGTGGCGCTGAATTCGGGGCTGTTTTGGGGGCGGCGCAGCTACGCCAAGCAGTCCGGCACCATCATTATCGAATTTTTGCCGCCGTTGCCGACGGACATGAAGCGTCGCGATTTCATGCAAAGGCTTGAGACTCAAATAGAAAGTACGGCTGAACGGCTGGCGCTAGAGGGCGCGGACAGATATCCGCTCACACGCCCGGCGCTGGTACAAAATCGTGATACAAACGAGGCATCGCCAAGCACCGGCCCGGCTGTGGATTGATTTGTGGATAGTCTAGACCCTGAGGATGTGAATCCCCGGGGTAAAATCGCAAGCCCTTGGAGTCTATGATGTTTTTTCGCACTCAGGTCTGGGATATTTCCTGGGGCCGAATGTGGAAACAAAAAGAGAACAATCCTTGACGATTTAAGCCGAAACGCCTAAATTTCAAGGGAAATCAAGGCCCTGGTAATGCTTTGGCAAATAGAGTAGCCGCTGGTTTGCGGCATTTCGCCAATTTGGCCAGGCCATTTCTAAGTCGAAACGATTGGTTCGCGATTATCGCCGCTTTGGGCGCGATCCGGAGGAAACATGGTCGATCTGTCACCCGTCTCCCAGCAAATCTGGGACATGAAATACCGACTTCAGGGTGCCGACGGCCAGCCTGTGGATAAAACCGTGCAAGACACTTGGCGCCGGGTCGCACGTGCCTTGGCGGTTAAAGAGTCCGATCCATCCCATTGGGAACAAAGATTTTTTGATGCCATGGACGGGTTCAAGCTGTTGCCCGCCGGGCGCATCATTTCGGGCGCGGGGGCGGCGCGCAGGGTGACACTGTTCAATTGTTTCGTCATGGGCGACATCCCCGACGACATGTCCGGCATCTTCGATGGTCTCAAGGAAGCGGCCCTGACCATGCAACAGGGCGGCGGGATCGGCTACGATTTCTCCACCCTTCGGCCCAAGGGGGCGGCGGTCAAGGGCGTGGGTGCGGACGCATCGGGGCCGCTCAGTTTCATGGATGTCTGGGACGCCATGTGCCGCACGATTATGAGTGCCGGGTCCAGGCGCGGCGCCATGATGGCGGTGATGCGCTGCGACCATCCCGATATCGAGGCCTTCATCGAGGCCAAGCGCGAGCCGGGGCGGCTGCGCATGTTCAATCTGTCTGTACTGGTGACCGACAAGTTCATGCAAGCGGTGAAGGCCGACGAGCCGTGGGAACTCACCTTCAAGGGCACAACATACAAAAGCCTACCTGCGCGCGAACTGTGGGATGGTATTATGCGAGCGACGTTTGCTTATGCCGAACCCGGCGTGATCTTCATCGACCGCATCAACGCCCGCAACAACCTGAACTACTGCGAAACCATCCATGCCACCAACCCCTGTGGTGAGCAGCCGTTGCCGCCTTATGGGGCATGTCTGTTGGGTTCTGTCAATCTGGCACGCCTGATCGATGAGCCGTTCTCCGAGACCGCATCACTCAACCTCGATACGCTGGACGAGTTGGTGAGCACGGCGGTGCGCATGATGGACAACGTCATCGACGTTTCCGAATTTCCCTTAGATGAACAACGCCACGAGGCGCAGGCGAAGCGCCGTATCGGGCTCGGCATCACCGGGCTTGCCGATGCGCTGATCATGTGCGGCGCGCGCTATGGCGGCGCGCGTGCCGTCAAATTAGCCGAAACCTGGATGCGGCGTTTGCAACGCGCCGCCTACCTGGCATCGGTGGAGCTGGCGCGCGAGAAGGGCGCTTTTCCGTTATTCGACAAAGACAAATACCTCGCCGGTGAAACCATCCAGGCGCTGGACATGGATGTGAAAGCCGCCATCGCCGAACACGGTATCCGCAATGCGTTGCTGACCTCGGTGGCGCCGACCG
>JABIPG010000180.1 GCA_018698795.1 Rhodospirillaceae bacterium
CTGAGTTGGTTGCCGGTGTGAATGGCGTTAATAGCGTTGTGCTCTATGGCGAGGCGTTGCCGCCATTCGATTTTCAGGTGGCGATGATGAGCTTACCTGGCGTGTTTAGAACGGGTTTCGACAATATGCCTTCGAACGTGCCTTATCTGTCGGTGCCAGAGCGCGTGGAGGCCGTATGGCGGAACCGTTTGGCCGCAACCGCTGACCAATGTCGTGTCGGGTTAGTTTGGAAAGGTAGCTCTGCTCATCAACGCAATGAATGGCGCTCGCCGGGCTTGGCGGTTTTCAAGCGCCTTACGGAGCGTCCTGATATCCGACTGTTCAGCCTGCAAAAAGATGACGAGGCTGGCGATATCGCCGATGCCGGATTGGCGGATGCCATCACGCCGCTTGGCGAATCGTTGAAGAATTTCTCTGATACAGCAGCAGTCATCCTCAATCTCGATTTGGTGATTTCGCCAGATACGGCGGTTGCGCATTTGGCGGGCGCGCTGGGTAAGCCGGTGTGGCTAATCTTGCCTTATGCCTGTGAGTGGCGTTGGTTCGAAGGCCGCGATGACAGTCCTTGGTATCCAAGCATGCGACTGTTCCGCCAGCCGGAGCTTGACGATTGGGACGGCGCCGTGGACGCGATCTTCACTGCCCTGGATTAGGTTTTTGGAATGAGCACGCTGCCTTGCATCAGGCGCCTCGCAGTTCGGTAACTACGCGTTGAGACTGCCTGCCACAGGCCGTCTTGATGCGCGACTTCTGCGCCCACGGGCAAAACGCCGGACGGCGTGCCGATGCGGAGATCACCACCGTTTGCTTGTGCTATCCGGTTCGGCAGCGAGCCCTCGACCTTGACGGCGGCGGCCAAGCAGAGCGCGCTGGTTAGCGGGGATACGCGGTGGATGTTCTTGAGCGACAGCACGCGCACAGTGATGTCCTGACTATCGGCAGTGACGGTTGCGCCATCGAGGGCAATGAATTCACGGGGAGCAGCCAGCAAGCCGACGCGCGGATTGGTCAACGGTACGTCTTCGGGGCGATTGGCCAACCCCATGGCAACACCGGCAGCGCGGCGGATGCGATCCAGCTTCGCTATGAGGATCGCATCGCCGTCAATGGCTTCGGGGCTTTCGGTGGCGGTGAGGCCCAGGTCATCGGCGGCAATGAACACCATGCCAGTGGCCGCATCGGCCATGGAAACCGTAATCGTCCCTTCCTCCGGTACATCGAGGGCGCTTATCACCTCACCAGCAGCAGGTAAAAACTTGCCGGTGGTGGCACCGCCGGGCTCTAGGTAATCCAGTTGGATGCGCGAGCCGGTCCCAAATACGCCCTGGATTTCGAAGTCCCCCACCACAGCGGCTTTTCCGCCGTCGACGGAGATCTGAGCATGGATCACCACGCTGGTGTTTGTGTTGTGCAGGCGCACGGTGGCGATGCCGTCGGAAACATTGGGCGTCACCAAGCCTTCGTCGATGGCGAACGGACCAACTGCCGACGACAGATTGCCGCAATTTGTTGAATAATCGACCTCGGTCCGATCCACTGCGACCTGACCAAACGTGTAATCAACATCGGCGTCGTCTCGTGTGGGCGGCCCGACGCTGACGACTTTTGAGAGTGACGAAATACCGCCGCCCATGCCGTTCAGTTGGCGACCGTAGGGATCGGGTGAGCCGATCACCTGTAGGAAAATCTCATCGCGCTCTGCGCGTTCGGCAGGGAGGTCTTCTTCGCGGAAGAAAACGCCCTTTGATGTGCCGCCCCGGTAAAAGGCAGCAGGGATTTCGATCTGGTTCATGGCCCGATTTTGCGCCGCTGTGGCCCAGCGGGCAAGAGGGGGCTTTCAAGATTGCCGGGCAGGGGGGTATGATTCCTCTATTAGAGGGGAAGGGTGCCTTATGAAATTGAATGATGAACAACTGAAGCAGTTCGACGAAGAGGGCTATGTCATTATCCCAGAACTGTTCTCCGCCGACGAAGTTGCCGTCTTGAAAGGGGAGATACCGGGTATCTTTGCGCAACGCCGCGACGAGAACTTTCGCGAGAAGGATGGCGATACCGTGCGCACAGCGTTCGCCGCTCACACCTACAACGACGTATACGACAAATTCGTCCGCCATCCGCGAATCTTGGAACCCGCCGAGCAAATGTTGGATGGCCAAGTTTATGTGCATCAATTCAAACTGAACGCCAAAGCCGCTTTTACCGGCGATGTCTGGCAGTGGC
>JABIPG010000281.1 GCA_018698795.1 Rhodospirillaceae bacterium
ATCGTGCAGACTATCAAGGTATTCGCATATCACCGGCGAATCGAACAGCGCCGTACCATCATCAAGCAGCAAAGCCGGAATTTTACCGAGCGGATTGCGATCCTGCAGGTCGTGGCCGGTCTTAAACGGGCTTGTGTGCAAAACCTCGAATTGGCCATCTACGCCGGCCTCCAGGGCCAAAACCATGACTTTGCGCACGTATGGAGAGGTCGGCCAGTAGTACAGTTGCATAAGATCGCCTTTACCGTGATGGGGTTCCAGAAGCTGTGGCCTAAATCCTATCATATTGGAACGCTCAGAAAAGCCGTGCATTTGCATGACTGGTATCCCGGCGGCAGCGGTGTAAGCTGAAGCCCATGTGGCGCGATGTCATCGATATACGGGATTTCTATAGCACCTCTCTGGGGCGGCAGTGCCAGCGGCAGATTAATGCACGCCTTGGCGACATGTGGCCCAACGTGAAGGGACAATCGGTGCTCGGGTTGGGCTACGCGGTGCCTTATCTGGCTGGGTTTCGCGAACAGGCCGGACGTGTCATCGCCGCCATGCCGTCCCGCCAAGGGGTGTTGCATTGGCCCAACGACGGCCCCGGTCGAACCGCTCTGGTGGACGAGTTAGCGCTACCATTCGAGGACCTGAGCATGGATCGGGTAATTTTGGTGCATGCCTTGGAATACAGTGAACAGGCACGCCCAATGTTGCGTGAGGCATGGCGGGTATTGGCCGGCGGTGGTCGGTTGATCGTCATCGTGCCCAACCGGCGGGGTTTGTGGGCACGGTTCGAGCGCACGCCATTCGGCTATGGCTTACCCTATTCTGGCCAGCAGCTCTCCCACACGCTGCGCGAAAACATGTTCACCCCGGCGCAGATGACACGCGCGCTGTTCATGCCGCCGCTTCGTTCACGGATGATCCAATCCGCTGCAGGCGCCTGGGAAGCCATCGGCTCCAGGTATTTCTCCTTACTCGGCGGCGTCATTATCGCCGAAGCCACAAAGCAGATTTACGCCGGTACCACCGCTGGCGCTAAAACGTCGTTTCGGCGTTATCTCCCAGTGCCGAAACAGTCACGCCGGGTCGCCACCGAACCAAATCCAAAACGCCGAAGCGACGAACCATGAGCGGGGTTTTCTTTGATTTTACCGGACCTTACCATTATCACTAGCTGGCTTCGGCTGAGCGTCAGTCGAAGCCGACAAATACGGGACCGACCATGACTGTCAACGAAGAAAAATTACTGCAACTGCGTCATGAAATTGATGCTATCGATGTGTCGCTGCACGACCTCATTCAACGCCGCACTCGTGTGGTTGAAGGCGTGCGCGAAATCAAGAAGGACACCGCCGTCAAAATCCGCCCGGCACGTGAAGCGGAGATCCTCTATCGATTGTGTGCCGAGCACCGGAGCCCGTTTCCGAAACGCGAGCTTTGCCGCATCTGGCGTGAAATGATCGTCGCCACTTTGAGTTTCGAAGGACCGTTTTCCGTTGCTGTTTTTCATCCCGAAGAAACACCCGGCTATTGGGACCTGGCGCGCGACCAATATGGTACTTATACGCAAATGCAACGCCACACATCGGCGCGCGCCGTGGTCGAGGCCGTGCGCGAACAGCAAGCCACCGTCGGCGTGCTGCCGTTCCCGAGCCGTGACCGCGATGAGCCGTGGTGGCGTTTTTTAGTCAGCGACACGCCGGAAACGCCGCGTGTGATCGCACGGCTGCCGTTCATTCCCGGCGCCAATACTCATGACCAGAATCTTGACGCCGTGGTCATTTGCCCGGTGCCGCAAGAGGAAACCGGCCGTGACCGCTCAATGTTGGCGATTGAAGCGGAAGAGGACATCGGCTTCCCAGCAATTGAGAACGCTTTATCACAAGCTGGTTTTTCCGCTGCCTTTCACCAGCTTTGGCATGACCCCAGCCGACCACCGGGTTGGACCTATCTGGTTGAGGTGTTCGGCTTCATCGGCCCCGATAGCCGGCAGATGCTGCGGCTCAAGGACGCTCTCGGTAACCGGGTGTCACGGATCATCCAAATGGGTGGCTACAGTACACCGCTGAGTGAGGCTGATTTGGCATCTGTGGAACCCCAAACGGAACCCCAGGCGGAACCCCAGGCATGAACACCCCACGCGTGCAGCCAGGCATCATGGAGATTGCCCCTTATGTTGGTGGCGCCTCGGCTGTTGATGGCGCCAAACGAACGATCAAACTAAGTTCCAACGAGAGCGCGCTCGGCCCAAGTCGGCTGGCCAGCGCCGCCTATGGCAACCTGGCCGAGCAATTGCATCGCTACCCGGATGGCGATTGCACTGAGTTGCGCCAAGCCATCGCCAAAACATTTTCCTTGGATGCCGCGGGCATCGTATGCGGCGCCGGTTCGGATGAGATCATCAGCCTGCTGTGCCAAGCTTATGCCGGTCCCGGCGATGAGGTGTTGTACTCAGAGCACGGCTTCTTGATGTATCCGATTTCCGCCAAGGCGGTCGGTGCAACACCGGTCACAGCACCCGAAACCGAACTAACCACCGATGTCGATGCGCTGTTAGGCGCGGTGACCGACAAAACCCGAATTTTATTCGTTGCCAACCCAAACAACCCCACCGGCACCTATATCCCGGCGTCCGAACTGCAACGATTGCGCAACGGTTTGCGCGATGATGTGCTGTTGGTGATCGACGCCGCCTACGCCGAATACGTCAGCCGCGAAGACTACGGCGATGGCGCGGCACTGGTGGAAGCGCACGACAATGTCGTCATGACCCGGACTTTCTCAAAAATTTACGGCCTTGGCGGCATGCGGCTTGGTTGGGGATACATGTCCACCAATATTGCCGAAGTGCTGCACCGGGTGCGCGGCCCGTTTAATGTCAGCGCCGCCGCACAAGCCGCCGGCACTGCCGCTGTCCGCGACAAAACCTTCACCGCAAATGTCCGTGCCCACAATGATAAATGGCTACCCTGGACACGTGGCAAATTGATCGGCTTAGGGTTGCGGGTGACCGATAGCGTCGGCAATTTTCTATTGGTATGTTTCCAAAACCGTCCCGATCACGGTGCTGAAGCCGCCGACGCCTTTCTCAGGGGTGAAGGTATCATCGTGCGCCGCATGGCGGGTTACGGCCTGCCCGATTGCCTACGCATCACCATCGGTACGCGTGGCGAAATGGAGAGCGTCGTCGAATGCATGTCGCGTTTTCTCGGGAGAAACTCATGACCACCCGCCGCAAGCCGCGTCTATTCAACAAAGTGGCGCTGATCGGCATCGGCCTGATCGGCTCATCTCTGGCGCGCGCCATTAAAAAGTACAAACTGGCTGACGAGATCGCCATCGCGACGCGCAGCCGCAAAACGCTGAACGCCGCACGTAAACTTAAACTCGGCACCAGCTACCATTTGAAAGCCGCGCAAGCCGTAAAAGGTGCGGATTTGATCGTGCTGTGCACGCCGCTGGGCACCAACGCCGCCATCGCGCAAGACATCGGCACGCTGATCAAACCCGGCGCCATCGTCTCTGACGTGGGCTCGTGCAAAGCTTCCGTCATCCGTGACGTCGGCCCGCACTTAGCCGAAGGCGTGCACTTGGTGCCGGCGCACCCGGTGGCGGGTACGGAGTATTCCGGCCCCGAAGCCGGTTTCGCAACACTGTTCGACAAACGCTGGTGCATTCTCACACCGGTTGAAGGCACGCATTCTGATGCCGTCAATAAGGTTTCCAAATTATGGCG
>JABIPG010000214.1 GCA_018698795.1 Rhodospirillaceae bacterium
AATGCTCCAATGACGTTTGATACTTGAGCCCATCAACAATAACCAAAATGACCTTGTTCGACATCATCGGATTGACACCCTAATTAGGAATAAATAAGGATGCATTTAATCTTTTCGCATTTATGAGGCAAGACTATTATAACCAATGGAATGCAGCCCTTGATCGCAGATAAACGGCCAATCAAAACGACCTTTCACGAGCACATTCGGAACTATGGTTTAAAAGGCTGCAACGGGTCAATTGCCGAAGTTCCCATTAAGCCCAAAATGCGTCTGCTTTTCGATTCCAATCGGAATTAAGATGTGCCCTGCGGGTGATGGCAGATATCGCCTGTAGCGTCATGTCGGACAATTTCGATGTGCGGAAAAACGCTACGCTGGCTGATGAGCTTGAGGTTGGGCAGGCGTTCGAGCAGGGCGGTGCGGATATGCGTGCGTTCGCGAATGAGCACCAGCGCCTCGGTGTCGGTCAGGCGCTCGGCCAGGGCGTCGACCTCCTGCACGTGGTCGTTCCACACGGTGACCTCGTGGCCGCCCAACTTGGCGAAGCAGGGCAGGTGGCGGATGGTGTCGAAATAGTCGTCGAGGATGGTGATCCTCACGCGGTTAGTCTCCAATCACGCAGCCAGGCTGCGTGCGCCACCAGTGTTGCGTCGCCATGGTGGAAGCCGCCGATCTGTACGCCGAGCGGCAGACCTTCCGACGCCAGCAACGGCAGCGTCATGGTCGGCATGCCCGATAGGGAAGAGGGCACCTGATAGGCGGAATTGCCGGTTGATGTGATGCCCATCGGCGCCGGGCCGGGCGAGGCCAAGGATATAAAACCGTCGGCGAAGCCCGCCACGGCGGCGACCTCCGAGGTCAGCTTGGCTTTGAAGGCGAGTGCGCGCTGGTAGTCGTCGGCGGTCATGTTTTCGCCCAGTTCCAAACGCTGGTGGATGACTTCCGAAACCTTGCTGGCATCCTTGTTGCAGTATTCACGTACCGGCCAGCGCATCTCATATCCCAGAATGCTGGCGGCATAAGGGTAGACGGCCTGGAAGCTGGCCTCCAAGGCCGCCGTCACCGGCAACTCATCGGGTTCGACGATCTCGATACCCGCAGTTCGTAGATCATCGATGAGGTCTTCGAAGATGTGTTGGGACATCTCATCCGTCAGTTCCCAGCCGCCGGTGTACATCCGCACCAGGCGTTGGGGCTTGCGGGCTTTGGGCAGCGTCATAGGGCCAAGCAGAGGCGTGTGCCCGGCGTCCGGTCCGGCCACGTGGGCGATCTGGCGGGCGGCTTGCCACATGTCTTCGAGGCTGCCGGCATGGGTGCCCAGGTGCGAGCCCGATGGCGCGATGGAGCGGCCGCCGGCGCGGTTCAGCGCACCGAACGTCGGTTTGAAACCATAGTTGGCGCAGTAGGCGGCGGGGCGGATGATCGAGCCGCCGACCTGAGAGCCGGTGGCGGCGGGCAGCATCGATGCGCCCACAGCCGCCGCCGTGCCGCTCGATGAGCCGCCGGGCGTGCGCTCGAGATCGAACGGGTTGCGGGTCGGGGGTGCGGCACCGAGGCCGAATTCCGTGGTGGTGGTTTTGCCGATGATGACAGCCCCACCTTGCTTGAGTGCATAAACCGATGCGGCATCGAAATCAGGCTGCAAGCCTTCGAACAATTTACTGTTCATCTGGGTCGGCAGGTCGGCGGTGTCGTAGAGATCCTTGATCCCCATGGGCATGCCGTCGATGAGCGATAGCGGGGTGCCCGATTTATAGCGCGCGGTGGATGCGTCGGCGGCGGCGCGGGCGGCGTCCAGGTCCATCACCACGAAGGCTTTTACGTCCGGTTCGCGGTCCTCGATGGTGGCGATGCAGCGCTCCAGGTAATCGCGCGGCGTGTCTTTGCCGGATATGAAATCGTCCACGGCATCGTGAAAACTCAGCAGCCGCGTGGTCACAGGATTGTATGTGCTCATGATTGGGGCCTCCCTTCCCAGCGTTACTATCGCGCGACCGGCGGCGCGGGGCAATATCCGCCGCATGACGGGATGGTGTTTTCATTGTTCGATTTTGGCGCTAGTTTTCCGCATTATGATTTACGGAAAAACCACTGACGAGGCCGCTGACGGGGCGGCGACGGTTGAGGTCAACGCTCGCAACTATATCCTGGCGGGATACGTGGGCGCAGCGCCGGTGCGCGGCTACTACCTGGAGGGCAATGAGGCCAACGATACTGGCGAGCCGCAAGGCTTCTTCGTGCATCAACCCCCCGATGCCGTGACCGAGCCGCATTTCCATGAGACCAATCAGTTTCAGGTGTTCGTCGGTGGGTCGGGCACGTTCGGCAAACACGATGTGCAGCCGTTGACGGTGCAGTACGCTAATGGCCACTCGCCCTACGGCCCCATTGTTGCCGGGCCGGACGGCATTGACTATTTCACCTTGCGTGCGCGCTGGGACCCGGGCGCGAAATATATGCCCGGCTCACGCGACAAGCTGATCAAGGGCAACCAACGCCAGCGTCTTGTGCCCGGCATCCCCCGCAGCTCGCCCGAAGATCTCGCCCGCCGGTTCGGCGCGGAATTTGAGATCGTCTTGGACGCCGAGGGTGACGGCCTGGTGGCTTACATGGCGCGCTTCGGCCCGGATGCCAGCGCCTGCGTGCCGGTGGCGACCAACAGCGGCGGACAATATTGGGTGGTGACGGGCGGCACCATGACGCTGAACGATAAATCCTATGGGCATCTGTCGTGTCTGTTTGTTACATCCGATGAGTCGCCGACAATCATTGGCGCCGGCGCGGAAGGCATGGAGATGCTGGTGTTGCAATTCCCTGAGAGAAATCTCGTCGGCATGGCGGCCGAGTAAACCGCGACAACACAGATCAATGGGAGAGACTTGATGGCTGCCTACGTTGCAATCGAGGTGAAACTCAAAAACCCGGAAAAACTGAAGGCCTATTCGCAAGCCGCCGGAAAGACCGTCACGACCCATGGAGGCAATTTTTCCATCCGCGCCGCGTTTGTCGAAGCCTTGGCCGGCAACGCCGATTATGATCGGTTCGTGATGATCGAATTTCCCGATACAGAGGCGGCGCGAACTTGGTACCAAAGCCCTGAGTATCAAGCGCTCATACCCATGCGCGAAGAGGGTGCGGATATGACCTTCTCGCTGATCGAGGGGTAATGCCAGCGCTGATGGGCGCTTACGGGCTCAGCACAATCTTGCCGTAGGCGCCGGGCTGCAATACCGCGTGGTGGGCTTCGATGGCTTGGGAGAGGGGGAGCTCCTTGCCGATCACCGGCGCTAAGCTGCCATCCGCCAGGCCGCGCCCGATGGCGGCGTTGAGCCCGGCCATTTCATCGGGCGTCGCGTTGAACCGGGCGATACCGAGAATGTCGAGTTCCTTCATCATCGCCTCGCGGGGGTTGATCTCAACCGGGCCGCGGTTACCGATCACCACGATCCGGCCGTACTTGGCGACCACTTCCATGTCTCGGGGCAGGTTCACGTTGGCCAGCATCTCTAGGATCAAGTCCGGCCCCTTGCCGTCGGTCAGCTCACCGATGATATCGAGGTAGCCATCGCGCGTGTGGTCCAACGCGTGGGCGGCGCCTTGTTGGCGCACGAGCTCCAGGCCGCGTTCGCTACCGGCTGTACCGATGGTGTTGATACCCATGCTTTTGGCGATCTGTAGCGCGGCGGTGCCAACGGCGCCACTGGCGCCATGGACCAAAACGGTTTCCCCCGCCTTGCCGCGCCCGCGGTTCACCAAGGCCCAATAAGCCGTGCCATAGGGCGTACCGATTGCCGCGCCTTGGGCGAAACTGACATTGTCGGGCAATGGCATGATACGGTCGGCGGGCAGGGCCACCTGTTCGGCATAACAGCCACTACCACCACCGTTGGCGACATAAACCCTGTCGCCGATCTCGAATTGGCCAACACCATCGCCCAGCGACAATATGGTGCCCGCCCCGTCACCGCCTGGGGTGTATGGCAACTCTGGCTTGATCAAATGCACGCCTGCCCGAATATAGGTATCGACCGGATTGACGCCAATGGCCCCGACCTTGATCACCACCTCACCAGCTGCCGGCGTTGGGTCCGGCACGTCCTCGTATCGCATCACATCGGCATCGCCGAACTCGTGTATCTGGATGGCTTTCATTGTTGTTCTTCCTTTTTCGTCGTCAGCATCGACAATAAACACGCCGACAATGGCCTGATGCATCTGTGACTTTAGAAGCTACCGAGTTGTTGGAAGGTTGTCCATCCGAGCTGTCGAGGGGATTTTATCTGAGTATGGCGGGTTGTTGCCGCGCCCAATGAACGGCGCCCATGGCCTGAAAATCCCGTGTTTTACCGGCGGACCGCCGCCTGCGCCATGGTTTCCAGCGCTGACAAAAACCGTGATCGGTCGGCTTTGGAAAATGGACGGGGGCCGCCGGTGATTTCGCCGGTTTCACGCAGGCCCGCCATCAATTCGCGGTTGGCCAAGTTCAAGCCGATCGCGGATTCGGTAAAGGGCTCGCCATTGGGGCGGATGGCCTTGGCGTCTTTCTCCAAACAGCGCGCGGCCAGTGGGATATCGTTGGTGACGGCGATGTCGCCGGTGGTGATATGCTCGGCAATCCAATCGTCGGCGGCGTCCGCGCCTTGGGCGACGATAATCAATTGCGCCAGGGGGGATGCCGGCGGACGAATGCCACCATCGGAAACCAGATAGGTTTTCAGGCCGTGGCGCTCGGCAACACGGAGCGTTTCATCTTTTACGGGGCAGGCATCGGCGTCGATGTAGATAACAGGCATGATGGCGGATCTGCTCTAGCTCTTGTTGCCCGCACTTTTTACGAACGGGATGTAATCGGCGTCGCTGATGGCGATATGGCCCTTTAGCCAATCACCGAGAAAGCTCACAAATTCTCGCATGTCGACAATCTCGCCGTTTTCTTCGAATACGGTTTGATAGTCATGAACCTGATGGGAAATTTTGCGGTGAATGCGCATGTGCTCGACGAGATCCGGGTAGTCGCAAGACTGCATGAGTTCTTCCTCGCGGGCGAAATGGCTGTCCACGTAGTCGACCAGCATACTAAGTGTCTCGCCCACATCGGCGGCGTCAGCGTCGCCCGAAATACTGGCCTGCAGATTATTAATGGCGTCAAACAAAGCCTGATGGTCGCGATCAATCGCGTCGATGCCCGTCAGATACTTGGATGACCATGTCAGTAGTGCCATGTGACCCTCATCGGCAGCCCTAATTGTCACGAGTTTCGATCTTAGCGGAGAATTCGATTGATGGCGATGAGGATTGCATCGAAGCACATTCGGACAAAGGCGTGCTGAGGGTCGTGCTGTCCAAGCACGCTACCCAGGAAGAAGATAAACCCCGGCGCATTCAAGTGAAAAGCGGTTAACTGTTTGAATCAGCTCTTCGGGTGAGATGTGTTATACTCGCCCGGATGGTGATCTGGCGATGCATGTTTGTTGTATTGGCGCTGGCCGGTTTGGTTGCGGCGAGCGGGGCTGCGCGTGCGGATACGGCCGCCGATTGCGGACGGTTTTTCCTAAAGTACGACGCTTCGTCGCAGACCATGAAATGCGTTTCGGGCAAACGCAAAAAGAAGCAGGGTACCGGCGCGGCGCGCGAAATCCGCCGCCAGCAACGCAGCGTGCAACGAATTCTCAATCAGGTGCAGGATATTCTGACCTTGGACGAATTGGGCGCTGAACAGCAGCGCCGGGTACGCGAGTTGATGACCGAAGCCCGCCAGCGCGTACAGCAAATCCGCCGCCGCACGGCGCAACTGCGCCAAGAGCAAGTATCTTACTCACAGGAAGTTGCCAACGCGGCCCAGCAGCGCACCCGCGCTCAGGTCGAGTTGGCGCGTTCGTTGGAGCAGCAGCAGCGCGATCTCGTGCGGCAATTGGAAGCGCGCCAGCGGCAGTTGCTGCAAAGCCAGCGGCGCCGCAGTCGAAATACCACACGATAACTGAAAAACTTAGCCGCCGTTAACCGCCGTTAACCGCCGTTAACCGCCATTAACCGCCAGTGACGCTCATGTGGCGGGCGACGGCAGGGCCAGACTCGCCGCGCTCGATAACGAAATCGTGGCCCTTGGGCTTTCGCCCGATGGCTTCGTCGATGGCGTTTTCCAGCAATTCGTCGCCCTCCGAGGCGCGTAGCGGCGTGCGTAGGTCGGTGGCGTCGTCTTGGCCCAGGCACATATAAAGCGTGCCGGTGCAGGTCAGGCGCACGCGGTTACAGGACTCACAGAAATTGTGTGTCATGGGCGTGATAAAGCCGACTTTGCGACCGGTTTCCGCGACCTCGACAAACCGCGCAGGGCCGCCGGAACGGTAGGGGATATCGTTCAGGGTCCAGGTTTCGGACAGGCGTTCGCGCACTTCCGACAAGGGCAGGTAATGATCGACGCGTTCGCCGCCGATATCGCCCATGGGCATGGTTTCGATCATCGTCAGGTCGAAGCCCTGTTCACCGCACCAAGCGACGATGTTGCTCAGTTCGTCGTCGTTGAACCCGCGTAACGCCACAGCGTTGATTTTGATGGCGAGACCAGCCGCCTTGGCGGCGCGCAGGCCGACCATGACCTTGTCGAGTTTGCCCCAGCGCGTAATGCCCGCAAATTTCTCACCGTCCAGGGTGTCGAGAGAGACGTTAATGCGTTTGATGCCGTTCTCGACCAATTGCTCGGCATAGCGTGCCAGTTGCGAGCCGTTGGTGGTCAAGGTCAACTCGTCCATATCGCCGGCCTTCACATGCCGGCCCAAGCTTTCAATTAGGCTCATGATGCCGCGCCGGACCAGGGGCTCGCCACCTGTGAGGCGGATTTTTCGAACCCCTTTGCGCACGAAAGCCGAACAAATACGATCCAGTTCCTCAAGCGACAAGACGTCTGTTTTCGGCAGAAATGACATGTCCTCCGACATGCAGTAGTGGCAGCGGAAATCGCAGCGGTCCGTGACCGATACACGGAGATAGCTGACATGCCTTCCAAACGGGTCGATCATCTGGCTCAAAGAACTCAGCCTCGCAAATACACTTACAACACACTAATTGGGTATGGTGTTGTGAATTGTCGCCCCCAATTTCTCAAGGGTTTTCGTATGCCGCCTTAACCAGATTGAAGTTTGAGGGATTCAGGTTCAGCAGTTCCATATCGGCAATCAACATTTCCCGGACCATATCGGAAAAACTGATTTTTGGCGTCCATTCCAATTGACGACGAGCTTTAGTGGCATCACCGAGCAATTCATCGATGTCGATGGGGCGGAAGTAGCGCTCGTCGATTTCAACATATTCTCGCCAATCGCGGTCGACCAACGCGAAAGCTTCGGCCAGGAAATCGCTGATCGATCGGGTTTCGCCGGTGGCGATGACATAGTCGTCCGCCTCGTCTTGTTGCAGCATGAGCCACATGGCCTCGACGAAATCGCGCGCATGTCCCCAATCTCGTTTGGCTTCTAGGTTGCCGAGAAAAATTTTGTCCTCAAGTCCCGCCAAGATGCGTGCCAGCCCACGCGTGATCTTGCGGGTAACAAAGGTTTCGCCGCGGCGCGGACTTTCGTGGTTGAACAGAATGCCATTCGACGCATGCATGCCATAAGCCTCGCGGTAGAGACGGACCTGGTGAAAGGCAAACAGCTTGGCGCAGGCATAGGGGCTATCGGGACGCATGGGGGTGGTTTCGGACTGCGGCGATTCCAATGGTCGGCCGAACATTTCCGAGGTCGATGCCTGGTAAAATCGAATATGCTGCTCGGCGCCGATCTGGCGGATGGCTTCAAGCATGCGCAGCGCCCCGAGCCCGTCGACATCGGAGGTGAAAATCGGCTCGTCAAACGACACTTTGACATGGCTTTGGGCACCGAGGTTGTAAACCTCGTCGGGTTCGATGCTGGCGACCAATTTCTCCAGACGTCCGCCATCGGTGAGTTCGCCATAATGCAGGTGCAGCCGTCGGTCGGTTTCGTGCGGGTCTTGGTAAATGTGCGCGATGCGCGCCGTATTGAAGGTGGAGGCGCGGCGGATGATGCCGTGTACCGTGTAGCCCTTCGCGAGCAGCAAGTCGGCCAGATATGAGCCATCCTGGCCGGTTATGCCGGTGATTAGCGCTGTCTTCATGCGTCGTCACCTCCGCAGTTTGGTTTGGGGTTTCTGGCTTTTACGTCGAGCCGGTAGGCGTCTCCGTCGCGCACGATACGCCCGGCGGTAGGGGCGGCAAAATGCGTGCCGATCACCAGCGTCGGCGTGCCGGCAAAGCGAGAAAATACGTCGTGACGGGTTTGCACGGCTTGGGGTTTGTCTTCGTCGACCACGGCACCCCATTCGGGGTGCGCCATCTGACAGGGGTGGTGCAGCATGTCGCCGGTGATGAAGGCTTGCTCGCCCTTTGATTCAATCAGCACACTAACATGCCCGGGCGTGTGCCCCGGCGTTGACGTCAGGCGCACGCCCGGCGCAACTTGGTGGTCGGTCTCAACCAAATCCACGAGGCCGGCGTCGAACACCGGTTTAACGGAATCGGAGAACACCGGTCCGAAGCGCGGGTCATCGCCCCGCGCGGCCCAGAAATCGTATTCGGTGCGACCGAACAGATAACGTGCGTTGGCGAAGGTCGGTATCCACACTTCATCGACCAGTTTGGTGTTCCAGCCCACATGATCGACGTGCAGATGCGTGCACATGACGATATCGATGCTGTCCGCGCCATAGCCGGCCTCGGCCATGTCGTCGAGAAACGACGTTTGCAATTGGTTCCAGGCCGGGACCTCGCGCTGCTTGTCGTTGCCGACGCAGGTATCGACGACGATACGCGCATCAGGAGTCTCGATGACCAGGGCATGGATGGCGCCGATCAGTCGGCCTTCATCGGTGGCGAAGTGTGGCTGCAGCCAATCGATCTCCCGCACGCGCTCGCGCGTTGCATCGGGCAGATAGCGGCTCAGCCCGCCGGGGCCTTCGAATTCGGTGATGCGGGTGATGGTGACGGCGCCGACGCGCCACGTGAGGTTATGCTCGCTCATGATCCGGTCCCGTCCGCTTTGCCGATTTGCCATTCAATGTTGCTGTTTGCGCTGTTGGGCCGAGAAGCGGTTTCCCAGGCCAGGAAGCGATTGTGCACGCTGAGACAGCCGCGCCACAACTCATTCCAGCCGTCGAACAGCACATCTGTGGTCTCCGCCGGCATCTCGGGCATGCCGCGCACGAAACGCCAGCCGGTTTGGGAAAAACGAGCGTCATCGCAGGATGGAGCGTCGCCATGCGCATCGGCGATGCGTTCCATGAACTGAATAAACGCCGCCGCACTGTCGTCGCGTTCCAGGCCCAGACGCAATTGCAGGTCGCGATAGAACTGGCGCCCGGTCAGCGCCGCCGTATGAACCGCCAATTCGCGCGCCGGCGCTACGCCCAGTTGATCGACGAGTTCGAACAGCCCCCATTTGACGTAATCCATGGCGTAATTGCGCCGGGCCTTGCCCAATCGTTCCGGCGTCCAGATGCTGGTATCAAGCATCGGGGCGGCGGCTGCATCGAATGGCGGAGGTGCTTCGCCGCTGACATAACGCACGCGTTCGCCCTCCGAGAGGTCGTGATCGTACTCCATGAAATACCCGGTGTAGCCAATCTCGGCGGTGCAATCCTGGCTGGTGCAGACCCAGCCTAAGCGCGGGTTGTTCAAGGTGACGCCGTTTTGTCCGTACCAGCCGTCGATGAAGCCTTGGCCAACCTCGACCGGCACGCCGCAGATGGCGGTGCCATCATAGATCCAGCGCGGATGCGGGAACCGTATCCAGGCTTTTCGGTCGGACTCATACATATACTCGACTTCGACGCCGCCGATGCGGTTGGAGAAGTAATGATAACGCGCCGCGGCTACCGCGTCGGGCAGATTTGCGTTACCGAGTTTTTCGAAGCTGGAGAGAAATTTTTCGTGGTGCTGGCGGCGAAAATATCGAAACGACCACTCCCCGGCTGCCGCGGCGCCATGCTTGAGCGCCATCTGCAAAATCAAACCTGTGAAGTAGCAGTGGTAGAGATGCGCCAACGCCTGCCATCCGGCCTCCATGGTTCCCGGTTCGGCTTGCGGTATCGCTAGCGGGTCGTCTGAGCGCTGCGGAGCGGACATAAAGGATCACCCATGTTTCGGCTGAACCCATCATACGTCTGGCGGTGCCGGCATCAAGATGGGATGACACTATTGTTGAGAGAAGGACCGGTGTCGAGCAAAGGACCAGTGATGACCAAAGGGCCGGATCGGCGTAAAGTGATGGTAAATCCAACACCCAATAGGGAGCAATGATGAGATGGCTGCATATATTATCGCCACGGTCGAGGTGAACGACCCGGACGCCTATGATACCTATCGCCAACAGGTGCCGGAAACCTTGAAACCCTACGGCGGGGAATTCGTCGTACGCGGAGGCGCGATGGAGGTGCTGGAAGGCGAGTGGGAGATGCCGCGTTGTGTGGTGCTGCGGTTTCCGGATGTGGAAAGTGCTAAGGCCTGGCACGCATCGGACGCCTATGCGGGGCCGCAGGCGATCCGCCGTTCGGCATCGCGAGGAAATTTGATCGTCGTTGAGGGTGCATAAGGCTAGAGCCGTGACCGTTTCTGGGCTGTTCACACTCAGCAACAATTACGGGAAATTCTCGGCGCTCCCGGATTGAATGTGTGCATCAACGCATGTAGAGTTATTGGGACTAAAAACCAACCATTTGGAGTGGGTGCGCAAGCATCGACGGGTATGATGGCGATTTCCGATAGTGTTAAGGACAAGATCGAAGCGCTGCGCCAGGTCTTTGCCGGGCAGATTGATGATCGGCTATCGGAGCTTGAGTCGCACCAATCGGCAATCCGTGTTGACGCGCCGACGCCTTTGTTTCGAGACGCGATCGAGGCGTCGTGCGAGCTTGCGCACAAATTGATCGGGACCGCCGGGACTTTCGGCTTTGCAGAGTTGAGCGAGCGTGCGCGGCGGCTCGAGCATTTGTGTCTCACCGCACTGGAGACCGACGAGCGACCACCGGATTCATGGTATCAGGAATATATCGTCGCCCTTCATAGCATGCGTGCCGGCGCAGAAGCGGGCACGGGCGGGGCGCTACAGCCAGATCAAGAGAACGTTCGAAGTGCTGCCGGCAAGTTAGACGATGCTGCGCACAATCGTGTGGTGCTGGTCGAAGACGACCCTGAACAAGGTGGCGTCACCAAACTGCGGCTTGAGAACTTCGGGTTTGCCGTCGATTGG
>JABIPG010000072.1 GCA_018698795.1 Rhodospirillaceae bacterium
CCGGCTTCGGCGATGATGCGCTGTGGGGCGGCGATGGCGCGGACAGTCTTTGGGGCGGTGAGGGAAATGACACATTGTACGGCGAGGCCGGCGCCGACAGCCTTTTTGGCGGTGATGGCAATGACACGCTTTATGGCGGTGATGCGGCGGACCGGCTGGAAGGCAACGCCGGCGTCGATACGCTCTACGGTCAGGCCGGGGCTGATAACTTGTTCGGTTACGCCGGCGACGATGTATTGGTGGGGGGTGAGGATAACGACACGGTGGCCGGCGGCACGGGTGCCGATGAATTCCAATTCGCTGGCGGCAGTGGCGCTGATGCTCTCGCCCACGCGCAGTCGCTCGGCACCGATACGATTAACGATTACAGCGCGGCTGATGGCGATACTTTCGGATTGTCGGATGCCGATTTCGGCTTTGGTGCGGCAGGAAACCTGGTTGCCGGCGATACGTATTTCGAGTCCGCTCAAACGACATTAAGCACGACGCCATATGATGCCGGCGGCGGCGATGCCGGCCCGGCGGTCGTGGTGTTTGGCGCGAATTCCGGCACCGACGGGGTTGATCTCTATTACACCGACGACGCGTCCGCCATGACCAACGCCAACTCCTACCAGATCGCCGACGTCATCGGCGTCAACATGACCGATGTCGAGGCCGGCGACTTTTTCCTGCGGAGTTAAGCCGCACGATCAGCCCATTTCGTGACATTCGGATCGTGTTAATCACTCGGCAATGCTCAAAGTCAAAGATGCCCGCACAAATCAGGCTGAAAGCTTTATCTCTCGGCTGTGACGGTTGGAATCGGCACTCACCATCATATCAGCGGCAAATATCATCAATTCTATGCCAACGAAGCGGCATGGCGGGAAGGCAGCGGGCGAATTAACGATAATCGAGCAATACAGCGCGCAAACCACAAAATCTTGTATGTTGGGCTATTTCCGTGTACATTGGTTGTGTAGGCTTTCAAAATCTGATCCACCCTACCCAGGGACCTCGGATTGGGTGCTGTGGTGCATCCAATGAGGCTGCGGGCTTTAACCCGCTAAGCATAAGGATCAGAAAGATGAAAACTTGCATCTTGCAGTCGGCAAAAGAATACATTGTAAATGCATTCCTGCGCCAGACTGTCAAAAAATGGGGTTGCACCCCCATTAAATAACTGACGATTAGGGTGTCCTTCGGGGCACCCTTTTCTTTTAACCCCACCATACTGATCCAAATGTGGGTGGCAGTCAATCAGAAAGTACTTTAAAGTACTTTTATGGCCAAACCATACAACGATGCAAAATTAAAGTTAGGTGAGCCAACGGCCTCTATGCTCAAAGATTATTGCGCTGCCAATTATAATGCGGCATCGCTTGATATTATCCGTGAAGCTGTACAGGAACATATTGAAAGAAGGCTAAAAGAACCTGAAATGTTAAAAAGGTATGAGAAAGCACGGAAAAGCCGCCTTAACTTACCTAATAAAATCGTTCAGATAGCCTCAAATAACAGTACGGACTAGCGCCTAAACTTCTAAAGATGTAATGACCTGTGTCTTTATGACGCTGGGTGAGGAGTGCCACACTTACCCCACCGCCCTGAGCGGCGCCACGTCGCGGGCAGGATTGATGCGGCGATAAGCTAGCGCCTCGGCGATGTGGGGGCGGGCAATGGCTTCGGCGCCGGCCAGGTCGGCGATGGTGCGCGCGACGCGAAGCACCCGGTGGTAGCCGCGTGCGGTGATATGAAACCGCTCACAGGCTTCAACCAGCAACCGCCGTCCGTCAGCATCGGGCGCAGCGACTTCCGCGAGCAAGGCGTCAGCCAGGGAGGCATTATCTCTGGTGTGAACTATGGTGTTATGTGGGGCGTTATGAGGCGATGTTGAAGGAGCCGCATCGGCTTTGGTGATTGCCGCCAGGCGCCGGCGTTGCCGGTCTCGGGCGGCGAGGACGCGCTCGGCCACGGCGGCGGAGGGCTCACCCGGTGGGGCCAGGCCAAGATCAACCGGCGGCACCGGGGGTACTTCGATATGCAGATCAAAGCGGTCAATAAGCGGTCCGGACAACCGGTTCTGGTAGGTCTCGGCACATTTGGGTGCGCGCGCACAGGCCCGAGCCGGGTCACCGAAATGGCCGCACCGACAAGGGTTCATGGCGGCGACCAATTGCACCCGGGCAGGGTACGTGACATGCGCGTTGGCGCGCGCCACCGTGACACGTCCGGTCTCCAAGGGCTGGCGCAATGCCTCCAAGGCCGGGCGGTTAAATTCCGGCAGTTCGTCGAGAAACAACACGCCCAGATGCGCCAACGACATCTCACCGGGTCGCGCCTTATGGCCGCCACCGACCAATGCCGCCATGGATGCGGAATGATGCGGCTCGCGGAACGGGCGTCGGTCAGTGAGCCGGCCGGCGTCCAGCTTGCCGGCGAGGCTTTGGATCATGCTGACATCCAAAATCTCAGATGGCTCAAGCGGCGGCAACAGTGCCGGCAACCGTGCCGCCAGCATCGATTTGCCGGCGCCCGGCGGCCCGGTCATCAAGAGATTATGTCCGCCGGCGGCGGTGATCTCCAGGGCGCGCTTGGCCGATTCCTGGCCTTTGACGTCGGCCAGATCTAGCGCCGGCCCATCGAGACCGGCTTGGAAAAGTGCCGGCTTGGTGGGTGCCGCCAATATCTGCGTACCCTTGAAATGGTTGATCAATTGCAACAGGTTTTCGGGCGCCAGCACATCGCGGTTGCCGGTCCAGGCCGCCTCCCCGCCTTGCTGGGCGGGGCAAATCAGACCGCGCGCCTGCGCATCGGCGTGCACGGCGGCGGGCAACACACCGTTGACC
>JABIPG010000150.1 GCA_018698795.1 Rhodospirillaceae bacterium
CGGGTGCTAAAATGCGCTCGGCGTAAAGCCCATGCTTCAGCGCATTGCTGCGCGACACGGTCTTGCCCCCAGGCGTGCGCGGGCCGGTTGAGCGGCGCGCGTTGGCACGGTTGGCGTCAATCTGGGCAGCGGAGGGCATGGTGAAGAGTCCTTATAACAAATCAAGGAATTAATACATATATAATAGGGAAAAAGTCAAGGAAAATCGATATTTGTGGCCGTCTCACACCAACGTTACTGGCGCTCACCCACCATTTGGCGCGATGCTAACGCCATGGCGCTGAAACGGTTTTGAGGAGATCTCGTGGACGCGATTCACCGAGCCGCCTTTGTATCCGTCGGTATGGCTAGCGGGTACGCATTTTTAGCCATTTTCTGCATCGTGTTCGGCTTTATGTTCGCGCCGCCGCTGGCCGCGTTTATTGGCGGCGTGCTGTGTCTTGTGGTGGCGTTGGCATTGTTTGTCTGCGGCGCCCTGGTCCGGACCAAGCCTTATGAGAAAACCCATCTTTGGCTGATGCTGGAAAAAGACAAGCGCCCGCCAAGCGCCGTCGCGCAGCAGCTGATCAGCGGCATTTTGGTTGAGACCTATGGGTGGTTTACCAAAAAAGCCGTGTTGTTCGGTGGCATCTTCCTGGCCGCGTCAATCGCGTTCCGAGTGCTGGGGTTCAATTCGTTTCCCCAAACGCCGGGGTCGGGCGTTTACGACCTTCCAATCCCCTCGATCCTGATCATGCCCGACGACCAAGACATACCCCGCCAAATGAACCACCCCTGACGACGTCCGACTTATTCCGCCAGCAAGGCTCGCAACAGCCGTTCAGCCTTTTCCACGTCGAACCCGCCGAACTGCTGGAACCGCACCTGGCCTTGCTTGTCGATCATCGCCACTTCGGGCGTGCCGCGGGTGCCGTAGGCACGCATGGTTTCGGGCAGAAACGCGCCGTCTTTGTGCCTATCGACACCAACCAAATGATGAATTCCTTTTTCCTTCAAAAAGCGTTTCAAGCGCTTGGGGTTTTGGTAATCGTGGCCTTCAAACACCGTGTGGATTGAAACCACCGCGAGCTTGCCGGCCTTGATTTCATCGGCGAACACTTCGCTCCAGTGCTTGATCAGCGGCATGGAAAACTTGTTGCAGCCCGGGCACCAGAGCTGGAAGAAGTCGATCAGCACGACCCGGCCCTTGAGCTGACCCACGCTGGTGCCCTCGCCGTTGATCCACTCGGCGATGTCCCAGGCCTCAGCCGGGCGCGGCACAGTGACTAACTCGTGATTGGCCATCACAGGCGATGCCGTCAGCGTCAGAAGCAACAGGGCCATCAAGGTTCGGCGCATGGGTCTCTCCATTGTTAACGCCCGAACATTAAACCAACCCGCCGCTCACCGCCCATCACTTGCGCGTGCGTTTGACTCACATTTTGGCGGGCGGCAAGATTGCCGCCATCATTAATCGGAGGAAGCGCATATGGCTGAGCTGGTGTTGGAGAAATACGAGAACGACTTTTGGAAGGACGTGAATAATCGCAAAACCTGGGATCAGATCATCCCCGGCGATTTGCGCAACACCAAGCCCGTGACGCTGACGAAAGAGGTGATCTCGCAGTTCGCGCGCCTCATCGGTGAGGACAATCCGCTTTATCACGACGAAGACTTCGCCAAGTCGACGCCGTTCGGCGGCATCGTCGCGCCGCCGACGATCCATATCGTGCTGATGTTCGCCTGCACCGATATCACCGACTGGATGCGCTCACCCGGCACCATCAATTCCGGCCAGAATTGGTATTACAACATCCCCGCCCGGCCCGGTGACACCATCACCATGCGGGGCTCGGCGCTGGATAAGTTCATCAAAAAAGAGCGCCTGTTCGCGGTCCATGAAAACGTCTTCACCAACCAACACGGCCAAGTCGTCTGCACCGGGCGCGGCCAGACCATTCGGCCGGTTTGAGGGAGGATGAAATCATGAGCATTCAACAGGAATTCGACCAAATCGACATCGGCCTTGAGATCACCGGCCGCCCCTTCACCGTGACCCGCGAGACCATCGCCGACTTCGCGCTGGGCTCGCTGGATTTCAACCCGCTGCACTTCGATGACGACTACATGAAAGAGCAGTTCGGCAAAACCAAGTTCAAGGGCGTCATCATGCACGGCATGCAGAACTTCGCCGTCATCACCCGCACGCTGACCGATTGGCTGCTGCCCAAGGGCGGCTACTACCGGCGCCTGGAAACCCGCTGGCTGTCGCCGGTGTATCTGGGCGATACCATCACGGTCGCCGCCACGGTGCAGCGCAAGTTGGAGACCGACTCCAGCCGCTGGGTGGTGTTCGCCATCAATGTGAGCACCCAAGACGGCACCACCGTCGCCGCCGGAGAGGCGATGGCCGAATTCGCGGATGTGTTTCCGGGCGCGCCAGGGTGAGCAAAGCGGCAGTCCAGCCTGAAAACACGGCGCGCCCCGGAGTCTGAGCCGCCCTACCCCCGCGTGCTGGACCGCATGATGTCGTCGACCACGCGGGCCAGATCTTTGATGGTGCGGCAGGTTTTGGCGACGTGGCAGTAGGGGCGGTAGCGGGGCATTTCGGAATCACCCGTGCCCCAAAATGTTTCCGGCTCGGGGTTCAGCCACACGACCCGTTTGGCGCGCTGGTTCAGCCATTTCATCACGTCGGCGCGCGGGTCGCCGTAGTTCGAGCGCGCATCGCCCAGGAAGATCACCGTGGTGCGGCGGTCGATGGTGTCGCCGAACTGGGTTTTCAGATCATCCAAGGCGCGACCGTAATCGGTCGGCATGAAGCCGATGCGATCGAGCACAACGGGGATGGCTTCCTCGATATCGTGGTCGTCCAAAGCGTCGGCGATCTCGATCAGGTATGAGGAAAAGGCGAAGCTTCGGATATCGGAGAGGATTTCGTTGAGGTTGTAGAGGAACATCAACAAAAACTGCGCCGTGGCGGCGACCGAGCGCGAGACGTCGCAGATGGCGACGATTTTGGGTTTCTCGATGCGTTTTTGTTTCCAAATGGTCTCAAACGGGATGCCGCCGTGCGCCATGTTGACCCGCAGTGTGCGGCGCACATCCAAGTGGCCCTTTCGCGTGCGCTTGTGGCGGTGCACGTAGCGGCTGGCGAGCTTTTTCGCCATGCGGCGGATCAAGGTGTTCATGCGCGCATAATCGCGACGGTCGATGGCGGCCAAACTTGTGCGCTCGAGAAAACTTTCGCGCAGCCGCTCGCCCTCAAACCGGCCATAGAGATCGAACTGGCGCTCAACGAAATCGCGCGCTTCACCAAACAATCGCGTGCGCGCCGCCTCCAGGTTATCCGACAGCGCCTGGCCGCCTGGTGCGTCTCCCCGGTTGACGGCGGCAATCAGTTGTTCCATTTCGCGCAGGCCCATGCGGTCGAGCATGCGACGTGTGAGAAAATTCACCTGCGTGCGATAGCGCACATTGCCGACGCCGATGTCTTGGCCGGCACGCTCCATGGCGGCGGCCAACCCGTCACCATCACCGGACATCATCATGTCAGCGAGATCATTGCCCGTTTCGGGTGCGGCTTCGCTCAATGGTTCGTCGCCGTCCTGGCTGGTAAATTCCTGGCGCTGGAAAAACAGATCGAAGCTTTCGGCGAAGCGCTGCTTCTCGCCCACCGTCTTGGCCAGCGTCAGGGCGAGCGAATCCTTCAGCAATGCACGGTCGCCGTAGCCTAACGTCGCGACCACCTCGTGCGCCTCTATGGCTTCAGCCACCGAAACCCGGACCTCGGCGGCGCGCAGCGCGCGGATGAAGTCCTCAAGTTGTCTTTGCACGCCCAATCACTCCTGCCGTTTGGCCTGATTTGCGCACCATTTCATTGATCTCGGGCGCGGCGGCGGCGATGTCTTCTTCGTACTTGAGCAACACATTGAGCGTTTCACGCACCAAGGCGCCGTTCAGGTCTTCAGCATGCAACAACACCAAGGCGCGCGCCCAATCGAGGGTCTCGGAAATCGAGGGCAGCTTTTTCAGATCGATCTCACGCAGCGCCTGGACGAAATGCACCAGTTGTTTGCGCAAGCGTGCATCGATGTCGGGCACGCGGGCGGTGACGATCTGTTCTTCCAGCTTAGCGTCGGGGAGCGGGATATAGAGATGCAGGCAGCGGCGCTTCAGCGCGTCACCCATGTCACGGGTGTTGTTGGATGTGAGAAATACAATCGGCGGGCGCTTGGCCTTGATGGTACCGATCTCGGGGATGGTCACCTGAAACGCCGACAGAACTTCGAGCAAAAACGCCTCGAACTCCTCATTGGCCTTGTCCACCTCATCAATCAGCAGCACGGCGCCAGCATCTTCCTGCAAGGCCTTCAACAGCGGGCGCGGCTCCAGGAATTGTTCGGAGAAGAACACGTCGGTGAAATCGTGCAGCCGCCCCATGGCTTTTTCCAGATTATCGGTGTCTTGCAAAACGTCGCCGATTTTGTCCTTCAGCACCTGGGTGTAGAGCAGCTGCTTGCCGTACTTCCATTCGTACAGCGCTTTTGATTCGTCGAGGCCCTCGTAGCACTGCATGCGGATCAACGGCACGCCCAGATACTCCGCTGTCGCCAGTGCCAACTCCGTCTTGCCGACCCCGGCGGAACCCTCGACCAAGACGGGCTTGTCGAGATTTTGCGCGATCAGGATGGCCGTGGCGATCTGGCGCGACGCGATATACGAGACTCCCCCCAGCCCTTCGATGATGGTCTCGACGGAAGTCAGCTTGTCGGCATGGTTAGCCAAAACGGGGTCGGTCAGAATGGGGTCGGTCATAGTTGGTCCTTGTGTTCGAGAAATGTCTTGGCCCGCTTGGCAGCTTGAATGCGATGCACCGAGGCGGCAATACCCAATGATTTATCGAGATCGCGGTGCAGGGTGGTGAGCTTATCGGGAACGGTCACGTCATGCGTACCCATATAGGCCGCTATATCGACATTCAGATGTTTAGCCAACTCGCGGAAACCGGCGGTCTGAGCGCTCAGGCGCGCGGGGTTTTGGCCGCCTTCATCCCCATTCTCATCTAGGGTCGCAGCGAGCCCGTCAGCCAACAAACCAAGGGCCTCGGTCTTGGCCAACAGTACGCCGAAATCAGCCATGGCGGCGTCCGTCAGCGGCTGACCCAGCATGCGCAATTGTGCGGCCATCGCGCCGGCCTTGGCCGACGTGCCAAGTGCGTCTTCGATGGTCCGCATGGGAATGGAAATCTCCGCCATGGCGTTGCCGATATCA
>JABIPG010000247.1 GCA_018698795.1 Rhodospirillaceae bacterium
AGGGCGGGATTTCCTGATGCGGTTAGGCTCTTATGTGGAACGCCCACGTGCCATCTTGTCGGTGAGCGCGCATTGGATGACGCGCGGCACTGAGGTCTCCATCGATCCCGAACCCGTCACCATCCATGATTTCGGCGGCTTTCCGCCGGACCTCTACGCCATGCATTACCCCGCACCCGGTGCGCCGGATGTCGGCGCTGCTGCCGCAAACGCCTTGCAAAGCGCCGGCCTCGCGGTCGAAGTGCAAACCCAACGAGGATATGACCACGGCACCTGGGTGCCGCTGAAACTCGCCTACCCGGATGCCAATATCTCCGTCGCGCAGATGTCCGTTCAGCCCTATGAGAACGCCGAATGGCATTTCAAATTGGGCCAAGCACTGGCGCCATTGCGCGACGACGATGTGCTGATCATGGCGTCGGGGTCTCTCACCCACAATCTAAGCGCCTTCGTGCGCGGCAGCCAAGCGCCGGCGGAACCTTGGGCGCTGGCATTTTCAGATTGGGTCCATGACGCCGTCCGCGATGATCGCACCCAGGATTTACTGGATTTTGAGACCAAAGCACCCAACGCGGCCATGAACCACCCCACCACGGAGCACTTCTTGCCGCTGTTCGTGGCACTGGGCGCGGCCACGCCCGGCGTTTCCGGCGAACGCCTGCACGCCAGCATGGACGGCGGCGTATTGGCCATGGACGCGTACAAATTCAACTGACGCCACAATATCGAACAAGATCATGATGGGCCTGGTCGCCGCTTCGGCGATATTTGAATTTCAGCGGCCCGTGCAATCGGTCGGTTTGATATCTTCAAAAAAAATAAAATACTCAGTAGAAATCCATAAGAACGGAGAATTTTGACTAATAATTCTCAAATATTTTTATTTAATCGTCTTTGGTTCCGATGTTTTTTTGACCCAAAAGCCATTAGATTGTGTGACTTCCTTTCCGATACCAGGCACTACAATTGTTGACTTCTTCCAGATATCATCTAAATAATCAGTATACGTGTTACATTTGTTTTGTGTTACCTGATCACCCGGTACGCCGTTTAGCTTAGTTATCCCCTGACAATGTGAGCGTTAACGAGTTGCGTCGGCGTATGTCGCTGTGCGCAATATTTACCCCCCTGTTAGAGGAACACACGATGACGACTGGTACTGTAAAATGGTTCAATACTGCTAAAGGTTACGGATTCATCGAGCCCGAAGACGGCTCTAGCGATGCGTTCGTTCACATCTCTGCTGTTGAGCAGGCAGGCTTGCACTCCCTCAATGAAGGGCAGAAAGTCTCTTACGAATTGAAGCAAGGACAGAACGGCAAATCTTCCGCCGAAGATCTCTCCATTGTTGACTAACTGACAATTGGGCCGCCCCTTCACAAGGGGCGGCCTTTGTTTCTGCTGCCGAGCCCCCTCTTTAAGCCCTGGGACCACCAGAGAACGCATCAGATTTTGCGATGCTCTGGATTTCCGGGAATGAAAGACGACACCCATGATGCGGACAGTAAGATCGAGAGCCGAAGCCCAATTTACCGCAACCCAGAAAAAAGACGAAAAAGCTCTCAAAGAAAAAGAGAAACTAAAAAAGGACAAAGCAGACCAACTCAAGCGTCTGCGTACGTTGCGCCTGGACAAAGAAGCCGCCGACAAGAAGGCTGCTGAAGAATAGAAATCCGGCCTATCACCAATCGTCGAAATGCCGAAGCAATCGACCGATGGGCGGAAATCTGCACCAACGAAACCCAACACCATCACTAACGCCGGCGGCCAGTGGCCCTGGAGGCGTATCGCATTGTTCGAATGATCGTTGATCGCTCGAAGAAGGCGCTGCAAATCCGCAACACTCTCGTCGAACAGGCCAAGCTCCGCCGCGGGGGACTTGGTTTCCCGTGGTGCTGAGATCAATAATCGTCGAAATGCTGCTGCAGCCAGTGTTCACCATCCAGGCAATCGCCTTTCGGTTTGTGGTAATCGGCAAGCTTGAAGGGGGAGCGCCGCTTGAGTTCGGGAAACCGCCCGGCGATTTCCAAAATCATCTTGCGCCGGATGGCACGGGCGAAATCCTTAAACCCATTGGCAATGATCAAAAACGCACCGGGCCCGCCGATGACGCATTCGCGGTAGTAGCGGTCCAGGTTGGGCATTTGCGGCATGCCGTAGCGGCTTTGGCGGCCATTGATGATCGGCAGGCCATTGATCACCATGCCGGCTGAAACTGCATAATCGCGCACGGCATTGATGGTCGGGCCGTTGTTGTTGGCGCCGTCACCTGAAATGTCGATAACGCGACGGCGGCTTCGGTGTGGGCTTTGGTTGATCAACGCCATACCGGTTTCGATGGCGGCGCTGATCGAGGTCCACTGCGCCGTGTCGATGGGTTGGCGGGCAATTTCGTCGGCGAAGCGCTTGGCGCTTTCGGCGTCATGAATCACCGCCCAATCGGCCAGGACTTCCTGGTAAGGCGCACCGGCCCATTCGATGTAGGTGACTGCAATGCGTTTCAGTGGGCCGCTATGGACGGCGGCCAATACTGCCGGATGCATCAACGCCTGCACGTAACCGTCGCGTTGCAAGCGCGCCTCTTCGGCGTCGATACTGCCCGAAATATCCACTGCCAAAACAAGATGCAAATCGACACGCTCGGCGGCTACCGGCTTGCAGAGCAGGTTCAGGGCCAGCAAACTGGCGGCAACGACGGCAATATTCGCGGCGGAAAGTTTCATAGTCAGTATGTAAGCATCGAAACCGTGAATACGACAACGATGAATGCGGTATGGAAAATTCTGGAGATAGATGAATGAGTCTCGGAAACGTGAAAGTTTTGTTATTCGATACCTTTGGCACAGTGGCTGATTGGCGCGGCTCTATCGCGCGCATGGGTGAGCGAGCGGCGCGTGAGAAAGGTGTTGAAGGTGTCGATTGGGATGCCTTTGCGCGTGCATGGCGCGCCGGTTATCGGCCGGGCATGGCGCGGGTGATATCGGGCGAACGGCCTTGGACGTCGGTGGATGTCATTCACCGCGAACGGCTGGAAGAAATTCTGCCTGAATTCGGCATGGACGGTGTTTTCTCGGAAGCTGAGAAAACCGACATGAACCTGTTCTGGCATCGCCTCGACCCGTGGCCCGACAGCGTGCCTGGGCTGCTCCGGTTGAAACAAAAATTCCTCATCGGACCGTTATCCAACGGCAGCCTGATCTTGCTGTCCGCCATGGCCAAGCGCGCCGGCATCCCGTGGGATTTCGTGTTTTCGTCGGATACATTCAAGGCCTTCAAGCGCGACCCGGCGGTGTATCTGGGCGCTATCGCACTGTTGGGGTTGGAGCCAGGCGAGGTGATGATGACTGCCGCCCACAACGACGACCTGGAGGCCGCCCGCTCGCACGGCATGAGGACCGCCTACATCAACCGGCCCTACGAATACGGACCAGACCAAACCAAGGATTTCCAGGCAGACGAAGACTGGGACGTAATCACCGATACCATCACCGGCGTCGCCGACGCCATCGGCGCGTGAACTGATGGTGGGTAGTGACGGCACCGAAGGCGCTTCGGCTTACGGCGGTGACGGTTGGCAACCACGTGATACCAGTTTGCGCGAAGAACTCGGCACCGTCTGGGGCCATTGCGGGGCCACCGATGAATTTTCAGCTCTCAAGGGCGTGATTTTGCACCGACCGGGCGACGAATTGGCGGCATCTTCCGATCCACGCGCCGCCCAAATGCTCGAGCCATTGGACCTAAGCAAGGCTCAGGCGGAACACGATGCCATGGCCGAAGCCTATCGGAACGCGGGCGTCGCCGTTCACTACGTTGACCCGCCCGGCACGCCGCAGCCGAACCAGATGTTCTGCGCCGATCTCATGTGGATGACGCCCGAGGGCGCGGTGCTGGCACGGCCCGCATCAAGCGTACGCGCCGGCGAGGAACGCCAGGTGGCACGACGTCTCGCCGACCTGGGCGTACCGATATTGATGACACCTTCGGGCTCAGCGACCTTCGAGGGCGCCGACGCCATGTGGCTCGACCCCCGCACCGTGGTGCTGGGGCTTGGGCTTCGAACCAACCACGCCATGGCCGAGCAGTTGGCCGTGCTGTTGGCGCGCATGAACATCAATTTGATCCCCGTCGACCTGCCCTATGGCACCATGCACCTGATGGGCATGCTGCGCATCGCCGGGCCGGATATCGCCGTCGCCTGGTATCGGCGCACGCCGCACCGGGTGGTGGCGGAACTGAAAGCGCGAGGGTATCGGGTGGTGTTTTTACCAGACGAACCCGGACGCACGCTCAACAAGGCGATCAATTTCGTCACCCTGGCGTCCGACAAAATTCTCATGCCCGCCGGCTATCCCCAGGTGCAGGCATTCTACGAAGAACACGGTATTGAGTGTATCTGCGTCAGCGTCGACGAACTCACCAAAGCCGCCGGTGCCATTGGGTGTTTGACCGGCGTCATGTGGCGGTCGGAATAACTGGCGCTAAAGCAACCCCCCTTCGCCTTCGTCGAAATCGTCGTCGGAGACGAACAGGTCTTCCACATAGGTGACCTCTTTACGCAATCCTCGCCGTTCGCGCAGTTTCTGCTGTGCGCCTTCGGGGAAGTCGGTGAACATGATGGTCTTTTTGTCCATGAGGATTTCGATCAAATCCTCAAGCACACGGGCGAGGGCCAAATCCGACAGCACCCACTCGTTTTCCAACAGATTGCCGATCGCCGGCAGATTGCGATGGAAGAAATCCGTCAAGGCAGGATCATGCGGATCGACCTCCTCCGTGCCTTCGAGGTGTTCTTCATAAACCGCGAGAATGGTACCCTCGGCATCGCGATGGACAAAAGGCATGGCTGTCCTCCCCAGATTGAACGAATCGTAAGTGTAAACGACCTCGCGCGCAGACGATAGACCTTAGCATTTCCTTCACCAATGCAGCTTAGCCTTGCACCATATCCGCCGCACCAATGAGCTGGAGTAATATGAAATGATCCGTGCCGCCCTCATCGTTACCGCCTTGATATCGGTCACAGCCGCGCCGGCTCGGGCCGAAGATCCTGCCTGGTTCACAGCCCTTGATGCCGATGCCAGCGGCACCATCTCCGTTGCCGAAATGCACCAAGCGCGCTTCGAACGCTTCAAACGCGCCGACACAGATCGAAATGGCTCCCTCACGCGAAAAGAGGTCGGCTCCAACGGCAACTGGGTGAAGTGGTTCGGCTGGTACGACACCAACACGGACGACCGAATTTCAATGGCTGAGTACGAAGCCAAGGGCCGCGAACGCTTCCTCCTTATGGATACGGACCGCGATGGCCGCGTGACGCTTGTCGAAATCCACAACTTGACCAAAGCTCATGCGCAATCGTCCCGCACCCGACCAACCGGATAACACCGCCATGCGGGTCGTCTCCTACAACATCCAATTCGGCACCGGTAAGGACGGCAAGGTCGATCTTCGCCGAATAGCAGCCGACATCGGCGACGCCGATATCATCGCCATGCAGGAGGTCGAACGTTTTTTCTCCAGCAGCGGCAACACTGACCAAGTCGCCGAACTGGCGGCTTTGTTCCCCGAGCATTTTCATGTGTATGGCGCCGGCGTCGATGTCGATGCGGCGACATTGGATGATCGCGGTCGCCGGCGGCAGTTCGGCAACATGCTATTGAGCCGATGGCCGATCACCTCGTCGCGCAATCATCTTCTGCCCAAAACCAATTACATCGACCAGTTGGCATTGCAGCGCAGCGCATTGGAAGGCGTCATCAATACACCGCTCGGCGGCAACCGGGTTTACAGTGTACATCTCGGCCATGTGGGCGCACCTGAGAGACGCGCGCAGATCGCCGCGTTGATGAGCATCATCCGAAACGCACCCACCGATGGCGGCGTCATTTCTGGTCGCCGTTTGAGCAATCATTGGACCGCCGACGGCGTTTTACCGTCGATGCCGGCGCCGGCGATTATCCTGGGTGACCTCAACCTGACGCCGGACGATGACGAGTACGAACTGTTGGTGGGAGAATGCGACCTTAAGTATGGGCGCCTAAGCACCAAGCGGCTGCTTATAGACGCTTGGATAAGTGCTGGAAGCGATGCCGTTGGCGGACATACGGATCTCGGCTCCTCGCGGGGAGCACGGCGTCTCGACTACGCCTTTCTAACGCCCGACTTGGTCGAGCACCTAGTGAGTGTTTCAGTTGATGCCCAAGCGCAGGGATCGGACCATCAACCACTGGAAGTGATCTTCGAATAAAAAAACTGCCGGGTCCGTTCGGCGGACCCGGCGAGTTTCGGGAGAGACCCTCAAGAACGAGAGCAAATTCATACTAGCGTCGCGTCGCCATCATCTGATCGGCTGCCGCCATGACCTTGGAATTCATCTCATAAGCGCGGCTGGCACGAACCAGCGCGGAAACTTCCTCAATGGCGTTGACGTTGGAGCTTTCAACAAACCCTTGCAACACCGTGCCGGCACCATTGATACCGGGCGTTGCTGCACCCGCGGCACCCGATGATTCCGTGGCAACAAACAGGTTGTCGCCAACGGCGCTCAATCCACCTGGGTTGGGGAACATCGCCAATTGCAGCGAGCCGACGTTGGCCGTCGCGCCATCGGCACCAGTCACCAAAATCTCGCCCGAGGCATTGACCGTAACGTCCGTCGCGTTTGGCGTAACGTTGATTCCCGGTTGCACGGGAAAACCGTCGTGCGTGACGAGTTGCCCGGCTTCATTCAGCTGGAAAGTGCCGTCGCGGGTAAAGGCGAGGTCTCCGTTTGGCAACTGAATTTGAAAGTACCCGTCGCCTTGGATCGCCAAATCAAAGGTGTTTGACGTCTGCTTCAAGGAGCCCTGCTCGTGAATGCGATAGACCGCGCCCACCTGCACGCCGAGGCCCGCATGCACGCCAGACGGCACGACTTCACCCGGGCTCGACCCGGCTTTCGGACGGCGCGGCATGTGACGGTAGAGCAGATCATTGAATTCGGTCCGCCGGCGTTGGTAGCCGGTGGTGGTCATGTTGGCCAGGTTGTTGGCCACCACCTCGGTACGCTGTTGTTGGGCCAGCATGCCCGAGGCGGCAATTGATAACGCTTTCATTTTCCCGTTCCTTTTTTGGCGTTGGCGGCCTTCGAACGTTCGACTGCCGCCACGGCTGCCATTCATAATGCATTCTCCGTGCCAAATTTTTATTTGTTATATTTCAACCACTTAATATCATGATTGGGTCGATTAGCGGGACTGAATTGCCCAGATTGGCAGGATTTGCCGAGTCAGGAGGAAAATCCGCTATACTCGCCTCAACAATAGGGAGGAAACCGATGCTCACACGTTATAAACCGGCCACTGTGGCGCCGCCGTCGTCCAATTTCTGTCACGGCGTCGCCGTCGAGGGCGCCGGGCGCTGGCTGCATATGTCAGGTCAAGTCGGATGTACACAAGACGGCACGCTAGCCAGTGGTGCAGACGGGCAGATGCGCCAGTGCTGGCGCAATATCCTGGCCATCGCAGCAGATGCCGGGATGGGGCGCGATAATCTGGTCAAGGTGACCGCTTATATCACCGATGCATCGCTGATAGCCGTTTATCGCGAAGCCCGAGACGAGATCTTGGAAGGCTACGAATGCGCTTCAACGTTGGTTGTGGTCGACGCTTTGGCGCATCCCGATTGGGTTGTTGAAATCGAAGCCATCGCAGCTGCTTAAAGGTGATCGCGCCCGTGCGGTGCGTCGAGCTCAAGTATGGGGCCAACAGGCACGATGCCCGTCGGGTTCACTGAACGATGACTGCCATAATAGTGCGTCTTGATGTAATCGATATCCACGGTCTCGCGAATGCCTGACACCTGGTAAAGCTCGCGCAGATATCCCGACAGATTGGGATAGTCCCGAAGCCGGCGAATGTTGCATTTGAAATGCCCCACATAGACCGGGTCGAACCGCAACAGTGTGGTGAACAGCCGCCAGTCCGCCTCGGTCACGACATCGCCCATCAGATAACGGTTTTCGCCCAAGCGCGTTTCCAGTTCATCCAACGTCGCAAATAGCGCCGTTACGGCCTCTTCATACGCCGCCTGGGTGGTAGCGAAACCGGATCGGTAGACGCCGTTATTGACGGTGCGATAGATGACATCGTTGATGGCGTCGATCTCACCTCGAAGTGTTTCTGGGTAGAAGTCGCCCGATTTCGCACCGATATCATCGAAAGCAGAATTAAACATGCGGATGATCTCAGCCGACTCATTACTGACGATGGTGCGTTGCTGTTTATCCCACAGCACCGGCACCGTCACCCGACCCGTATAGGCGGGATCGGCTGCCGTGTAGACCTGATACAGAAAACGCGCGCCGTTGATTGGGTCGGCACCGTCGGCGAGTTCCCAGCCGTTCTCCATCATCAAGGCGTCGACGTAAGAGACGGAAATCATCTCCTCCAAGCCTTTGAGCTTGCGAAAGATCAGGGCGCGGTGCGCCCATGGGCAAGCCAGAGAAACATAGAGATGATAGCGCCCGGATTCTGCCCCAAATCCGCCCACGCCTGAGGGCCCGGCGCTGCCGTCGGCGGTGACCCAGTTGCGAAAGTGCGAGTCCTTGCGAACGAATTTCCCGTCGCTCGCTTTTGCCTGAGCGTCATTGTCGAACCAAACACCGTCAATCAGCTTACCCATGGGTCCTCTCCCGCTCAGGCGGCCAGATCAGCGGGCATCGCCGCCGCGATCATCTGAACCGCGGCATCAATGCCATCGTGTCCCTGCGCAACGCCCTCGGCGTGGATGAACGTGACGTCGGTGAGGCCCAAAAAGCCCAGCACGGTTTTTAAATACGGCGTCTGGTGGTCCATGGCTTGCGCCGGGCTGCCTTCACCGTAGTTGCCGCCGCGCGCCGTAAGCACGAACACTTTCTTGCCCTTTAGCTGGCCTTCAGGGCCTTCGGCGGTGTAGCGGAAGGTGCGCCCGACACGGGCGGCATGATCAATCCAGGTTTTAAGCGCCGAGGTGATGGCGAAATTGTGCATCGGCGCACCGATGACGATAACATCGGCGGCTTCCAGTTCTTCAACAACGGCGTCGGAGAGCGCAAGCAGATCGCGTTGCGCATCGGAGCGCGCATCGTCCGGCGTATATATGGCGCCAATCGTCGCTTCGTCCAGGTGCGGCAATGGGTTTGCGCCGACATCACGGCGCGTGATCTCTGCGTTAACAGTAATGTCGCTCCAGTTTTGGGTAAACCGATCGACAAGGGCGTTGGACACTGAGCCTTCGGATTTCGGGCTGCTGGTCACGGCAAGAATGGATTTCATGATCTTCGTCCTTTAATAGGCTTCAATAGGGATGTCTCTGTTGAAAGCAATGTAATCCGATTGCTTTTTTCAAACAATCTATGTAAATGGAATAATATTGTTTCTTTTATTAAACAATAGGATGACCAGTCCATGACCGATCTCGCCGGTATCGCCGTATTTACAGAGGTCGCCCGTTTGGGTGGGTTCACTGCTGCGGCCCAATCATTGGGGCTGTCGAAATCCACCGTCAGCAAACAGATTGCGCGTCTGGAGGACCGCTTGGATGTGAAGCTCTTGCACCGCACCACACGTAGGCTTAGCCTGACCGAGGTTGGCCAGGCCTATTTTGAGCGCTGCCGGCGCATCATCGAAGAAGCCGAAGAAGCGGAACAAGCCGTCACCCACCTGCATGCCGAGCCGCGCGGCACGCTCCGGGTCAATGTGCCGATGTCGTTTGGTATCTTGCATGTGGCGGAAGTGTTGCCGGCTTTCATGGCGCAGTACCCGGACCTCAGCGTCGATCTTGAGCTCAACGACCGCCGCGTCGATTTGGTCGACGAAGGTTTCGACATGGCCATCCGCATCGGCAAGCTCTCAGATTCCACCTTGGTCGCGCGCCGGCTGGCGCCCTGCCGCATTGCCGTCGTCGCCAGCCCAGACTATTGGACGAAGCACGGAAAGCCCGCTCATCCCGAAGACCTCAAGCATCACCGCAGCCTGATCTACACGCTCCGCAGCCGCCCGACGGAAATGCAATTCCGAGGCCCGGACGGCCTAATCAGCGTAAACGGCACCGGAAGATTGCGCGCCAACAACGGCAACCTGTTGTTGACCGCCGCGAAGGCCGGTACCGGCGTCTACATTTGTCCGACATTCTTTTGCGGTCCCGGCCTCAAGGACGGCTCGTTGGAGGAAGCATTGATCGACTACCCGCCGCCCGAAACCACCGTCTACGCCGTCTGGCCGCAAAGCCGGCATCTATCGGCCAAAGTTCGCGCCTTTGTCGATTTCCTGGTCGATGCTTTCGGGCCCGAACCCTATTGGGACCGGGGATTAACTCTACCGCCACCTACTTGACCTGCCACGCGCAACTGTGCGGCTCGTTCCTAATCAGCAGACGAATTCTTGCCCGACCGAAAACGCCTGCATATGACCCTATTCGGACATTCTTCTCGTCAAAATGTCCAAGAAATTACGCCTGCTTTGAAAGCTTGAATTAATAGAAATATCGCGATTACACCGACTATGATCCAAAATTTTTCGCTCTTACTTTCTGCCATTCCAAAGATTTCAAACCAA
>JABIPG010000172.1 GCA_018698795.1 Rhodospirillaceae bacterium
AAACATCCGCGTCAATTCCATGTCCGCCGGTCCTATGAAAACCTTGGCGGCCTCAGGTATCGGCGATTTCCGCTATATCCTGAAGTGGAACGAATACAATTCGCCGCTTCGCCGCAACGTCAATATGGATGATATCGGTGGCGCCGGGCTGTACCTGCTCTCTGATCTCTCCAGTGGCGTCACCGGCGAAACCCACCATGTGGATTGCGGCTACAACATCGTCGGCATGAAGGCGGTGGACGCCCCCGATATCTCGGTCGTCTGATGTCGCACAACAGTTTCGGCCATCTGTTCCGGGTGACGACCTTCGGCGAAAGCCACGGGCCGGCGATCGGCTGCGTGGTCGATGGCTGTCCACCGGGCTTGGAACTCAGCGAAGCCGATATCCAACCCTACCTCGATCAGCGCCGCCCCGGCCAATCGCGCCACACGACGCAACGCCAAGAGGCCGATCAGGTGCGAATCCTGTCCGGCGTTTTCGAGGGCCAGACCACCGGCACGCCGATCGGATTGCTGATCGAAAACACAGACCAGCGCTCGAAAGATTATTCCGACATCAAAGATAAGTTCCGGCCCGGCCACGCGGATTACACCTACATCGAAAAGTACGGCATTCGCGATTACCGGGGCGGCGGGCGTTCGTCGGCACGCGAGACTGCCATGCGCGTCGCCGCCGGCGGTGTGGCCCGAAAAGTACTCGGAACCGGTATCGAAATTCGCGGCGCCCTGGTACGCATGGGCGAGAAATCCATCAACCCCAGCAACTGGGATTGGGACGAAGTCGCGCAAAATCCTTTCTTCTGCCCTGACGCAACGGCAGCAGCTGCGTTCGAAAAGTACCTGGATGGAATTCGTAAGGACGGATCATCGGTGGGTGGGATAGTCGAGGTTCAGGCTGCGGGCGTGCCCGCGGGTTGGGGCGCACCCATCTACGGTAAACTCGATGCCGACCTAGCGCAGGCAATGATGAGCATCAACGCGGTCAAAGGCGTTGAGATTGGTGCCGGTATGGACGCTGCCGAATTGACCGGTGAAGAAAATGCCGATGAAATGCGCATGGCAGGCAATGGCCCAACGTTCCTCTCCAATAACGCTGGCGGCATTTTAGGTGGCATATCTTCTGGCCAGGACGTCATCGTGCGCTTTGCCGTCAAACCAACCAGTTCGATCCTCTCTCCGCGCCAGACTGTCGACCGCGACGGCAACGAGACCGAGATTTTCACCAAGGGTCGTCACGATCCTTGTGTCGGTATCCGCGCCGTGCCGGTGGGCGAAGCCATGATGGCCTGCGTGCTCGCCGACCATCTGCTGCGCCATCGCGCGCAATGCGGATCGTAGACCGCCACCCCGCATGACAGAAAGCCATCGATACCGCCTGGGATGCGATATCGGCGGCACTTTCACCGATTTCGTCCTGCTGGACGATGAAACAGGTGAGTTCCAGGTGCGCAAAGTGTTGACCACGCCGGATGATCCGTCGCGCGCCGTCGAAACCGGTATTACCGACATGCAGGCCGCACTTCCGGGGTTTCTCGGCGAGACCGAGCACCTCATCCACGGCACCACGTTGGTCATCAATGCAGTCATCGAGCGCAAAGGCGCAAAAACCGCACTGATTACGACCGAAGGTTTTCGCGATAGCTTGGAGATGCGTCGCGAGATCCGCTACGACATCTACGACCTGAGTGCCGTTTATCCTGAGCCCTTGGTGCCCCGCCCGCTACGCCTGGGCGTCCCTGAACGGCTCTATGCCGATGGCCGCGTGCGTCAATATTTGGATGAAGCCGCCGTCCGCAGCGCCGTCCGCCAATTGCGCGATGAGGCCGTGGAGTCCATAGCCGTAACCTTGTTGCACGCCTACGCCAACCCAACGCACGAGACTCGCATCGGCGAAATCATCGCCGAAGAAGCTCCGGATATCGCCGTATCGTTGTCATCCGAAGTGATGCCGGAAATCAAGGAATTCGAGCGCACCGCGACGACGGCGGTCAATGCCTACGTAAAGCCGTTGCTGGACCGCTATGTTGCCAAACTGGAAGATCGCATTGCCGACCACGGCTTGAAAAACGGCCTATTCCTGATGCTCTCGGGCGGAGGCGTCACGGCACCTGAAACAGCGCGCGCGCATCCAGTAAGGCTTATAGAATCGGGCCCGGTCGGCGGCGCATTGGCCGCTGCCCACTTGGGCGAGCAAGCCGGGCTCAATAGCGTCTTGATGTTCGACATGGGCGGCACCACAGCAAAATCCTGCTTGGTCGAGAATGGCCGCATTCCGATCACCAGCGTCTATGAGGTCGACCGCGTACACCGCTTCAAACGCGGCAGCGGCACACCCGTCGGCGTGCCCACTGTTGACTTGATTGAGATCGGCGCCGGTGGCGGGTCCATCGCCAGCATTGATGAATTGGGCCTGCTTACCGTTGGGCCGCAGAGTGCCGGCGCGGCCCCTGGACCGGTTTGTTACGGACGCGGCGGCACGCAACCGACCGTCACTGATGCCGATTTGATGCTTGGTTATTTGAACCCGGAATTCTTCCTGGGCGGCGAAATGGCGCTTGATCAGAGCGCGGCGGAAGCGGCGTTGGAACGCCATATCGCAACCCCCATGGGATTGACCACGCTTGAGGCCGCCTGGGGCATACATGAAATCGTCAACGAGAACATGGCCTCAGCCATGCGCATGTACGTGACCGAGAAAGGCGGCAGCTTGCGTGATGCCGTAGTGGTCGCTATCGGCGGCGCTGGGCCCGTACACGCCGCCGACTTCGCCCGTCGATTGGGCGCCAGCGAAATCATCATGCCGCTGGGTGCGGGGGTCTATTCAGCGCTGGGTTTTTTGGTCGCTCCATTTTCTTTTGAGGCCGCACGCACCCGGATCATGCCGCTGGCCGATGTTTCCGCCGACGACTTGCGCACCATCTATACGGCCATGGAGTCTGAAACTGCCGCCGTCATCGAACGCGCCGTGCCGGATGCCGACGTCAGGTATTCCCGCGCGGCTGACGTTTGTTATATCGGCCAGGGTGCGGCATTGCGGATCGATGTTCCGGACGACCTCTCTCCCGACACCATCCGCACGACTTTTTTAGCGGCCTATGAAGCACGGTTCGGTGCCGCCTACGACGACATGCCGGTGCAAATCGTCACCAACCGGGTAACTGCCGCTGCCGTAAGTGGCGAGTTAAAAGTTGGCCGAGGCTTCCCTGACAATCAAGACGGCCTGAATGGCGCGCGCAAAGGAGAGCGACCGGCATTCTGCGCCATCGCCCACGCATTGATCCCACACACGGTATACGCCATGGAAAACCTACCGGCAGACGCTGAATTTGAAGGGCCGGCCATCGTAGAAGACGCCTCTTCAACACTTGTCATTGGCGACGGCGCAACAGCCCAAGTCGATAGACGCGGGTGGATATCCGTGAAGTTGGCGGGGGGCGGTGCATGAGCCAACTCGACCCCATCCGATTGCAAGTCTTGTGGTCGCGCGCCATCACCATCGCCGATGAAATGGCGACGACATTGATGCAAACGGCATTCTCCACCGTGGTTCGCGACAACCACGATTTCGCCGTTGGGATTTACGACGCCGAGGGCGACCTACTGGCGCAAGCCAACCAAAGCACGCCGGGACAGCTCTATTGCATGCAACGTGTCATGCACGACCTGATGGAGGTCTATCCGAAAGAGCAATTACACCCCGGCGATATCATCATCGCTAACGATCCGTGGCTGGGCTCGGGTCATACGCCAGATATCTTCATCGCCACGCCGACCTTCAAGGCGGACGACCTGATCGGTTTTGCCGTCACCTGTGCGCATCATACCGATATCGGCGGCCGCATCGCCGCGCCTGATTCACGCGAAGTCTTTGAGGAAGGCATCATCATCCCAGTATCCAAACTCTACGACGGGGGCGTGCCCAACGATCTCCTGTTCCAGATCATTGAACGCAACGTGCGCCTGCCGCATCGCATCCTGGGTGATTTGCGCGCGCAAATGGCCGCCAATCACTTTGGCGGCACACGGTTGGTTGAGTTCCTCGACACATCGAACCTGGACCAGATATCAGACCTCACGGACGCCATCGTGCATCAGACCGAACAAAGCATGCGCACCCAAATCGCCAGCATGCCGGATGGCGTCTACACCGACGAGATCGAGCTTGAAGACGAGGACACCGCTGGCAATCGTTTGGTCATCAAGCTGTCGTTAACGGTTAAAGGCGACGAAATGCTGATCGACTATGAGGGGACTTCGCCTGAAGTGCCGATGCCGATCAATTGCGTGCTGAACATGACCACGGCCTACTCCGTCTTTGCGGTCAAATGCGCGCTGCATCCGCATAGCCCCAACAATAAAGGCACCAGTGCGCCAATTACAGTTACCGCGCCGGAAGCCTCAATCCTCAACCCTAACTTCCCCATCGCCGTCATGCACCGGACCGCCATCGTGTTCTATTGCGTGCAAGCCATCTTCAATGCGCTGTCTAAGGCACTGCCGGAAGCCGTGATGGCACCTTCGGGCACCTATCCGTTGTGGGTGGAGCGCTTCGCCGGACGCTTCGACGACGGGCGGCCCTTCGTATCCAGTTTCAATGCGCAAGGCGGCCAAGGTGCGCGATTCGATCAAGACGGCATCGCCACGACCGTGTTCCCAGCCAACGTCGCGTCGACCTCCATCGAACTGTTTGAGGTTGAAACGCCGGTGCTTTGTGAACGAAAGGTGTTGATCACCGATTCCGGTGGGCCCGGGCGGCAACGTGGCGGCCTCGGCCAGGAAGTGGTGCTACGCAACTTAGCCACAGCCGACGCGCTGGTTTCCATGTCCGGCGGGCGGTTCCATGTGGCGGCGCCCGGTATGGATGGCGGCGGCGAAGGCACGCTCGGTGAAATCTGCATGGATGGCGGCCCGCCTGAACAACGCCGACGCCAAGGTCTATTGCCGCTCGAGCGCGCCGTGTCGTTCAAATATCCGGGCGGCGGCGGTTACGGCCCGGCGCATAAACGTAGCCCGGCTTCGGTGCTGCGTGACGTTCAACTGGGATATGTTAGTGCCGAGAGTGCGCAGGCAGATTATCTTGTCGTCCTTTCCCGCGATGGCACCACCATCGATGAAGCCGCCACCCGCAATCTGCGTGAAAGGCTTGCCGATTGATACGTATCAAAGCCGCACCGAATTTTGTGGTGATGATAACAGGTTAGGATGACAAACGGTTGATGGTTCATGAATAAGGCTCTGCGTGGATTTGCGAAGTTGCTGATAGGCGCGTTTCGCGACCTGCTACCGATCATTGCTGTCATCAGCTTCTTCCAAATCGTCATCATCCAGCAGCCCTTTCCCAACCTGGGCGGCATCATTACAGGTTTGATCTGTGTGGTTCTTGGTCTGGCTCTGTTCATTCAGGGTCTTGAGATGGGGCTGTTCCCGCTCGGCGAAGCCATGGCCCAGGCGATGACCCGCAAGGGCAGCCTGGTTGGGCTTTTGAGCTTCGCGTTCGTGCTTGGCTTCGGCACCACAGTAGCGGAACCCGCCCTTATCGCCATCGCCGATGAAGCCGCCGAGATCGCCGGCCAAGCCGGCGCTATCGCAAACAACATTGAGGCCAAGGCGGACTACGCCTTCGGACTGCGCATGACGGTGGCCTTATCTGTCGGCGCGGCTTTGGTGTTGGGGGTGTTTCGTATCCTGGTTGGTTGGCCGATCCAGTATTTCATCATCGGCGGCTATATCCTTGTCACGGTCATGACAATCTTCGCACCGCCCGAGATCGTTGGCATTGCCTATGATTCCGGCGGCGTCACCACTTCGACCATTACCGTGCCGCTGGTCACTGCACTGGGTGTCGGGTTAGCCAGCACGATCAGTGGCCGTAATCCGCTGTTTGATGGCTTTGGCCTGATCGCTTTCGCCAGCCTGACGCCGATGATATTCGTCATGGTTTTCGGAATGCTGGCATGATGGATTTTGCACTTCATCTCGCCAGCGTCACCGCCGGCACCGTCGTCGACGTGCTGCCGATCGCGCTGATCTTGTTTGTGTTCCAGGCTTTTGTGCTGCGCAAAAAACCCGCCAATCTGGGCCGGATTTTGTGGGGGTTCATCTATGTGCTGATGGGCCTCAGCTTGTTTTTAGTCGGGCTGGAAGAAGCGCTGTTCCCACTGGGCAAAACCATGGCCAAGCAATTGACCGATGCCAAATTCCTGGGCATTGCCGATGCGGCTGTGGTGCATTGGCAAGACTACATGTGGGTCTATATTTTCGCCGCCGCTATCGGATTCTCCACTACTGTGGCCGAGCCGTCGCTGATCGCCATCACCATCAAGGCCGAAGAGGTTTCGGGCGGCGCGCTCAAAGCATTCGGGTTGCGTATGGCGGTTGCCGTGGGCGTCTCCGTCGGCGTATCGGTGGGGGCTTACCGCATCGTATCGGGGACACCGCTTCCCTACTACATCATGGCTGGCTATGCGCTGGTTATCATACAGACGTTTTTTGCCTCAAAGGGCATCATCGCGCTCGCCTATGATTCGGGCGGCGTAACCACATCAACCGTGACCGTACCCGTCGTCGCGGCGCTGGGGCTGGGGTTGGCAACCGCTATCCCGGGCCGCAGCCCATTGTTAGACGGGTTTGGTCTTATTGCTTTTGCGAGCGTGTTTCCGATCGTTTCCGTGCTCGGGTACGACATGCTTGCCAACTGGCTGAGGCACCGAGATAAAATGAACAGCAAGGAGGATATCCAATGAATCTCAAGATGATCATGGCCTTCGTCGCGGACGAGAAGACCCAAACGGTCATGGAAGCCGCCCGAACTGCCGGCGCTACCGGCGCGACCATCATTACCAGTGTGCGTGGCGAAGGGTTGGTCCCGGAAAAGACCTTTCTAGGTCTGGATTTAAGCGCCCAGCGCGACGTGTTGTTGTTTTTGGTCGCCGCGCCGAAGGCCCGGGAAATTTTGGAGACCATTTCGGACGCGGGAAAATTCGACGAAGAACCCGGCACCGGCATCGCCATCCAAATCGAAATCGAAGACGCCGTTGGCTTAAAGACCCAGCAAGATGCGATTATTCATGAAATCGAGGAATCCCTATGACCGAGAAACCTGCAAAAAAAATCGTCACCGTCTCCGACGTTATGACGCGCGGTGTTATCATTGTAGAACCCACCGCTACCGTACACGACGCAGTGCTGCAGATGCGCGCCAACGGCACCAGCTCAGTGATCGTCAACCGCCGCAACCCGTCCGATGAATTCGGCCTTCTGGTGGTCTCCGATATTGCCGCAGAGGTATTGGGCAAGAACCTCTCGCCCGAGCGCGTCAATGTCTACGAGGCGATGTCGAAACCGGTTCTTACGCTCGCTGCTGAAATGAACATCGTTTACGCGGTCCGCATGCTGACTCGCTTTAAGCTCAGCCGCGCGTTGGTGATTGATCACGAACGCAACCCGCTGGGCATCGTGACGTTGCGCGATATGGTGCTACGCGAAGTCGCCGAAGTCGAGGCCGAGGCCGAATAATCCTTTTAAGATCCGAATGCGCGCTCGAACGCACCGTGCGCCCAGGCGTTATCCGGCATCCGGCAGAGCCTCTCAGCCGCCAGCGCACGTGCCACATTGTTATTCCCGGACCGGAGCGCCGCGTCGATCAACAGCATGGCAAACAAATCTCGCTGAGCATGCGACCCACCCATGAACGGTAGCCCGTATCGGATCGGGTGCAAGCGCTCCACGCATTCTCCGAACTCGCCGGCCTGATAAGCGAGCAAGGCCTCCGCAAGCGGCAGGCCGATGGCGGCGGCTACGTCAGCATTGTCTTCATCGCTCTCGGCGGCATAGTTCTGCATCGATTCGACAATTTCAGCCGCTTCCGGCGCCTTCGCAGCGGCCAGCGCAAGCGCGAAATGCACATCGGCGAAAGTCACGATGTGTTCGTGCGTTCGGCCCTTGGCCATCTCTGCCAATGCCAGCCAGCGTTCGCCCACATCTTGGCCGTGCAGTTCCAGACGCTGCAGCAATGAGGCGTAGTTGCAGAAATCCAAGTACTCGGTGGATTTCGGATCCCACAGATAGTCATCAAAAATAGCTATGGCCTCGTCGTATTCGCCACGGTCGAGCCGCATCAGCGCCCGATGCCAATAGAGATGCCCCTTGAAATTGTTGCAGCCGACCCATCCGGGTTCATTATCGGTGATCCAGGCAATGCCTTCCGCTGGTTGGTCGATCATCTCGTACACATGGGCGACCGCGTGGATGGCCCAGGGGTCATTGGGATTGATCGACAATGCCAATTGCCCGGCCTCAATGGCGGTCTCATAGGCGTGCGTCTCTTCCAGGCCGAACGCCCGCATGCCCATGACAAAGCCGTAACCCTGCACGTCTGTATCCCAGGCGTGCAGGTTGCGCGCGACCACATCGCGCAGGTTCTGACTATCACCTTGATAGAAGTATCCATGGTGGGCGAGACGCATGGCCAGAATATCGCGAGGGTTTTCAAGCAATATGCCATCCCATAAATCCAAGGCATCACGCCAGCGCCCAGCGGCCCAGGCCGACAGCGCCAGGCCGTGCATTTGTTCGCGTTTGGTGGCGCCCGCTAATGACGCCGCTACTCCGGATGCGATTTCACCGGCTTTGGCCTTCAAGGGGCCGGCCCCCATAAGCATGAAGAAATAGCCCTTCAACACTTGCGCCATGGGCATATCCGCGTCGGCTGCAAACACCGCCTTAAGCCGCTCGCCGGTATCAACACTGAGGCCCAAATAGCCCTCTAATACATGATCGAAAGCCGCCACGGCGGCATCATTGCTGGTCGTGAACTCCAGGCCACGGCTGTCTGTCGGCATAGGCTATCCTCCCTTTTGCAAACATATCATAACCGCCACTTTCCTTTATCGCCATCGGCTCACTGGTTTATCTTTTATACATTATTATTATGTGTTTTATTTTTAATTGACATTTTTAACAAGTAATATATATTTCTTCACACATCAAAAATGATTTAAATCGCGAGAATCATCATGCAAGCCATTCAAACGCCCACCAGTGCCGCAGAGGTTCATCATTTTCCGGATCAAGCGCCCCTCACGATCAGCGCCGAAACCTTGCAGGCTTGGATTGTTGATAGTGCCGTCTTGTTGATTGACGTGCGTGAACCCCATGAATTTGAGCGTGAGCGCATCGCTGGTGCTTTCCTGGTTTCCATGTCGCGTTTCGATGCCGCCACTTTCCCGCGCGTGCCCGGCATGAAGACCGTTTTGGTGAGCGAGCAGGACGCCCGCTCCCTGGCCCTGGTTGAACGCCTGACGGATGAGGGTTTCACGCCCGTATTTGCACTTTCCGGTGGTTTGGCCGCATGGCGCACCGCTGGCTACGATTTGGATGAATAACGTGGCCACCGTCGCCACCGCCGCCATTCCGGAAATCGATCCCGATGCCGTCCCAGAAGTTGACGCCTGCCTAGTGCTGTCGTGGCTTGAGGCCGGCGACACGGTGCTGGTCGATGTGCGCGAAACGGTCGAATACGAGGCCGAGCACATTCCAGGCGCGCTGCTGTGCCCGCTTTCGACATTCGAAGCCGATCTGTTCCCGAGATTTCCGGGAAAGCGCGTAGTCATCCATTGCGCGGTCGGCAAACGCTCGGCGGCGGCCTGCAAGCAATTGCGCAATGCCGATTACCCCGACGAAGTCCTCAACCTTGCAGGCGGGATCGGTGCATGGAAAGCCGCCGGTTGCCCCACCGAAATCCAGCCCGAAGACCGCAAGGACATCCCCTTCATCAGCGGCTCTGAACCAGATCACAACGTTGCACCGCTGGATTCGGGCGTGCACCCAGGCCGTATCCTGCAATCCGAATTTATGACCCCTTTCGGATTGACGGCAACAGCGTTGGCCGCCGAAATCCGCGTCCCGACCAGCCGCGTCTCAGCCATCATCCGAGGGGAGCGATCGATCACCGCTGAAACCGCCTTGCGCCTGGCCCGACATCTTTGCACGACGGATGAGTTTTGGTTGCGTCTACAAGCTGCACACGATTTGGAGAATACCCGCCGACAGCTTGGCGAACGCATCAATCACGACGTTGCACCGCGCCGGACCGGCACCGTCGTTCGGGTCAGCCCGGCCAAGGGCTGTGACTGAACTCACACATTTGGGCCTTGATTTTCCGCCCTGGCACCTTACATCTCCGCTAAGCTTTACTGCATCGGAGATCTGCATGCCCGGCGTTATCGATTGCCATCCAACGGATATCAAAACCTGGGTCGAAGACGGCTCCGCCATCTTGATCGACGTGCGAGAAGATAACGAATTGATGCAGGCCCGCATCCCCGATGCCATCCATCTGCCGTTATCTCGGTTCGACCCCAATGGATTGCCTGAAAGCGAAGGCAAACGGGTCGCATTCCTCTGCGCTCACGGTGTTCGCTCACAGCAAGTCAGCCAATATCTCGTCGCCAACGGCCTTTTGAATGAGGCTTACAACGTCACCGGCGGTATCGCCGCGTGGGCGCAGGCCGGATTGCCTTACGAGTAATCTTTATTCGTCGCGCCCAATTTTCCCCCGCCCCTTCTTCACATCGCTACGTTTGCGCTTGCCGTCCAACCGCCGCTCCTTGGAGCCCTTGGTTGGTTTTGTCGCCCTTCTGGGTTTCGGCGGCACCGCAGCTTTTCGGATGAGTTCAACCAAGCGCGTTAAGGCATCTTGGCGGTTTCTCTCTTGAGTCCGAAACGAAGTCGCTGAAATGACGATAATCCCCTCAACGGTCATCCGGCGCCCGGCCAATGATTTCAGCCGCGCAAACACGGCATTCGACAACGCCCTGCAGTGGCGTGCGTCGAACCGCAACTGCACACCAGATGCGGTTTTGTTGACCTTCTGTCCGCCGGGACCCGGAGAGCGAATAAAACGCTCCTCAATTTCGGCGTCGTCGAGGGCGATGGTGGGGGTAACGGGGATCATGGGATGGTGCTCAAACTAACTACATGTGCCTGACTGGCAGTATCTTCCATTCCCGTTTATATCATAGTAGCGTTAACGGAAATTGGCTTATTTGCCACTGCACATTGATAGGTTCTGCACCAATAAATGAAAACCATCGAATTATCGCTCTCTGACCTGAAAGGCGACCTCGACGAAGCCTATCGGTATTGGGATGGGCTTCGCGGCGATGCCGTTGGACCCAGTTGGGCAGAGTTCGATTTGATGGCCGTCCCGCTCAGGCTTGTCCCCACAACCATGGTTTACGATATAGCCGAACCCTATTCCCTCTCCGTGCTGAGGTTTTGGGGCTCGGGAATGACAGAAATTCACGGTCGCGATATGACGGGAAAACAACTTCAAGAAATGCGCCCTGAAACGCTCGCGAAATCAATCGAATCCGTGCTGAAGAAAGTCGCGATTGAAGGCCATCCCGTCGCTCATACCTTCGAGTTCATTTCGGATCGCGATTTACATCAACAACAGTCTTTGCTGCGCCTTCCGTTAAGCAACGATCGAATGCGGGTGAGCCAAGTGGTTACGATTATCGACTCTTCCGCGGCGGCAAAAGAAGAGCTAAGGAAATATTGGCAGGATCTCGCCTAGCTAGACAGCTGAAAAGTGGGCCGCTATCAAGAATTCCGTATTTCCTTCCGCCCCCTTCACGGGGCTTTCGGCCACACCATACACCGTCCAGCCTGGCAAATTTTCCAACCATGCCGAAATCCTGTCACAGACCTCTTGATGCAAAACCGGATCTTTGACGATGCCGCCCTTGCCAACACGCTCGCGGCCGACTTCGAATTGCGGCTTGATCAACGCCACCAAAAACGCGCCATCACAAGCAAACGTTAGCGGCGTCGCCAAGACGGTTTCCAAGCCGATGAAACTGGCGTCACAAACAATAGCGTTGATGGGCTCGGGGATCTGCTCACGCGTCAGGTGGCGGGCATTGGTCTTGTCCATCACCACGACGCGAGCATCGGATTGCAGTTTCCATGCAAGTTGCCCGCGCCCAACGTCGACGGCATAAACTTTGGCGGCCCCGTTCTGCAACAAAACATCGCTAAACCCGCCCGTAGATGCGCCGACATCAAGGCAGGTAGCGCCTGTCGGATTGAGATTGAAATGTTCCAGCCCGTGCGCCAACTTCAAGCCGCCACGGCTGACCCAAGGGTGATCCTGGCCACGCACATCCAAAGGCGTATCGGCCTTCAATTGTTGACCTGCTTTCTCGATGCGCCTTTCGCCGGCGAACACCAAGCCGGCCATCACCAATGCCTGTGCCTTGGTACGGCTTTCAGCCAAGCCGCGCTCCACCAGCATTTGATCGGCGCGTTGTTTGTTCTGTGGATTTTTACTGGCCACGCGGAGCGTCAGGCAGGACGCGTTTTCAGCACGGCCTCGGCTTCGGCGCCGCGGCCCAAGGCTTCCAGCACCTGCGCCACAATGTGCGGCGCAGTCAGACCGGCAAGGTCGTTTTGGACTTCGGGTTTATTTTGCTCCAAAAACTGATCGGGCATGGTCATCAGCCGCACCTTCAAGCCACCGTCCAAAGCGCCCGCGTTTGCCAAGAACTGCATGACGTGAGCGCCAAAACCACCGGCGGAACCTTCCTCGATCATGACCAGAATTTCATGTTCTTTGGCAAGTCGGATGATCAGGTCTTCGTCTAGCGGCTTGGCAAAGCGCGCATCGGCCACCGTGGTGGAAAGCCCCATGGCCGCCAATTCCTCAGCCGCTTGCAAAGCCGCCTGCACGCGTGCACCAAGCCCCAAGATCGCAACTGATGTACCCTCGCGCAGGATGCGGCCTTTGCCGATTTCAAGCGGTGTGCCCTTAGCCGGCAACTCCACACCAACGCCCTCGCCACGCGGGTAGCGAATAGCGCTGGGTCCATCGTCAATTTGCACCGCCGTGGCGGTCATATGCATCAGGTCGGCTTCGTCGCTGGGCGCCATGATGACAAAGCCCGGCAACGTGCAAAGGTAAGGTAAATCAAACGCACCGCAATGGGTGTTGCCATCGGCGCCGACATAGCCGGCCCGGTCAATGGCGAAGCGCACCGGCAGATGCTGGATCGCA
>JABIPG010000204.1 GCA_018698795.1 Rhodospirillaceae bacterium
ATCAGTTCCCGCTCCATCGCCGAGATGTGGCGCAACAGATTTTGGATGCCGGTGGCGATGATTTGTTGATGATCACCGGCCTGGGCTCGACCAACTGGGATTTTACCGTTGCTGGTGATTGTGAGCGGATTTTCCCATTGTGGGGGGCCATGGGCGGCGCCATCCCGATGGCATTGGGGTTGGCCATGGCGCAACCGACACGGCGTATTCTGGTGGCGACGGGCGATGCTGAGGCCTTGATGGGACTTGGCAGTTTGGCTTCCGTCGCCGTGCAGGCGCCCGATAATCTGGCGATCGCGATATTCGATAATGAGCGCTATGGCGAGACAGGCATGCAGACGACAGCCACCGCGCATCAAGCCGACTTAGCCGCCATTGCCGCCGGCAGCGGCATTCCGGTTACGGCTACCGTTCGGGAACAAAGTGAATTGGATGCGGCGATACCAAAAATGCTGCAAGACGCGGGGCCATCAGTATTCGTCATCAAAGTCCGTGCTGAAAGTCTGCCGTTCATCTTGCCGCCCAAGGATGGTGCTTATCTGAAGGACCGTTTCCGGATTGCGCTGTTAGGCGATGAGGGTATCGTTTGAGCCAATAAAATTTAGAGTAGGAGGGTCGGATGGCCGAATTGGAAAAACTGAATATGTACATCAACGCAGAGCGGGTGGAGCCCGCGAGCGGGGAGTACTTTGAAACCTTCAATCCCTATACGGGCAAGCCCTGGGCGCTGGTGGCGCGTGGTGGCGAGGCCGATGCGAACCGCGCCGTCGAGGCGGCGAAAGCCGCCTTGGAGAACCCTGAATGGGCAGACATCACGGCAACTCAGCGTGGGCATCTTCTGCGGCGCTTGGGCGACCTGCTTGCCGCCAACGCCGAGCGGCTGGGCAAACTGGAAGTTCAGGACAACGGTAAACTGTTTGCCGAAATGGGAATGCAGTGCCAGTACCTGCCGCAGTGGTATTACTATTTTGGCGGCCTGGCCGATAAGATTGAGGGCGCGGTGCTGCCCATCGACAAACCCGACACCTTCACCTACACCCGGCACGAGCCGCTTGGCGTATGTGCGATGATCACGCCCTGGAATTCACCGCTGTTGCTGCTGACCTGGAAGCTGGCGCCGGCATTGGCGGCAGGCAACACGGTGGTGGTCAAGCCTTCGGAGTTCACCTCTGCATCAACCTTGGAATTCGCCAATTTGGTTGAGGAGGCCGGCTTCCCGAAGGGCGTGTTCAATGTTGTCACCGGGTTCGGCAAGGAAGTTGGTGAGCCATTGGTGGTGCATCCCGATGTTGCCAAGGTGGCCTTTACCGGCGGCGCACTTAGTGGCGCGCATGTCTATAAACAAGCAGCCGCTGGTTTGAAGAAGGTCAGCCTGGAGTTGGGCGGCAAATCGCCGAATATCGTCTTCGGTGACTGTAATGTCGAGAACGCGGTGAAGGGCGCTATCTCCGGTATCTTTGCCGCCACCGGCCAAACCTGTATCGCCGGTTCGCGCCTGCTGGTGCAGGAATCCATCCATGACGAATTCGTCGATAAGCTGGTGGCTTTCGCCAAGTCCGCGCAAATGGGTGACCCGATGTCCATCGACACACAGGTCGGGCCGGTCACGACGATGCCGCAGTATGAGAAAATTCTCGGTTACATGGACGTGGCCCGTGAAGATGGCGCCGAATGCCTGCTTGGTGGCGGCAAGGCGGAACGGCCTGAATGCGGTGATGGCTGGTTTGTAGAGCCGACCATCTTCGCCGGGGTGAATAACAAAATGCGCATCGCCCAAGAGGAAGTCTTCGGGCCGGTGCTCTCAGTCATCCCGTTCAAGGATGACGATGAAGCGGTGGCGATTGCCAATGATGTCATCTACGGCCTGGCGTCTGGTGTTTGGACCAGCGATATCCGCCGCGCCATCGAAATTCCGAAGCGCATCAAAGCCGGCACCGTGTGGGTTAACACCTATCGGGCAGTCAGTTATGTAGCGCCGTTTGGCGGCTACAAACAATCGGGGTTGGGACGCGAAAGCGGCCAACAGGCGATTTTTGAGTATCTGCAAACCAAGACGGTTTGGATTTCCACCGCTACGGAAACGCCGGACCCGTTTGTCATGCGTTAGGTGGGTTGGATGGAAAATGACACCAAAGTCGCGTTGGTTACCGGGGCTGGTTCCGGTATCGGGCGGGCATCTGCGTTAGCCTTGCTGGAAGCAGGTTACGGCGTGGTTTTGGCCGGTCGCCGAGGAGAGGCGTTGGAAGAAACCATCTCGTTAGCCGGTGATGCTGCGGGTCGCGCGCTGGCTGTACCGACGGATGTTGCTGACCCAGATTCCGTCGCCGCGTTGTTTGGGCAAATCAAAGATACCCATGGCCGGCTTGATGTGCTGTTCAACAACGCCGGGACCAATGCGCCGGGG
>JABIPG010000207.1 GCA_018698795.1 Rhodospirillaceae bacterium
GCAGGCCGTCGGAGCCGATCATACATTTGGGATGCGCCATAATCCGTTCGAGATCGGCATCGTCCATCTTGAAATAGATGGCGCGCGCCGGGTGCAGGCGCTCAACGGCCTCAGCCAATGAACACCCCCATTCGGCGGCAAGCTCGGCCAGGTCGCGACCGGCGGCTTCGGGCACCGGTTCGGACCCGGCAATCATTACGCGCTCCGCCTCGCTCACCCAATCGATCATCAAACCGGTGGAACTGGCGGTATAGGGATAGAGATCGAAATGCACGTCGTGTGATTTAGCGCCCTCATCGATGCGCGCCAGGGATTGCTTGGACATCCCCCATGCAACCTTGCCCGAGCACTTGTGATGCGAAATCACGATGGGCAATTTGCCCTTGCGACCGATCTCCAGGGTCTCGTCGATGGAGTCCAACAATCCAAGGCCTTCATCGCGCATATGGGTGCAGTAAATGCCGCCATGCCGGCCCGCCACCTGGGCTAGCGCGATCACTTCGTCGGTCGGTGCCGGCAGGCCGGGCGGATAGGCGAGACCGGTCGAAAACCCGTCAGCGCCGGCGCTCATGGCCTCTTCCACATGGGCCTGCATGGCGGATATCTCATCACCGTTGGCTGGGCGGAACAGATCGTCCATCACCGCCGCGCGGCAGGTCAGGTGACCGACCAACGTCACCACATGGACCCAGGGCTGCGCTTGCTTCAAGCCGTCCAGATACGCAGCGAAGGTCGGGTAACGCGGGCCCTCATCCGCACTGGCGCCGCCGGCACCCCCATTGGCACCACTACGGAAAATCGTAAACGGCGCGATATCTTCCTGCCTGGGCCCCATGGGCGCCGGGCTCAGCCCGCAATTGCCGACAACCACCGTGGTGACGCCCTGGCAGACCTTATAGCGCAATTCGGGCTGCTCAATCAGCGCCAGATCGTCGTGGGTGTGGGCATCGATAAATCCAGGCGCGACGGCCTTGCCTGATGCGTCGATCTCCTCGCGCGCCGTCCACCCCGAGAGATCGCCGAGCGCCGAAATCGTCTTCCCGCTGATGGCCACGTCGGCGGCCTTGCCGGGCGCGCCGGTTCCATCGATGACAACGCCGCCCTTGATCAGGATATCGCATTTACCTTGTGTATTCATGGCACGCGTTCCTTATTTTATCCTCGTCCAACGAAAGGCATCTTGGTCGCCATGATGGTCATGAACTGGATGTTGGTATCAAGCGGTTGTGCGGCCATATAGACCACCGCATCGGCTACTTTTTCCGCGTCCATCATCGCCTCGACGGCAACCTCGCCGTTGGCCTGCTTGACGCCGGATGCCATGCGCGACGCCATCTCCGACATGGCATTGCCGATATCGATTTGGCTGACGGCGATGTCATACTTGCGGCCATCGAGTGACAAGGTTTTGGTCAGCCCCGTGATGGCATGCTTGGTGGAGGTGTAGGGCGCGGAATCGGGCCTCGGTGCGTGCGCCGAGATCGAACCGTTGTTGATGATCCGCCCGCCGCGCGGGTCCTGAGCCTTCATCAGTTTAAATGCCTGCTGCGCGCAGAGGAATGAACCCGTCAGGTTGATATCAACAACAGCCTTCCATTTGTCGAACTCCAGGTCTTCAAACAACACGCCGGGCGCATTGATGCCGGCATTGTTGAACAGCACGTCGAGCCGCCCATGCGTATCCTTGATCTGTGCGAACAGCGCCGCCACGGACGCCGGATCAGCAACATCCGTCGGCACCGCCATCGCGCGCGTGGCCGCATCACCGGCCAGCGCGATGGTTTCATCCAACGGTTCGGCGCGGCGCCCGGCCAGCACCACCGCGTACCCGGCCCGCAACAGCGCCAACGTCGACGCACGCCCGATACCGGACCCGGCCCCCGTAACCAGCGCAACCTTATCGTTTGTCCCCACGTTCAACTCTCCCTGGCCGTAATATCAACTCACGAATTGAGGCCTGATTATGCCTCACCAATGAACGGCGTCAACGCAGAGGCTCCGGAAGCTTGCCGAAGCGGCCAGTCGAGATCGTGCAATTGCCGCTCTACGCCGTTTTTCCGCGCCGCGATGATGGCGCTTGCGGTCGGGAAATGCCTCACACACTCAGATCAAGCAATCGTGTTTGGGCAGATGGCAATTCAGATGCCAATCTCGCGGCGCGGCTGATGGTCGCGCACTTGTTTTCTCTAGAGACCGGACCTCGACCCATGCCACAAATCCACCTCACCAAAGCTATAGCCGCCTGCGCGTTCACCCTGTTTGCGGTTTTTTCCACGCCCGGCGGCATTGCACTGGCAAAAACCGACCTCCCGCCCGCAGAGGTCATCAGCGACAGTTGGACGCTTATATTCGGATCACCGGCGGAAACGGCCCAGGCCGCTGGCCGACTTGCGGAACGTGGGCGGAAGGATGTGCTGGCAACGGCAACGCTGGCGATGCGTTACAGCGATTCGAAAGACGAGGTGCTTGGCGAGCTATTCCGGAGGCTGACAGGCGAGAAGCCAGAAAGATGGACCCATGCCCAACTTTGGCTGGAGACACATCCGGAAATCACGCCGCACGAAAGTTATCGTGCCCTCAAACTGTTCATGATGTCCCGCATCGATCCCAAATTCTTGTACTTCTTGGGTGGGGAGCGCACCAATCCAACAAAAATGAAAATCCGGCTTGAAGAAGTAACCTGGGGCGGGGTCAAGGTTGATGGTATTCCGTCGCTCGACAACCCGACGCTCTTAGATGCCGACAGCGCCGACTACCTGGTTGGGTCGGATGAAGTGTTCGGCGTGGCGATCAACGGTGATGTCAGGGCCTATCCGCTACGCATCATGGGCTGGCACGAAATGTTCAACGACACCATCGGCGGCGTGCCTGTGGCGCTCGCCTATTGCACACTGTGTGGATCGGGTATCCTGTATGAGACCCAGATCAAACGCTTCGACAACCCGTTGGTGTTTGGCTCATCGGGGTTTTTGTATCGCTCCAACAAATTGATGTTTGATCGCCATACGCTGAGCCTGTGGAACCAATTTACCGGCAAGCCCGTCGCCGGACCGTTGGTCGACAGCGGCATTGAGTTGAAAACCCGTGCCGTCACCATCACCACCTGGGCCAAATGGCTCAAGAAACACCCCAAAACCAAGGTGCTCAGCCTGGATACCGGCCATTTAAGGGATTATGCATCGGGCGCCGTTTACAACGAATACTTCGCCAGCCCGAGCCTCATGTTCCCGGCTCGGGTGCGCGACGAAAAAATTGCCAAACGCAAGGATTACGTATTTGGGCTCCGCGAAGCCGGCGGTGCACGGGCTTGGCCGCTCGGCGCGTTTGAAGGCGGTAAGGTGATCAACGATGCAGTAGGCCTGAAGAACGTCGTGCTGGTCGGAGACGCGGCATCACGCACGGTCCGCGCCTATTACCGGCAAGCCGACACGTTCCAGATGTCCGACAAGCCTGGCCACATCAAAGGCCCGGGTGGCGATTGGCGAATCGACGAGAACTTTCTTATCTCGCCCGACGGCGCAAAACGGCCACGCGCGCCGGGCGGCATCTCATATTGGTTCGCCTGGGAGAATTACCTGGGCGACAAAACTACTTTGTATGGCCGTGACGAATAATTCCCGTCAGCGCATCACGAACGGGTTGGGTGTCTCCGTCGCCGTCGATATCCAGACCGTCTTGGTTTGCAAGTATTCCTGGATCGCCTGCTGGCCGCTTTCACGCCCCAGGCCCGACTGCTTATAGCCGCCAAACGGCGCCACGTAGCTCACGGCTCGGTAAGTGTTGACCCACACCGTGCCCGACTTAATACGTTTCGGAATCTCGATGGCACGGCGGATATCGCCGGTCCACACACCGGACGCCAGGCCGTAGACGACATCATTGGCGATGCTGACGGCCTCGTCGTCATCCTTGAACGGAATGATCGAGAGCACCGGGCCAAACACCTCTTCCTGGGCGATGCGCATCTGATTGTTGACGCCGGCAAAAATCGTCGGCTCCACGAACCAGCCGTCGCCGCATTCGGGCCGCTCGGCCTTAGCGCCGCCCAACAGGCATTCCGCACCGTCTTCACGCGCTACATCCATATAGCCGAGAATCTTCTCGTATTGTGGCTTCGTGGTCACCGGACCCACCTGTGTGTCGGCAGACATCGGATCGCCCATCTTGGCGGTCTTCGCAAGATCCACGAGTTTTTCTACGAATTCATCGTGGATGGATTCCTGTACCAACAAGCGCGAACCGGCGATGCAGGTCTGGCCGGTGGCGGCAAAAATACCCGAGATCGCGCCTTTGACGGCGTTCTCCATATTGCAGTCGTCAAAGACGATGTTCGGGGATTTACCCCCCAATTCGAGACTGACTTTCTTCAAACTCGCCGCTGCCTGTTGGTAGACGTGCGTACCCGACATGGCGCCGCCGGTGAATGCTATTTTGGCAACATCGGGATGCACCACCAAAGGCTCACCGGCCTCTTTGCCGAAGCCCGTGACAACATTGAAGACGCCTTTCGGGAACCCTGCTTGTTCAACCATATCGGCAAATGCCAAGGTCGAGGCGGAAGTAAACTCAGACGGTTTAACAATGACTGTGTTGCCCGCCGCCAACGCCGGCGCCAATTTCCAAGCGAGCAAAAGGAGAGGCGAATTCCAGGGCGTGATCATGACGCACACACCCAGCGGCTCGGAGCGCGTGTAGGTGAAGGTGTCTGGCTTATCAATGGGCAGCACCGCACCCTCGATCTTGTCCGCCAAACCACCAAAGTAGTAGTACCACTGCGGCAGGTATTGGCACTGCATGCCCATCTCGGCAATCAGCTTACCGTTGTCTTGCACTTCAAGCGCGCCCAAGCGCTCAGCATTTTCGGTCAGGATATCGCCCAACCGCCGGAGCAATGCACCGCGCTGCGTGGCGTTGATGCCGGCCCAGTCCGGGTCATCCAAGGCTGCCTTGGCGGCCTGCACGGCGCGATCGGCGTCTTGCTCTCCGCCGCGCGCCACCAGCGCCCAGGGCTTGCCGGTATAGGGGTTGAAGGTTTCAAAATATTCACCGGAGGCGGGTTTGAC
>JABIPG010000131.1 GCA_018698795.1 Rhodospirillaceae bacterium
AATCAGCTCAATCATTTTACCGCGCCGGTCGATGGCATTGATCTGCATTTCATCCATGAAATGGGTAGCGGCCCGGCGCCGATGCCGTTGATCATCAGCCATGGTTGGCCCGGGACGGTTGTCGAGTTTCTCGATTTCATCGAACCGCTGGCGCATCCAGAGCGCTTCGGCGGCGATGTGGCGGACGCATTTGAAGTCATTGCTCCTTCGTTGCCGGGGTTTGGGTTCTCAGGTAAGCCACCGCACCCGCTTGGCCCGCGCAAGATGGCTGAGCACTTCAATAGCTTGATGACCGATGTGTTGGGATTTGAGAACTACCTGGCCCAAGGTGGTGATTGGGGCGGCGCCATTTCAAGCTGGTTGGGCTTCGATCACGCGCCGGCCTGCCAAGCGATCCACATCAACATCATGACCATGCGCCCGCCCGGCGATCCGATTGGGGCGGCAGAGCAAGCGTGGGCCGCGCGGTTTGAGCGCGAGCAGATCATGGAAAATGGTTATCGAACCCAGCAAGCGACCAAGCCGCAGACCTTGAGTTACGCCATGATGGATAGCCCGGTCGGCATGGCCGCGTGGATCATCGAGAAGTTCAATTCCTGGTCGGATACGGTTGGCGACGACTTGGAAAGCGTGCATAGCAAAGATGCGATGTTGACGAACATCATGGTCTATTTGATTACGCAGTCCTTCAATACGGCGTCTTGGATTTACACCGGTCGACGTGAGGAGGGCGAGCGCATTCTTTCTCCGGAAGGCAAGAGGGTCGAGGTGCCGACGGCCTGCGCGTTGTTTCCTGCCGAGCTTTTATCATGGCCGCCGCGCAGTTACGTCGAGCGCGTTTACAACGTGACACAGTGGACAGAAATGCCCAGGGGAGGGCACTTTGCCGCCATGGAGGAGCCAGGCTTGCTGCTCGAGGATATTCGCGCTTTTGCCCGCACGCTTCGGTAACGAGGCGCTGTCAATTTTTGGGTTGAGCCAATCGCGCCAAACCCTCGTTGAAGCGACGTAACGTCTCGTCACTCACTTGTTTAGAGCACATCAGGTAACGGAAATTCCCGGGTGGGATGTCGCTCATGATCACGGAAGCAATGTCGCTGCCGGCAATGCCTAGGCGTTCCGTCAGGCTGGAGACCTCCTCGGGCGCAGCCACCATGTAATCGAAGCGTCGCCCCAACAACATGCGGACAAGCCCGCCGGTGCCTTGGGCAGTGCGGACGGTTGCAGGCTTGTGTTGACCCAGCAGTTTGTCCACGAACGCGCCATATGAATATCCCAGTTTGGCGCCGATCCGGAGTTTCGAGTCTTTGAACAATTGTTCCAGTGTCGTATGCGGAATGCGGTGAACATTATCTGCGCGCGCAACAATCACCTGCGGTAAGTCTTGGTAGATGGGGTTGGAGAATTTCGCAAAGGCCTCGCGTTCGGGTTTTTTGAACCAGCCCGGTGAGCAGACGGCTTCGCGGTTGGCCTTGATGTCGGCGATTTGCCGCTTGGCGGAGCGCACCACCCAATTGGAGGTGATGCCCGCCTTTTTAAATCCCGCTGTCACCGGATCGATCGCTAAGCCGCGCACCTGTCCATTTTTTGCGGTCATGTAGTAAGGCGGTCTGTCCTCGTAGATCAATTTGAGATTGTCGGCGGCCCAAGCAGCACCGATTGGTGAAATCATGCCGGCCAAAAGAAAAGTCATCGAAAGAAAATGGCGTTGGTTCATGACGGGGTGCCTACGATTGCAATCAACATGCGAGCTTACGGCGAGAGCACTTGGGCTTGCAAGGTGTGGAGCAAGGAATTGTCTGGCGGCATTGCATCCCCCGGCATTGCATCCCCCGGCATTGCATCGTCCAGGGCCTGTATTGGAAGTATCTCAATGAAAACCAATCTTCTTTCTGTGAATGGTTCTTGCAATCATCCTTGGAAGCGTCCACTTCCAGATCATGAAAGCCCCCACCAAACCGTTGTCCATCGGAGAGTTCGTGCCAATGCTGGCGCTGACCGTATCGCTGGTGGCGATGTCTACGGACGTGATGCTGCCAGCGCTCGATACCATCGGGCGCGACCTAGCGGTCTCGAACCCCAATGACACGCAGTTGATCGTATCGATGTTGTTTTTGGGCTATGCATTGGGGCAATTGCTGGCCGGGCCGCTATCCGACAGCTTTGGACGCAAGCCCGTGGTTTATTTGGGGTTCAGCATTTTTTTGGTCGGTTGCCTGATGTCCATGTTGGCGACCGATATCAACCTAATGCTGGCGGGCCGCGTGCTGCAAGGGTTGGGGGTCGCCGGTCCGCGGGTTGTGCCCATAGCGATTGTGCGCGACGGTTACGAGGGCCGCGCCATGGCGCGCATCATGTCATTTATTATGGCGGTGTTTATTCTGGTGCCGACGCTGGCGCCGCTGATCGGGCAGGGCGTGTTCGTGCTGGCCGGATGGCGCGCGACCTTCACGTTGCTGTTTGTTATGGCGGTGATTGCGCTGGTGTGGTTTGGGTTGCGCCAACCGGAAACCCTGCCGCCTGAAAAGCGCCGTGTTTTCTCGGTTCGCAATGTGATTTCCGGCATCGTTGAAATTTGCACCATCCGAATCACCATCGGCTATACGATAACCGCCGGTTTGATTTTCGGCGCTTTCATCGGTTACCTGGGTTCGTCGCGTCAAATCTATCAAGACGCCTATAATACCGGCTTGCTGTTCCCGGTTTATTTCGGTGCTGCCGCTATTGCCATTGGTGCCGGGTCCGTGTTGAACGCCAAGCTGGTGATGCGGCTCGGCATGCGGCGTCTGTCGTGGTCGGCCATGACCTTCACCACGGTAAGTGCTGCGGGTTTTGCGCTCATCGTCCATGATGCAGGCGGATTGCCGGAGTTTTGGTTGTTCATGGCGTGGTTGATGACGCTGTTTTTCTGTATGGGGCTTTTGTTCGGCAATCTAAATGCCTTGGCTATGGAGCCATTGGGGCACATGGCGGGCTTGGGTGCGGCCTTTGTTGGATGTGGGTCAACTTTGGTCGCTTTGCCGTTGGCCTGGTTCGTCGGCGGCAGTTTCAACGGCGGCGTGCTGCCCCTGGTATTGGGGTTTGCCGGGCTCGGCATGGCATCGTTGGTGGTCATGCGGTTGACCGATGGGCGCTGGTTCTAGGGTGTTCTCTCGATCATTTCCTCAATCAACTTCAGGGCCTCACGGTCCTCCATTAGAAACTGTGTCAAAGTGACGATTTGCCCGACTGAGCGGTCGGGTGCAGCCAGCGGCATGCGGATGATGCGCTGAAAACCCAATGTTTGGGCGCCACCGGCACGTTCGAACTCGGACATGATGGCGATGGCTCGACGCGAGTCGACAATCTGCTGAAGATTGTCGCAAACGGGCTTGCGCGTATCGATCGGCATCAAATCGTTCGGCGATTTGCCGGTGCAATCTTCACCCATGAAGTTCCTGAAGCCGCTGCCCCAGAACCGAAAACGGAAGTCTTCGCCGCCATTAAGGACATCTACGATATGCGTGGTCGGGAGTAGAGCTGGCGGCATGCCCATCAGATCGAAATCGGCGATCCAAGGCATGTCGAGGGTTTTATCGAAAATCAGTGATCGCCAATAGGCCAGGCCTTCGCGTTGCAGATGTGACGCGGCGTCGATGGAGATTTCCCATTGCCGGTAACCCATATCAATTCCCGTCAGCCGTACAAATTCACCAGCCGTTCGCCGTAATCCTCGATCAGTTTGTGACGCCGTACTTTCATGGTCGGGGTCATCTGTGCATTGTCGATGGAGAAGGGCTCGTCGGCGATCATGAAGCGTCGCACTTTCTCGATGTTAGAGAGCCCTGCATTGATGCGATCCATGGCCGGTACCAGAGCCTTGCGCAAGTCGTCATCACCAGCCAGTTCCGCCAAGCTGCCGGTTTTGCCCGCCGCTCGCGCCCATTCCTTCAGCCAGTCAGCGTCGGGCACCAAAAGTGCCACGATATGCGGGCGCTTGTCGCCGTAGACCATAGCCTGGGCAATCTCGGCCTCAAGGCAGATGATGCCTTCGATGCGCTGCGGCGCCAAATTGTCGCCGCCGGAATTGACGATAATGTCTTTCTTACGGTCGGTGATCATCAAGTGGCCATCGTCGTCGAATGTGCCGATATCGCCAGTGTGTACCCAGCCGTCGATGATGGTCTCGCGCGTGGCGTCGGGCTTGCCCCAATAGCCCTGCATGACGAGGTCGCCGCGCACCAAAATTTCTCCGTCGTCGGCGATTTTCACCTCGGTATCGATCAAGGGTGGGCCGACGGTGTGCATTTTCACCTGATAGGCGCGGTTGACGCTGACCACGGGTGCAGTCTCGGTCTGGCCATAGCCTTGCAGAATGCGTAGCCCCAAGGCGGTAAAGAAAGTGCCGAGATCGGGATTGAGTGGTGCTCCGCCCGAGACCAGTGCTTTCAGCCTGCCACCGAAGCGGCCCCGCACTTTGTTTCGGACAAGCTTTTCCAACACCGCGTTTTGGATGTTCTCAATCAATCCGAGGCGCCCGGTCTGATAGCGTTTGGTGCCAAGCGTCAGCGCCTTGTTGAACAGCTTCTCTTTGGTGCCGCCGGTTTTACGGACGCCCGCAGTGATGCGTTGGTACAGCATTTCATAAAGGCGCGGCACGGCGGTCATGATCGTCGGCTTGGCCTCGATCATGTTCGATGCCAGCGTCTCGACGCCCTCGGCATAATAAATCTCGGCACCGATGGAGATCGGGAAAAACTGCCCCGCCGAATGTTCGTATGAATGCGATAAGGGCAGGAACGACAGGAAGGTCTCATTACCTAGTCCGATATCCGCCAACGCGTCTTCGGCGCCGGCACAGTTGTGCATGATCGCTTTGTGCGACAGCATCACACCCTTCGGCGCGCCGCCGGTGCCAGAGGTATAGATGATGCATGCTGTGTCGTCGGGTTTCCAGCGACCGGCCATCTCGACGACGTTTTCGTGCCCGCCTTTACCCATATTTTGGACGGCGTCCAGGCTGTGGAGATCGAAACTCGACACCTGATCGATGTCGGGCGGCTCAATGGCGATGAGAAATTCCAGGTCCGGGGCTTTGGTTGCCGCTGGTCGTAATCGCTCGGCCAGCTTGCGGGTTGAGACAATGGCGCCCTTGGCGCCGCAATCGCTCAGGATATGCAGGTGGTCGGCCTCGGTGTTGGTGGTGTAGGCGGGCACCGAGATGGCGCCGGCAGCCATGATGGCCACGTCGGCGATCAGCCATGCGGGTCGGTTCTCCGACACCAGCACGACCCGATCACCGGGCTCAATGCCGAGCATGCGCAGGCCTCGCGACAACGCCGTCACCCGCGCCGCCGCGTCGCCCCAACTCAGTGGTCGGTACGCGCCGTCGCGCTTCGCCCACACGAACGGCTGGTCGCCGTGTTTGGCAACCTGATCAAAAAACATAGCAGCCAAGTTCGGCCAGCGGTAGTCCGCCATTGTATTCTCCCTCCCCGATACTCCCGCGTTGCCCTATGATTGCCGTTGCCGCTCAGCATTTCCAGCCCTATATCGTTGGAAGCTGTTGTTCCCTCAAATTCAGAAAGATTGCCATGACCGCCGCATTGCCAGAATGGAACCTCGATCACCTCTACACCGGACCGGATGCACCGGCCCTGGAAACGGACATCAAAGACGCCGAAAATCGAAGCGCGGCATTCCAACAACGTTATGCCGGCAAGCTGGGCGAGCTGGATGGCGCCGGATTGGCGGCTGGCGTGGCGGCCTACGAAGCTATTCTCGAAACCCTGCACCGGGTCATGAGTTACGCGCAGTTGCTGCACGCGGGAAACGTCACCGACGCCGAGATCGCGCGCTTCTATCAAACCACCCAGGAACGCGCCACGACGATCACCTCGCAGACCCTGTTTTTCACGCTGGAGATCAACCGCCTCGACGACGCAGCCATCGAGACACTGCTCGCCGATGACAGCTTGGCGCGCTATCGCCCCTGGATCGAAGACATCCGCATTATGCGGCCCTACCAGCTCAGCGATGAGGTGGAGAAGCTGCTGCATGAAAAATCCGTCGCCGGGAAGAATGCCTGGACCCGGCTGTTCGACGAGACGTTGGCGCATTTGCGGCTCGATGTTGCGGGCGAAGAGATGACCCTGACTGACACCCTGGATCGCTTGACCAGCAAGGACGGCGGCCAACGCCGTGATGCGGGCAAGGCGCTTGCGGCGGGGCTGAAGGATAACGCGCGGTTGTTGGCCATGGTCACCAACACGCTGGCCAAGGACAAAGAGATCGAAGACACATGGCGCGGCTACGATACCCCAGCCCAGCCCCGCCATCTCGCCAACCAGGTCGAGCCCGAAGTCGTCGACGCCTTGGTGGCTGCCGTGAAAGGCAGCTACGGCGATTTGGCGCATCGCTACTACGGCCTGAAGGCGCGCTGGATGGGCTTTGAGAAAATGGATTGGTGGGATCGTAATGCCCCGCTGCCCGATGACGCCGCCCGGCCGTTCGAATGGGCGGAGGCGAAATCCATGGTGCTTGATGCCTATGGCGGTTTCGCACCCGAGATGGCCGATGTGGCGGCCAAGTTTTTCGATCAAGGCTGGATCGACGCGCCGCCCCGGGACGGCAAGGCATCAGGGGCGTTTGCGCATCCGACGGTGCCGTCCGCGCACCCTTACGTGCTGCTCAATTATCACGGCAAGGCGCGCGACGTGATGACACTGGCACACGAGTTGGGCCACGGTGTGCATCAGGTGCTGGCCGGGCCGCAAGGTTTGCTGCTGTCCAATACGCCGTTGACGCTGGCCGAAACCGCATCGGTATTTGGTGAGATGCTGACGTTTCGGGCTCTGCTGGATGGCGAAGACGACCCGGCGCGGCGTCGCGTGCTGCTGGCTGGCAAGGTCGAGGATATGCTCAACACCGTGGTCCGGCAGGTGGCCTTCCACGAGTATGAGACCCGCGTGCACGCCGCCCGGCGGGGCGGCGAGTTGAGCCTTGAGCAACTGGGCGATATCTGGATCGAGACGCAGACCGAAAGCTTAGGTCCGATGTTCAACTTCGATGATGACTATCGCTCGCTCTGGGGCTACATCCCGCATTTCATCCACGTGCCATTTTATGTTTACGCCTATGCCTTCGGCGATTGCCTCGTAAACGCACTCTATGGTGTGTTCCAGGGCGGCCACGAGGGGTTCCAGGCTAAATACTTCGACATGTTGCGTGCCGGTGGCACCAAGCGCCACAAGGAACTGCTCGCCCCCTTTGGCCTCGATGCGTCGGACCCGGCATTCTGGCAGCAGGGGCTTTCGGTGATCTCGGGCTTCATCGACGAGCTGGAAGGATCGCTGTAATCCCATGACCGACCGGAACTCCCCTGACCGGAATTCCTCTGACCGAAATTCCTTGAGCGGACGGGTTAAACGCTACGCCAAGGTCGGCCGGGCGGCCGGCGGGTTGGCGGCCAAGGTGGCGGGCAACCGGTTTTTCGGCCTAACCATCGACAAGGCGGAGCACGCGTCGGAACTGCAGGCCGCGCTGGGCGGGCTCAAGGGACCGCTGATGAAAATGGCGCAGATCATGTCGACAGTGCCCGACATGCTGCCCGAGGAATACATGACCGAACTGGGGCGCCTGCAGAGCGACGCGCCGTCCATGGGCTGGCCCTTTGTGAAACGGCGCATGACGGCGGAACTGGGGGCGGATTGGCAATCGCGGTTTCGAGAGTTCGAACACCAGGCCGCCGCAGCCGCTTCTTTGGGCCAAGTGCACCGTGCGATTGCCGATGACGGTGCGCAGCTGGCCTGCAAGCTGCAATACCCCGATATGGCCTCTGCCGTGGAAGCGGACCTCAAGCAGTTGAAGGTGGTGTTCGGTATTTATCATCGCTACGACAAGGCGCTTGATCCATCCAATATTCACACCGAGCTTTCCGACCGCCTGCGCGAGGAACTGGACTACGCCCGCGAAGCCCGCAACATGTTGCTCTACGGCCATATCCTGAAAGCCGAGACGGGCGTTCATGTGCCGGCGCCGGTGGAGGATCTCTCGACCGAGCGGTTACTAACCATGAACTGGCTCACGGGGGAGCCGTTGATGTCGTTCGTCGAGCATCATGCGGAGGCTCGCAACGCGCTGGCGGAGAACATGTTCCGGGCCTGGTATGTGCCGCTTTATAACTATGGCGTTATTCATGGCGACCCACATCTGGGCAACTACACGGTGCGCGACGACTACAGCGTCAACTTGCTGGATTTCGGCTGTGTCAGGGTGTTTAAGCCTTCCTTCGTGCGCGCGGTGATCGATCTCTACAAGGCGCTGCGCGACGACGACGAGGCATTGGCGGTGCACGCTTACGAAACCTGGGGCTTCACCAACCTAGAACGCGGGGTCATCGATATCTTGAACCAGTGGGCGCAGTTCCTCTATGCGCCGTTGCTGGAAGACAAGATCACCACGATTCAGGAGAACGGTGGCGTCGCCTACGGCGCCGGCGTAGCGGCCAAGGTGCATCGCGAATTGCGCACCGTCGGTGGCGTTAAGCCGCCCCGGGAATTCGTGCTCATGGATCGCGCCGCCATCGGGCTCGGCAGTGTGTTCACGCATTTGGGTGCGGAAATCAACTGGCACCGAATGTTTCACGGCCTGATTGACGGTTTTGAGGAGGCGAAACTGAAAAAACGTCAAGCCAAGGCTTTGAGTGCATTCGATATTCCAATGCCTGAGTAGGAAGGTTACACTCCGCCCATGCTTTCAGCGGAACGTGGAATCAAGAAGAAGTTCTTCCGTGCCGGCGACTTCGTATTCAACGAGGGCGAGCCGGGCGATATGGCTTTTATTATCGAAACGGGAACGGTCGGTATCTTCAAGACGCTGGAAGGCCAGGAGGTACAGTTGGCCACCATGGTTGGTGGTGAGTTGTTCGGTGAAATGTCGATTTTGGACGGCTCGCCGCGCATGGCCAATGCACGCGCCATGGAAGATGCCGTGGTGATTACGCTGCCACGCGACATCCTCGAGACCAAGTTGGGCAAAGCTGAGCCGTTCTTGAAATCGTTGGTCCAGATTTTGGTCGATAACCTGCGAAACGTGCACCGCGTCTATATGCATCGGCCCCGCAGTGTGCAGGATTTCCTGGGCGCGGTATCGTTCCATACCGATGGGCTAACAACTTATCTGGAAAAGATGAATGATCATGATCTGGCAACCCGGGCGGCGCCTCGTGTCAAGGCGATCGCGACGGAGTTGGCAGCATTACGAGAGATTTTCGACGGCCACGTTGACCGCCGCCACAGCGCCCTGAAAGACGCCGACGTGACGCGGCGTCGTCCGGACGCATAGCCCATGCGTACCGATCTCCGCACCCCTCGAGTATTCAACCCCTTGGTTCGTGAGGGACCGTCCGAGCAAGAGCTTGAATGGCTGGAAATCTTGGACCGTGAATTGCACAAGGTCTGGGCGCTCGGACGAAACCTGATTTTAGTTTGGACGGCCAAAGGGCGCGGCATGGAAGTGCTGGTGATCCCGCACTACACCATCTCCGAACACGCCGCCACGGCAGCCGACGATGTCGAGGCTGCCGGTCAATCTGCGCTTGGGCTGAAACCGCGGAGCTTTATCGAAGAGGTCATCGCCAATCCCAAGCAAGTGACGAAGGAAGGGCTCGGATCACTGTCCAAGATGACTGGCTACGACCCCGTCGAGATCGAACTTCCGTTCGTGCCGGAGATGGATTTGCACCCGGATTTGATCGAGTCCGTGGTGCAGCGCTATTCGATATCTTACGTGGATGACCGGGCCGTGGCGTTGTTCGATATCGTCGGCTTTTCGCTTTATTCTCCGTTGGAGCAAGTAACGCAGCTGAATTCGCTTAGTTACTCAGTCAACTCTGCGTACTCGAAAATGCTGTCGAAGAAGATCGACATTTCATTCGCCCGCACCACCACAGGCGACGGCTACTATGTGTGGAACCGCGACCGCAGCGTCCAGGCCAATGTCAATTTGTACCACTTCATGCATCTCGTGCTGGCGGACAATGCTTTGGCGCGAGCCAAATCCAGCCACAATACGACACCGCTGCTGCGGGCCTGTTTTCATATGGGCGGTCATTATGAGTTCTATCAATCGGAGGGCCTGAGCCCGACGGTCTATAGCTACATCGTCGGGGACGTAACCATCGAACTGGCGCGGATGATCGATCGGGCCTTGCCAGGGCAAATTCTGGTCGGTGATTTCGATGCGCCGATGCCGGATCGGGCAAGTTTGCACGCCCAGCGCATCAATGCCGTCGACTTCATTGAGCGCACCCAGTCGACGTTATCGAGCCTGGAAGGCCTGACGCTTTCGGGCGACCATATCACCGATATCAAATGTTACCTCACCGGCGAGAAACGAGACGATGATTTCGCGATCAAGCGCTACAGCATTGCCGATAAGCACGGCCGCAGCCGCAACGTCTACAACGCCAAGGTCAACATTTACCGCAAGAACGCCGAGCCTGTGTTCCTCGGCGTGCAGGAGAGCGATCTGGGCGATTTTAGGCGCGAGGACGAAGAGTTCGTCTGACTTCGCCGATGGCTCACGTTTTTCCCATCGCCTGAAGCGCCGAACGTTGGCTGGCGACAATGATCGCTAAAAGCACCAGCCCGCCGCCCAGGTATTGGACCGGGGCTAACCGTTCCGACAGCAACCACGCCGCAATCGCGATGGTGGCCAGGGGCTCGAGGTTGTAAATCAACGATGCGGGTGCCGGATCGACCAATTTCAGCGCCATGATCTGCGCGCCGACCCCGATCACGTAGAACGCGCAAGCCGCGCCCAACCCCCACCAACCGATTTCGGCCGTCGGCAACGCTGGGCCATCGAACCCAAGCATCACCGTCATGGTGACCACGCAGGCGATCATCTGCATATGGAACAGTGTTGTCAGCGCGCCGGCGCGTCGCGTCGCGCGTGTGCCGGCCAGCATCATCAGCGTGCCGCCGAGCGCCGCCACCAGGGCCGCACTCAGTCCACGCCAATCGAGATTGTCGAACGATGGCCCCAATGCCATCGCCAGACCGACGAAAGCAGCTGCAAACACAAGGGTTTCGAGCAGTGAGGGTGTACGTCTTTTGGTTGCCGCATCGATAACCAACACCAGCACTGGAAACACATAGAAGATCAATGCCGCCAAACTGACCGAGATATAAAGGACGGAGATCATGTACCCGAAATTGATCATCAATTGCCCAATGCTCATGGCGACAAGCATGACGACATTGCCTCGATAACCGGTCGGTCGTTGGCGCATCAACAGAACGATCAACGCAACAGCTAAGAAGCCCGCTGTTGCACGCACCGCAATCAGAGTCACGGGGTCGGAACCGCCGATATAAGAAAACTTCGCCGCCGTGGTCAGCACGCTCAGGCTGAGTGCGCTGCCGGCTGCAA
>JABIPG010000208.1 GCA_018698795.1 Rhodospirillaceae bacterium
CGGGTGCGTCAGGCTTCGCGCTCGACGTCCGATATGATTGATCGCTGGGTGCTGAATCCGTGGGTTGGCCTGCCGATCTTTCTGGGCGTCATGTATGCGATGTTCATGTTCACCATTAACATCGGCGGTGCTTTCATTGATTTCTTCGACATTGCCGCCGGCACGGTGTTCGTCGATGGGGTAAAGGAACTGCTGGGGCCGTTGGACCTGCCGGCCTGGGTCGTGGTGCTGGCGGCCGACGGCGCCGGGGGCGGCATCCAGGTGGTCGCAACATTCATCCCGATCATCGGGTTCCTATATCTGTTTCTCTCGGTACTGGAGGACTCGGGCTACATGGCGCGCGCGGCGTTCTTGATGGACCGTCTCATGCGTACGGTTGGTTTGCCGGGCAAATCCTTTGTGCCGTTGATTGTCGGTTTCGGCTGCAATGTGCCGGCGATCATGGCGTCGCGGACGCTGGATAAGGAACGCGACCGCATCATGACGACGCTGATGAGCCCGTTCATGTCGTGTGGAGCCCGGCTGGCGGTGTACGCGTTGTTCGCCGCCGCGTTTTTCCCGACCGGCGGGCAGAACGTGGTGTTTGCGCTTTATCTGATTGGCATTGCTGCGGCGGTGGGGACCGGATTGCTGCTCAAGCACACCATATTGATGGGCGAAACCACGCCCTTCCTGATGGAGCTGCCAGCATATCATTTGCCCCGTGTGCGTGATGTTTTGATCCATACCTGGAGCCGTTTGAAGGGTTTTATGTTCGGTGCCGGACAGATCATCGTCGTCGTCGTCATGGTGCTGAGCTTTTTCAACTCGCTCGGCACCGACGGCAGTTTCGGCAACGAAGACAGCGACGCCTCGGTTTTGAGCGCGGTCGGTCGCGCCCTGGTGCCGATGTTCGAACCCATGGGCATCGAAGAAGACAACTGGCCGGCAACGGTGGGTATTTTCACCGGCGTATTTGCCAAGGAGGCTGTTGTCGGCACATTGGATGCGTTGTATTCCAGCCTCGCCGAAAAAGGACACGGTGAGGGACGCGGCGAGGATGCAGCCTATTCCCTGTGGGGCGGGCTGAGCTCGGCGGTGGCGACGATCCCGGAAAACTTCCAGGGCTTGCGCGATCTGGTGCTCGATCCGTTGGGTGTTGGCGCAATTAAAGCCGGTTCGTTGCAACAAGCAGCCGAAACCCAAGAGGTCGCCATGACCACCTTTGGCGCCATGACACAACGCTTCGACGGCCGCATCGGCGCTTTTGCCTACATGCTGTTTATCTTGCTGTATTTCCCCTGCGTTGCCGCATTGGGCGCGATCAACCGCGAGGTCGGGCCTAGGTGGGCGATGTTCGCAGCACTGTGGACCACCGGGCTAGCCTACTTCGCCGCCGTCAGCACCTACCAGGCGGCGACCTTCATGCGTCACCCTGTCAGTTCCAGCGCGTGGATTGGCGGGTTGGCGCTGGGCATGGTGGTCGTCGTGGCCGCCATGCGGCATATGGGGCACAAGCCTGCACCGGCGGCGCAGCACCCGCCTCAGCACACCGTGACGGAGACCACGCCATGATGTCCGATCTCAAGGCTTATATGGCTGAAAACCGCCGCGTTCCCATGACCGATCTGGTCAATCACCTGCACGCCGACCCCGATGCCATTCGCGGCATGCTCGATATTTACGTGCGCAAGGGCCGCGTCCGGCGGCTGCAGAGCGACCTGGGCGATTGCGGCGGCTGCGCCAAATGCGATGCCTTCCAACTCGAGATTTATGAGTGGCTGGCTTGAGGCCTTGCCGCCTGGCCCAACCGATCAGCTGACTTTAATTTGCAGCGTCTCCTCGCCGTCTTCGCCGACCATGTGTACGGCGCAGGCGATGCACGGGTCGAAGCTGTGGATGGTGCGGAGGATTTCCAGGGGCTGGTCCGGGTTCGCCAGAACGTGACCCTTTAGCGCCGCCTCGTAGGGGCCGGATACGCCGTTGGCGTCCCTCGGGCCGGCGTTCCAGGTAGTCGGCACCACGGCCTGATAGTTGGCAATCTTTTGGTCTTCGATAACGATCCAGTGGCCCAAGGCACCGCGCGGTGCTTCCATGTATCCCGCGCCCTGCGCTTTTTTCGGCCAGGTTTTCGGGTCCCATAGCGCATCGTTGTGAGTGTTCAGATCGCCTGCCTTGATGTTGGTGATCAGGTCGTTGTACCAGCCGCGCATGAAGTCGAGGTAGATTTTGGTCTCTAGCGTGCGCGCCGCGGTGCGGCCCAGCGTCGAGAACAGCGCGGTAATCGGCACATCAAGCGTCTGCAGCGTCATGTCCACCAGTTCCTTGGCGTGCTTGTTGCCGGTGCCATACATCATCAGCATGCGCGCCAGGGGTCCCACTTCCATGGGCTTGCCTTTCCAGCGCGGTGATTTCAGCCATGAATAGCCCTGGTCGACGTTGAGCTGGTCGTAGGGCGGGTTGGGACCGGTGAAGTTAAGCTCGGTCTCGCCTTTGTACGGATGTAGGCCGGTACCTTGACCACCTTCGTAGTCGTACCAGGCGTGATCGACGAATTCCTGAATCTCATCTTCCGCATGCAGATCGATCTCGTGCACCTTCGAGAGATCGCGGTCCAGGATCACGCCGCGCGGCACCAAAAACGTGCTGGCGTCGTCGGTGTCGCCCGTTGGGTAATCGCCGTAGGTCATGAAATTGCCGACACCTTCGCCGATGGCTCCCCAATCTTTGTAGAAACCCGCGATGGCCAGCGTATCTGGCACGTAGGCCAGATTAACGAAGTCTTCCATTTTGCTGATCACTTCGGAAATCTTCGCCAATTGCTCCATGTTGATGGCGCTGTCGGAATTCGGGTCCAGGGGGCTGGCAACGCCACCGACCAGGAAATTCGGGTGCGGGTTCTTGCCGCCGAAGATGGTGTGGAGTTGCACCACGTCGCGCTGCCATTCCAAGGCATCAAGATAATGCGCCACCGCCATCAGGTTGGCTTCGGGTGGCAACTTATAGGCCGAATGCCCCCAGTAGCCGTTGGCGAAAATGCCGAGCTGACCTTGGTCGACGAAGGTCTTGAGCTTCTTCTTTACGTCAGAGAAATAGCCGGGTGACGAGCGCGGATAGTTGCTGATCGACGACGCCAGCTCCGACGTCGCTTTCGGATCGGCACTCAAAGCCGACACCACATCGACCCAATCCAGCGCATGCAGATGATAGAAGTGCATGACGTGGTCGTGCACGTATTGTGCGGCGATCATCAGGTTGCGGATCAGTTGCGCGTTGGGCGGAATTTTGTACCCCAGTGCGTTCTCCACCGCGCGCACCGAGGCGATGCCGTGCACCAGCGTGCACACGCCGCAGATGCGTTGCGCGAAGGCCCAGGCATCACGCGGGTCGCGGCCACGCAGGATGATCTCAATGCCGCGCACCATGGTGCCTGACGAATAGGCTTCGGCGATTTGGTTGTCCTGCATCTGGGCTTCGATACGGAGATGCCCTTCGATGCGGGTGATCGGGTCTACGACCAGTCGTTTGTTCATTGTCACGGTCCCTTACTATCTTGGCCCTTATCGATCAGGCTTCAGCGCTGACGTCGTCATCAAGGTATTCTGCGACCAGTTCCGTCAGGCCGGCGACCTCGATGTCCATGTTGTACTCTTCGAGCGCATCCTCCAGCGTGTGATGGCAGTAGGCGCACATGGTGACGATCTTGTCTGGCGCCACCTTTTCAAACTGCGTCTTTTTGCGTTTGAAAGCGGTATAGCGCAGCCCCTCGGCACGCTCGTTGGCGCCGACGCCGCCACCACCGCCGCAGCACCAGTTCATGGTGCCGGCGTCTTCGGTCTCGACGAAGTTCTCGGCGACCATGTCCATCAGGCGGCGTGGCTCGTGGTTGATGCCGCCGCGCCGGTTGATCTGGCAGGGGTCGTGGAAGGTGAGCTTTTCCGAGTTCATGCCCTTAGTTTTAATTTTGCCTTCGGCGCGCAGTTGGTCGAGAAGTTCGATGATGTGGATCACCTCGAACCCATAGGGCCGCCCGATCAAGTTTGGGCCTTCCCAGCGCAGCGCTTGGTAGGCATGGCCGCACTCGGGGCTGATGACGCCCTTGACGCCCAGCTTCTCGGCCGCATCGACCACGCGTTGCACCAGCACCCGGGCGACATCCTTGTTGCCGAGCTGGATACCCACGTTGGTGCCTTCGAATGCGTCGTCGGAGATCGTCCAGGTGACGCCGGCTTGTTTGAAGATACGCGCCATGGCGCCCAGTACTTCCGGGAACTCGGCGATTTCCTGGGCCGACAAAATGACCATGTAATCAACACCCGGCTTGTTGAACTCGATCTCGATGCCGGTGTCCTCGACGGCGTGCCTCACTTGCGCATGAATCGCTTTGTGCAGGTCGCCCATGGGGCTGCCGTGATCGGCGTGCCGGCCAGCGGCGCCGATCAGCTCGATCGGTGCGTGGCCAGCCGCACTCATGCACTCTCGCATCTTGCGGATCATCATCGTCAGGTCGTTCCCGACCGGGCACACCATCGTGCAACGCCCGCACATGGTGCAGCTGTCATAAACCAGCGTTTCCCATTCTGTCAGGTCTTCGTCGGTGACGGGTTTGACCAGGCCGAGCATGCCGGCGATGCGACCGAACAGCGTGAATTCACGCGACCACACTCGGCGCATGAGTTCCAGCTTCTTGATCGGCGTGTATTTTGGGTCTTCAGTCTCGCGATAAAAAATACAGGCCTCGGCACACAGCCCGCAGCTTACGCAACTGGTGAAAAAGCTGGCGACAGGCGCATCGATTTGTTCTCGTAGCGCATTTAGGCCGCGTTCAAGGGTTGCGGTCATGTCTCAGCTCCTTTCCGGCCTTGGATGGCGCCGTTGTAGTAGCGCGCCAAAACGAATGACACGGCATGCATCAGCTTGGTGAAGGGGAACGCGATCATCAGCGCCTCAACGGAGAGGATATGGATCGCCAGCATCATTTGAGGGTCGCCGAACAATTTGTTGACGGCGACGTAGCCGGTGATCAGCGGTAGCGCGCTCAATAGCAGCACCAGATAGTCGTCGTAGGTGGTGAGCGCCCGGCGGACGGGGTCGGTTAGGCGCGTATAGAGAAGGGCGACGATCGCCAGCACGGCCAAAGCCGTCGCGCTTTCAATGATCACCCGCCCGGCATTCGGCCACGAGATGCCAAACGCATCCGTGAACAGCGCAATGTGCGGCGCAAAAAATAGAAAGGCGATGAAAAAGCCCAGGTGGAAAATGTAACCTGCGAGGTAGGTGGTCGGCGCGAATTGCACCAGCCCTTCCGGCGGCACGGAGCGCGAGAAGATCGTCTTCAGGCCTTGCGCCACGGCGTTACCCTTAGCGGGTGCGAGGTCTTTCTTGCGGCCGAGGATCAGGATTTCCACGATGCGCAGTACGATGCCACCCAAGAAGATCACCAGCGCTGCGTCGAATCCCGGACCGCGCGCCCACATCAACAGATCGAAAGCTTGGTTGTTCATGATGATTTCTCCAGGTCATGGGCATCGACGGTTTCGTGCTCACGCGCCGCTTTCGCTTTGCCCGCGCGAGCCAATGCCGCGCCTGCCACACCGGCTGCGGCACCACCGACAACGGCAGCCATGCCGAGCTTGCGGTATTCGCCTGCTGGCACTGAGAGCGGTTTGTAGAAACCGCCGCCATCCCAGAAGTCGGGCTCTGTGCAGCCAAGGCACGGGTGACCGGCTTCGATCGGGAAGCTGACGCCGTTGTTCCATTTGACCGTGGCGCAGGCACTCTTGGTGGTCGGGCCTTTGCAGCCGAGCTTGTACAGGCACCAACCGCCGCGCGCCCCTTCATCATCGAAGCTTTCGGCGAACATGCCCTTGTCATAGAACGGGCGGCGGTAGCAGCGGTCATGGATGCTCTCGCCAAAAAAGGCTTTCGGGCGCCCCAGCTCATCCAGCTCGGGAATGCCGAAGGTGAGGAAGTGCGCCAGTACGCCGGTCATTACCACAGGAATGGGCGGGCAGCCCGGCACGTTGATGATCGGCTTATCTTTGATGATTTCAGAAACAGCGACGGCGCCAGTCGGATTTGGGGCCGCATGACCGACACCGCCGTAGGCCGCGCAAGTGCCGACCGACACGATGGCTGCCGCGCCGGCGGCTGTTTCTTTCAGCATGTCGAGGTTTGATATGCCGGCGATGCACGAATATCCCGGGTTTTTGATTGGGATCGAGCCATCTACCACGACGACGTACTTGCCGTAATTCTCCTTCATGGCGTGCTCGCGCGCTGCTTCCGCCGCATGGCCCGATGCTGCCTGCAAGGTGTGGTGATAGTCGAGCGAAATGGCATTGAAGATCAGGTCTTCGATGGTCGGCGCGTGCGAACGCGTGATCGCTTCCGTGCAGCCGGTGCATTCCTGAAACGACAGCCAAATGACCGAAGGACGGCGCGCTGTTTCAAGCGCCTTGGCGATCTTAGGCGCCATCATCGGCGGCAGCGCCATGACGGAAGCCAGGGTCGCGCAATACTTCATGAACCCGCGTCGCGAGATGCCGTGCAGCTTCATGGTTTCTTTCAAGAGCGGTTTGTCAGCCATGCTAGCTTCCCCTCTGGTCGGTTTGGTTGTCGTCAAATGATTTCAATTTTTCGTTCAGTGTCTCGATCCCGCGCTCCGCATCTTCGCGCTGAGTTTTCAGAATGTTGGGCATGAAGGTGATTTCGATGAAACGCGATTGCATCTCACCCGAATCGTCCAGGTGATCGATCCGCCAAACGCCGGGTATGGCGGTTTCCCGAACATGGCTTTCGCCCATCACCGAGAGCGTCGCCTGGACTTCGCCGACGCCGAGTGCGTCATTGAGAATGCGCTCGTCACCGGGTGCGAACGGGATGGCGCCGAGATCAATGGTGGTCTCCTCGCCGCTTTCGAGCAACGCCACGAGAGCATGCTTGATCTCATGCAGCAGCGGCAGCGCATTGCCAGTGGCGACGAACGACAAAATTTCTTTCATTTCCGGCGATGGATGGGTTTGTCCCATGTGACCTCACTGTGGCTTAGCTGTGTCCCGTGAGCGATCTTCCGCCGAGGACAAAGTTACCGCGATTTCGTTCAACCAACCTTGAGCCAGGTCAATTACCGCGTCGGCGGCTTTCGGCACGGCGGCGGCGACGGTTTCCGTCAGGGTTTCACCGACAGTCAGTCGCGCGGGTTCGATGCCGACGAGCGCGCGCCGCTCGGGCAGGGCTTCACGCAAACGCAAGCCGTCCATTAGATCATCAAGCCCGATGTCGTGTGGGGAGCGGCCACGATGGCGAAGGAACTTATCCATGTTTTCGCTGGCGAAAATCTCGATTGTGCCGGGGGCTGCGCCAAGGTTGGCGGCATCGATGATGATCAAAGCGTCAGCGTCTTCCATATCCACCAACAGGCTCAAGCCCATGGTGCCGCCATCCATCAACCGCAACCCGAGTTTCGACGTTTTCGGGTGTGTTTCCAATGTCTCAACAACGCGAATTCCGGCGCCCTCGTCACTCAGCAATGTATTGCCGACACCAAGTGCCAAAATGTCATATTTGCGTTTGTTCATAGTAATGATATTATACAAGGATATTCCACAGCATACAAATGTATTATTGACTGAGGACAAAAAGGAACCGGCGGCGAATGTGTCTATCCGTTCCCATGAAAATCGAGGAAATTGACGGCCTAAAGGCACGCTGCAGCGCCATGGGCGAAGAGCGCTGGGCAGATCTGATGCTGCTACAGAGTGATCTGCCGATAGTCGGTGAATATATCCTGATCAGCCTTGGCTTCGCACAATCCGTGGTGTCAGAGCACGATGCGCTACAGGCTTACGAAATGTTCGACGAAATTCTTCAAGCCTTGGAAGGGCAATCTCAAGACTAAGCTGGGGCTTAAGGCTAAGCCGGGGGATCAACCTGTAGCTGGGTTTTCAGAAAGCCGACAAAAGTTTGCGCCAATTGTGCCGGTGTGCTGCGGCCCGGCCGGTACCACGTGAACGCCCAATTCAATGAGCCCAGCAGCATAAGCCGTAGTTCATGGCGGTCGGTGCCGCGTGGCAGGGAGAGGTCGTCCAGCAGGCGGGCAAAAATGCGCTCGTAGTTGTCACGCGTTACCCGAATACGCTCTAGGGCGTCGCGGTCGAACACGCTGGGCATTTCGCGCATGACGGCGCGGAAGATCAGGCCGCCCTCCAGCAAGGCTTCCAGATGCGCGACGCACGCTGTTTCCAGTCGACCCCAAGGTGAGGCGGAGGGTGCTTCTACCCCTTCAAGCGCGGCCACTAAAGCCGCCTGGATGCGTTTCAGGCCCTCTTCGTGTACGGCGACGAGGATGTCTTCTTTTGAGGCAAAATAATGGTAGAGCGTGCTTGGTCCGATGCCCGCAGCGTCGGCAATGGAGCGCACCGAGGCAGCAGCGTAGCCATCGGCCAGAAACTGTCCGGCGGCGGCCTCCAAAATCCGCTCGCGCTGCAGCTCACCTTTTCGCGTGGCGGCTTCCGGACGGGATTGGGCGGCAGTTTGAGGCATTATTTCTTTTGGACTTTCTGGGCTTTCGGTGCGCGCTCGGCGCCCAGATAATCGTACCAGCCGCCCAAACTGCCGGGTTTCAACTTCGGATCACCGGTGTACCCCGCGCTCATGACCTCGCGGGCCAGCGGCGGCACGACATATCGCTCGCCGCAGGTCTCATGCAGGTATTCCTGTGCGTGGTAGAAGGCATCAAAGCTGGAATCATCCAACAACTCGAAAACACCCATGGGCCAGCCCAAGCCTGTCTTGACCATCTCATCGACTTCAGCCGGTCCGGCGATGCCTAGTTCCACCAACCGAATGGCCTCGGCGAGGTAGTTGTTGATAAACCGCGTCATGAAGAAGCCAGGCGAATCTTTCACCACCACGGGTTTCTTGCGCAGTTGTCTTAGATAGGCGACGACCTTATCCAGGCTCTCCGGCGCCGTTAGTTCGCTCCGCGCCACTTCCACCAAAGGCATGACGTTGGACGGGAAAAACCAATGCGTGCCGACGAGCCGGCTGGGGTCTTTGAGCTTCGTCGCCAACTCCGAGATCATGATCGACGAGGTGTTGGTCGCCATGATCACATCGTCGGGTGCCAACGCCTCGGCCTTCTCGAGGATATTCTGCTTCAATGCGCTGATCTCCGGGATGGTCTCGAAAATCAGGTCGGCGTCTTTCAGTCCGGCTTCATAGTCCGTCGTGCCCGAAAGCCGGGCCAGCGCGCCAGCCATGCCATTTTCATCGAGCTTGTCGCGCGCCACCGCTTTTTGCAGGCCGAAAGGACCGTTTTCAACCGCGTCCAGGCCGTGTTGCACGGTTTCCTCGCGGCGTGAGACGATCATCACGTCGGCGTTGGAGTTTTGCAGGCAAGCCAGGGCGATGCCGTGGCCCATGACGCCGCCGCCGCCAAGGATGGCAATGCGTTGGAACAATTCCGGTTGGTCTGTCATTCGCCGTCTCCCCGCCAATTGTCCACGGATTGCAATATCACGTCGCGAGCCTCTTCGGCACTGGTGCCGGGGCCGAAGATCGCCTGTACGCCCATGCCCTTGAGCGTCACTTCGTCATCGGGGGGGATGACGCCGCCGCCGATGACCATGACATCTTCCATGTTTTTGTCTTTCAGGCCGGCGAATAGGTCTTCGAATATGGGGATCTGCCCACCCGCGGAAACGGAAACGCCGATGACGTCGACGTCTTCCTCAACGGCCGTGGCGACAGCCTCTTGGGCCAACAGAAAATTGGTGAAAATGACCTCGAAGCCATAATCGCGGAGACGCCGTGCAACCAGGCGCACGCCCCGGTCATGCACGTCGTGGGTCGGTTTCGCCAGCAATACACGGATGCCTTTGCCGTTCGGCGCCTCAGAACTCATGTGGTGCTCTCCATCCCAATGCTTCTTTCAACACGCCCATCATTTCACCCGTGGTGGCGTCGGCGCGGGCGGCGTCGATGGCGGTTTCGGTCAGCCGACAACCACGCAAATCGGCGTAGTCGCTTTCGGCGAACTTCGTGGCCGCTTCCTGGAAGGCGGTCATGGCGGCCTCGTACTTGGTGCCGTCGCGGGTCGCGCGCAATTCCTGGATCCGTTCAATGGCGATGCGCTCGACGTTGGGGTCGACCTTGAAGATGCTCGGTTGCGCGGTCTCTTCGCCCTCGTCCACATAGCAATTGAGGCCAACAACGCTGCGCTCGCCACTGTTGACTTGTTCGCGCCACAGATCGGCCGAGGTTTCTACCTCACGCCTGATCCAGCCCTTTTGCTGGGCCGCAATATAGCCGCCTTGTTCTTCCACCCGCTCAACGAATTCCAGCGCCGCCTCGGCGATCTGATCGGTGAGCGCCTCGACGAAATATGAGCCCGCCAGCGGGTCGGAAACGCTGGTGATGTTGGTTTCTTCTTGGATCACCTGTTGCACGCGCAACGCCAAGGTGGCCGATTCTTCAGATGGGATCGATAAGGCTTCATCGTAGGCCGAAACCTCCATCGCCTGCACGCCGGACAAAGCCGCACCGAATGAGTGCAGCGTCGTGCGGATCAGATTGACCAGGGGCTGCTGCGCGGTCAGGGCGGCACCAGAGGTATGCGTGTGGATGCGCACGTGCATGGAGCGCGGGTCCTGGGCACCGAATTTTTCGTGCATGGTGGTGGCCCAAAGCCGTCGGAGCGCGCGGATTTTGCAAACCTCCTCGAAAAAGTCGTTGGCTTGCGCGATCTGGAAGCCGATGCGCGGCAGGGCTTTGTCGACGTCCATGCCAACGGCCGTCACGGATCGCATCAAATCGATGCCGTAGGCCAGCATCAGGCCGATTTCCTGGACGGCGGAGCCACCGGATTCTTCAACGCCGTAGCCGAACATGTTGGTGGTGTTCCAGCGCGGCATGTGTTCGGCGCAATAGTCGATCAGTTCAACCGCTAGCTTTTGCGATTGCGCGGCGGGGAAGGCGCTCATGCCGACATAGGCCGACTGGTGATACCAGTTCATGGAATTGCCGCGCAGATCGGCGGCGGTTTGGCCTCGGTCCTCGGCCAAGGCGATGTATTGCGCCAATGCCGGCAGCACTTGGTAGTAAGTGATGTGCACGACGTTCATTTTCGACAAATCCATGCCGTCGAACATGCGCGCCATGTCAGCCTTGGAATAAACGCCCATGCCGCATTGCCCGACGCGCCCGCGAGCGGCGGGGTGGTCGGGATCCAGACCTTCGTGCGATACCAAATCATAGACCAGGTTATAGAATTTCTGGCCAAAATAGCCGGTCATGCCCTTGGCCGACATCAGGTCCATGCGTTCGCGCGTGTCTTCCGGCAGGCCGTAACCCATGACCGGTTGGTTGGCCCAGTTCATGACCTGATACTGGGCAGCTAAGTTGCCGCGCGTGAAAGGGTATGCGCCGGGGGCGCCGATCTGATCGAAATTCAGGTCCGCCACATCGTGGGGAAAGTAGGCGCTCTTCAACGGAAGGCCGGAATGGGTCATTGGTGCCGTAGCGCGCGGTGGGGCCGCATCACCAAACTTGTCGACAATGCGCTGATAGGCCTCTTCGCGCCGCGCCGCCGCCGCTTCGGAGCGCGCTAGGGTTTCGTCATCATACATAATTGCCACCCGCTTCGGAGATTTAAAACCGATCAATTGTTCGATTTTTATTCGATGGATAGTGCAAGGTCAACCAAAAGAAACCGTTTAGGATATTGCAATTTTTTTAATTGGCTGTATTTTACCGAACAATTGTTCCGTTTTTTATCAAGGTGTAATCCCGATGCCTCGAAATGCTTATCTTGCCAACGCCAAACGCAGCCCTGTCGGTTCCTTTGGCGGTAGCCTAAAACCTATGCGCGCCACAGAGGTGGCGACCCAGGTGGGCAAAGCCCTGCTCGCCGATGGCGGTATTGCGCCGGACGATGTCGACTTGGTGATCGGCGGCATGGTCTTGCAGGACATGACCGAATCCAACCCAGCTCGCATTCTGTCGCTCAATCTCGGCATCCCCGACAAGGTGGCGGCCTATACGGTCAACATGCAGTGCTGCTCGTCCATGGCGGCGTTGATCCAGGCCGCACAGGCCGTCGCGCTGGAGGAGGCCGATGTCGTGTTGGTGGCCGGCATGGAATCGATGAGCAACGCACCGCACATGGTGCCGGGTTCACGCTGGGGGCATCGGCTGGAGCACGCTGAGTTTGTCGATACCCTGCGTGAATGCACGCTAGCGGGCTCGAAGATGTGGGGCGACCCCTGGTATATGATTGATGTCGCTGAACACCATGCTAAGCATGATGGCGTCAGCCGAGATGAAATGGATGAATACGCCATCATTTCGCATCAGCGCGCCTTGGCGGCGATGGATGCGGGGCGGTTGGATGATGAGATCGTGCCCATTGACGTGCCTTTGCGGAAGGGTGGCACCAAGCGGTTTGAGCGCGACGAGAACCCAAGGCCCAACATCAGCATAGAAACGCTTGGCGCGATCGCACCAGTGAAGGATGGCGGCGTCATTACCGCCGGCAACGCAGCCCCCATCAACGATGGTTCAGCGGTCGCTTTGGTATGCAGTGACAAGGGGATGGCCAAGCTGGGTCTCGACCCCTTGGCGCGGATCATGATGCCTGGCACGGCTTTGGTCGGCTGTGATCCGCATTTCATGGGCTATTCGTGCGTTGATGCGCTGAACGCGTCTTTGAAATCGGCGGAGATGAGCGTCGACGATCTGGACTTGATCGAATGCAATGAAGGTTTCGCCGTGCAATTGCTGGCTTGCCGGGAAATGGGCGGCTGGGACGGCGAGCGCCTGAATGTCGACGGCGGCGGGGTCGGTATCGGCCATCCGGTGGGCATGTCCGGGTTGCGCATTGCCGTGCATCTGGCGAACGCGCTGAAAGAACGGGGGCTCAAGACCGGTGGCGCCACGGTGCCGGCGGGCAGCGGATTGGGGGCGTCGGTGCTGTTGGAGCGGGCGGCTTGACGCGCTAGGTCGGGCTCTCCAAAATCGCCTCTGCTCGGGAGGGCCGACGGAGGGACTTGATGACACTGAGGGACACCGCCAATCTGGGCGATATATTCGCACCGGAAGTGTCGGCGGATAAACTGGCGTTGATCGATTGCCGCGATTGGGCAGCGCCGGTGGAACACACTTACGCTGATCTCAATAACGCCGCAAATGCGTGCGCGCGCGGGCTGTTGGCGCGGGGCTTCAAGCCCGGCGACGCTATCGCCATGCTGTCGGCCAACCGGGTTGAGTTCATCACCGCCTACATGGGTATTTTGCGTGCCGGCATGTTTGCGGTGCCGATCAATTTTAAATTTCCAACTGAGACCATCCAATTCATTTTCACCGATTCCAACGTCCGTGCCGTGATCTGCGATGCAGGGCACCATCGGGACGTCTCGGGTGATTTGCCGGTGTTCGATTTCGATGATGATGGGCCGGATGGCTACGCCGGCATGCTCGACCCTGGGCCGTTCGAGGCCGCGGACCCGGGGGGCGACGGTGTCGCGATGGTGCTCTATACGTCAGGCTCCACGGGCCGGCCCAAGGGCGTGCCACTGACCCACGCAGGCCATCTTTGGGCCCACAATTTCAGGGTTGAACGCGCGCCCGACAACAGCCACCACCGGCTTTTAGTGGCCGCCCCCCTTTATCATATGAATGCGCTGTGCGTGTCGCTGTTTGCGTTTGGTATCGGCGCAACTATCGTGTTGCAGCCTGAATTCAAGGCCGAGCGCTACATTGCCGCCATTGAGCGCTTCGGGTGCACCTGGATCACATCCGTGCCGACCATGTTGGCTATGTGTTTCGCCGACCCGGAGTTGACCAGGCAGGCCGATCTTTCATCCGTTAAAATCGTACGCATGGGCTCGGCCCCCGTTTCGCCCAAGCTTTGGGCGCGGGTGGAGGAGGCCTTTCCCGCCGCCTCGATCATGAACGGCTACGGCACGACCGAAGCCGGGCCCGTGGTGTTCGGGCCGAAACCGGGTCAACTGCCACCGCCGATTTCGGTGGGCTGGCCGTCGCCGGGCGTGCGTCTAATGCTGGCCGATGCTGATGGAAACGAGGCCGACCAGGGTGACCTTTGGCACCTGACACCGGCGATCATGCCGGGGTATCTAAATTTGCCCGAAAAGACAGCCGAGGCATTTTCCGAAGACGGTCTCTACAAATCGGGCGATGTATTCCGCCGCGACCCGGACACCGGCGCCTATTTCTTCGTCGGGCGTGTGGATGACATGTTCAACTGCGGTGGTGAGAACATCTACCCCGCAGAAGTCGAAGCCGTGTTGGTGGCGCACCCGGATATCGAAATGGCCTGTGTTGTCGCGGTGCCCGACGAGATCAAAGGTATGAAACCGGTGGCGTTTGTCGTTCTCGTGCCGGGGGCCGAATTGAACGAACAGCAAATCAAACAACACGCGCTCGATAACGCGCCCGCTTTCCAGCATCCTCGGATGGTGACGATCATGGACCAACTGCCGTTGGCAGGGCCGGGTAAAATCGACCGCAACGGCCTGGAAGCACGGGCCAGAGAAATTTGGGCGAAATCGCCCGCAGCCAAAGCCGGCTGATCAATTCACTTGGAGGAAGACAACTAATGAAAGCAGCAGTCATTCACGAACACGGCGGTCCCGGGTCCATCGGCATCGAAACCGATTTCCCCGATCCCAAACCGGGCGCCGAGGACGTCATCATCAAAGTCGGTGCTACGTCCTTGAACTATCACGACATCTTCACGCGGCGCGGGATGCCCGGCATCAAGGTGCCGATGCCCTGCATCATGGGCCTCGATTTCGCCGGTGAGATCGTCGAAGTGGGGTCGGACGTCACGGATTGGAAGGTTGGGCAACGCGTGCTCTGTGATCCGGTTGACC
>JABIPG010000211.1 GCA_018698795.1 Rhodospirillaceae bacterium
ATCTTTCTTGTCGCTTCCTCTGACATGACATTACAACTAAGTCCCCATATGGTGTCAGTCGGACATATGATTACTTTATCGTTTTTTAAAAGCTTACATATATCGTTGATCTCATCTTGACCGCTGATCACCAGTTCACGTGAGTACTCGCCTTCGGAAATCAGAGCGACGCCTTCACGTACCGTCTCGACACGGTCGATGACATAACGTGTCGCCAGCCGCACAGCGATCACATAGGCCAATGCCGAAGCCAAAATCATCATGCCGACCAGCAAGGCGATGACATATTGGACCCGCTCAGCCAGATCGAAGAAATCGAATTTCGTGGTGATCGCCAGGAACTCCGCCGTCGACAGCCGCGTTTCGACTGGCGTCAATTTGCTGAATACGGTCCACGAACTGCCGCTCTTTTCAGTGATTCGATCTTGCTCATAGAGCCCCTTGGCGACGGTCTCGGGCAAGTTGGAATTGCGATCGAACAGCGAAAACCGCGCTACGCCGTTGACCATGTGGATGTCCAAGCTGGTCAGGAACTCCTGTGCATGCACAAGATCATTGAAAAACGATTTAAATAGAAAATCGACAAACTCGGGTGAGCGTTCCTTGGCTAGGAAGTCACGCACTTGGATCGAGACTTCGGCGATGTGGTCGCTACCTTTGGGACTGTAGTAACCGTATTTGGTCAAGATGCCGGTCTTGCTCGACATGTTGATGCGGTCAGGGATGAACTTGCCGCTGCCGATCATCCCTTGCAGGAACCCCCTGAACCCATCGGATATTTTACCAAGCTCGAAGCCACGGTCAGGTTCGAAGTCAGTCGCGATGATGACGGTGTTTTTGTCGATCACGTAAACGTTGTCGACCCCAATTTCTTTAGACAGAGCTTGCAAAGTCTCTTGGGGGATTTTTGAAATCGTCTCGGGTGATGCAAGCAGGCGCGCGGCCACGACCGGCACCGCGTTGGCCATGCGTTTATCCATGACCTCTTCCTCGCGCCGCAGCAGCACGTCAAACATCTTAAACTTTTCGTTGATCGCGGCATGCGCGGTGCGCAATTCGCGCTCAATCAGGTCTTCGGTGATGCGGTCCACCGATACCCAACCGATAATGCTGCCGACGATCGCCGACGTCAAAAAAATCGACAACAGCGTAAGCTGTAGCGCACGTCTCATTGGCTCTCCATAACCCTTGTCCCGAGGGATACCATGTCTGCCGGTTACAATTGTATGATGGATATATCATCTAAGAAAGGACCGAATAGTTGGTTCTATGGGCTCATCATCGTCGGCGCGCTTATTGGTGTGATCCACATCAAATCGTAATCGGAATGTAAGGTGAATACTCAGCAATACGTCAGGAGCAAGGCCATGTCCGACAACACCAACCCCCGCAAGAAAACCAGCTACCGCGCGATGACTTCACTGGTCACCACCTGGGCATTTGTTATCGCCACGATGACCGGCGTTGTGCTCTACATCACGCCCAAGGGACGGGTCGCCAATTGGATGATCTGGGACTTGTGGTCGCTAACGAAAGAAGCCTGGGGTGAGCTGCATATCACCTTTTCCATCGTTTTCGTCGTCGTTGGCGTGGCGCATCTCGTCTACAACTGGAAGCCGTTCAAGAGTTATATGTCAGAACGAGCGCGTGGACATATTCACGTGAAGCGCACGGTTTATGGTTCGCTGGCGATTGTCGCTGTCTTTTTCGTGTTGTCGGTCTACAAGCTGCCGCCAGCGAGCTGGGTGTTTGATCTGGAAGCTACAATCAAAGACAGTTGGGTTACCGCACCCGAATTCGAGCCGCCGTTCGGGCATGCGGAAGACGTATCGCTGGTTGGGTTTGCCAAACGTCAGTTCATCGACCCTGCTCAGGCCTTGAAGGCTTTGGCCGACGCCGGCATCCAGGTGCCTGAGAAGCGCATGAAATTGAAGGACATTGCGGCGTTGAACCTAACCACGCCGATGCATCTCTACGCGGTAATCAAGCCTTTGGAACGCCGACCGGAATTGAAATCTTCACTGACGCCGGATGATGTTGAAGCGCAATTCGCCGGCCAGGGCATCGGACGGAAAACGCTGACCCAACTGGCGGACGAGCTTGGTCTTGAAATGGCTATCATCAATGCGCGCCTCAAGGCTATCGGTATTGAGGCCAAGCCTGATGCGAAAATGAAAGCTATTGGCGAAGCTAAGGGCATCGAGCCCATTGATCTACTTAAGGTGATTTTGGTGGAAGGGTTCAGGCCGTAAAGACACGCGCCCTTGCCTACCCTTTATCGCGCATCAGCCGGGATTTTTGGCGGTCCCAGTCGCGTTCTTTGGTCGATTGGCGCTTGTCGTGGTGCTTTTTGCCCTCACCCAGACCAAGCAGCACTTTTGCGATGCCGCGATCATTGAAATAGATTTTCATCGGCACCAAGGTCATGCCTTTGCGCTGCTGGGCGGCGAGCAGTTTCCCCATCTCGCGCCGGTGCACGAGCAATTTCCGTTTGCCTCGCGGCTCATGGCCGAAAGCCGACGCGCCGGAATATTCGGGGATATAGGCGTTGATCAACCATAGCTCGCCGTGCTCTTCGGTGGCGTAGGCCTCACCGATACTCGCCTTGCCGTCGCGCAACGACTTGACCTCCGAGCCCAGCAACATGATACCGGCCTCTATGGTTTCCTGTATCAGGTAATCGTGGCGCGCACGGCGATTTTGCGCCGCGACGTTGCCCGATGATTTGCCTTTGTTCTTATTTTTTCCGGCCATGACGGTTCGCCCCGTATTCGGGCGCCGGGGCTCAATTCAAGAGGCCGGCGCCGATGAGCGCTTTGCGCACCGTGTCTTTGGAACTGTCGGCGATTTCTACAATCGGCAGGCGCGCTTCTGAGCCGCATTTGCCTAACAGTTCGGCGGCATATTTCACCGGGCCCGGGCTGGCTTCGCAGAACATCGCCGCATGTACGGGCGTTAGGCGGTCCTGCAATTTCATGCACGTCCCCAGATCGCCTTCACGCCAAGCGCGCTGCATGTCGGAACACATGCGCGGCGCAATGTTGGCCGTCACCGATATACAGCCTACACCGCCAGCGGCCAGGAACGGCACGGCAGTTCCGTCTTCACCGGAGAGTTGGCAGAAATCGGTACCGTTCATGGCAATTTTGGTGAGTTGCGGGCGGTCCAGGGCGGCGGTGGCATCCTTGACGCCGACAATGTTCGGCAGTTTCGCGAGTTCCGCCATGGTCTCGACGCTCATGTCGACGATAGAGCGGCCGGGGATGTTGTAGATCAACACCGGAATGCCGACCTCGGCAACGGCTTTGAAGTGCGCGTACATACCGCTTTGCGTCGGCTTGTTGTAGTACGGTGTGACCACTAGCGCCGCGTTGGCGCCGGCCTCTTTGGCATGCCGGGTCAAATCAACGGCTTCGGATGTGGAATTGGAGCCCGCACCCGCAATCACGGGCGCGCGGCCTTTCGCTTGATCAAGGCAGATTTCGGTGACGCGTTTGTGCTCATCATGGCTCAGCGTCGGCGATTCGCCCGTGGTGCCACATGGCACCAGTCCATCCGAACCTTCCTCGATTTGCCATTCGACAAATGCACGGAAGCTCTCTTCATCCACCTCGCCGCCCGAGAACGGCGTAATCAAGGCGGGTAGCGACCCCTTGAACATGGTTTCTCTCCAACTCTTCGATATGCCCAGAAATAGAGAGCCGGAACATACCCCCGGGGTTGCTTTAGTGCAAGTTGATCTGGTCGTCGACGATGCGGAATTCTGCGGGTTTTATCAGATCAACACTGGCCACGCGCACCTCGTGCAGGCGACCGTCCAAATTGGATTGCCAAAAATCCAAAAACTTCGACAACACCGGGAACTTCGGCGCCAGATCCAATTCCTGCCAAATGAAGCTTTGCAGGAGGCTCGGGTGATCGGGCCGCCAATACAGGATATCAGCGGTTGTCAGGCGGTAGCCCCTAAGTTGTCTCGATAAGGTCATGGCTTGGCCTCCTTCAGCTGTTTCGCCGAGTAGCCCGTCGATCTCGACAGGCGGGAAACCTCCCTGCGCATCTTGTTTGTCTGAATTGTCTCCGGTTTTGTGCGCGAGCGTCAATAAAAAATCGTTCAAAAACAATTGTTTGGCGCTCTCCTGTTGAGAGTGCTGCTAAAAAATCCGTCTGTGCTAACGCCATATTCATCTTGCGGCGCAAGACTCGTAGGCGCTAACCTTGAATACAGCCGTATTGGTGACGAGGAGGTCTCCAGGGTGATTGGACCGCGATTGCGGCGTTTGGTGTTTGTGCCTGCCCTAGCCGGCGCTTTGCTGGTGGGCGGAGTTGGGCTCGCGGGGGCTGAGTCTTTGAGCGATGCGGATGCGCTATGGACGCGCAATGCTCTCAAGGCGGCGAAGCTGTCGCGCTGGGAGACCGCCGGGAAATTCGCCAATCGCGTTACCCATCCTTTGGCGGCCAAGCTGTTGCAATGGCGGCGGCTGAGCGCGGGCGTGAAGGATGTCACTTTTGCCGACGTCGACCAATTTCTCGCGGAAAATCCCGACTGGCCCTATCGTCATCGACTTTTGCGCCAAGCGGAGCGCCTGATGTCGTTTGATTTTGGCCGCGACGAGACGCTGATTTGGTTTGCCGAGCGCGGGTCGGTCAGTGCGGCCGGGGCTATGCGCTTGGGGGCCGCGCACATGGCAGCCGGAGAGGCTAATAAAGGCCGAGCTATGATCCGCAGCGCTTGGGTCGACGGCAATTTCACCAAGGCCGATGAAAACGCGCTCTACCGCCGTTTCAAGCGCCATCTCACCCGCCAAGACCACATCCGACGCATGGACCGCCTGCTTTGGGACGGTAAGTCTAGTGCGGCACGGCGTATGCTCTATAAGGTGCCCGATGATTGGAAAAAATTGGCCCAAGCGCGCTATTCCCTTCGCCGCCGACGCGGCAATGTAGATTTTTTGATCTCCAAGGTGCCGGCCAATCTGCAAGATAACCTGGGCCTCAAATACGAGCGGCTGCGCTGGCGCCGGCGCAAGGGCAAGGAAAACGCTATCGATTTGCTCAGGGGCTTACCCGACGACCTGCCCAGGCCTGAACTCTGGTGGCGCGAAAAAGCATCGATGGCCCGAAAAGTCCTGCGCAAAGGCCATATCACCGAGGCCTATGAAATGGCAAAGTCGCACGGGCTAAAACCCGGCGGTGCGGCCTATGCCGACGCCGAATGGTTGGCCGGGTGGATTTCCCTCAGATTCTTGAAGGATTTCGAGGTGGCGCGGGCGCATTTCCAAGCCATGCACGGCGCTGTTGAATACCCGATCAGCCTTGCGCGGGCTGCCTATTGGGCGGGCCGCGCACTCGAAGCCAAAGGCAATGACGAAGGTGCCGTCGATTGGTATCGCAAGGCGGCGGTCAACCCCCTCACCTATTACGGTCAGCTCGCTTTTGCGCACTTGCGCCCCGGCCGCAGTCTGGAATTACCCGCCGCTTTTGCCACCAGCGCGGAACCAGCTGAAGCAGAAGCCTTCGAAACGCATGATTTGGTACAGGTTGCTCGCATTTTGCATGACGTGGGTGCTGCGGACGCAATTAAGCCCTTCATCCTCAAACTGTTTGAAATTTCCGATACGCCCACATGGCGCACCATGACTGCCAAGCTGGCCCGCGATACCGGGCGGCCTGATTTGGGGATTTTGGTGGCCAAGCGCGCCAACCGCGTGGGCCAGCCGATGCCCGTGGTCGGCTACCCGGTGCTCGACCCGCCGCCGCTGCCGAGAACAGCCAAGTCACCGGCGCCAGAAGTTCCGTTGACGCTTGCCGTCATCCGCCAGGAAAGCGCCTTTCGCGTCGGCGCTAAAAGCCACGCCAATGCGCGCGGCCTGATGCAAATCATCCCGCCAACCGCGCGCACGGTCTCCAAGGGTCTGAAGATGCGCTTCTCGCGCGTCAAACTGATGACCGATCCGAAATACAACATGACGCTCGGCCAGAGCTACCTCGGTGGCCTAATGCAGGACTACAAGGGCTCTGCCGTATTGGCGCTCTCGGCCTACAACGCCGGCCCGCACCGCGTGAAGCGTTGGATCAAGGCACACGGCGACCCACGCGACGCAGATGTCGACGCTATCGACTGGGTGGAAATGATCCCCTTTACCGAAACCCGAAATTACGTGCAGCGCGTGCTGGAGAACCTACAAGTCTACCGGGTTCGGTTGGCCGAGACCGAAGTGGCACTTGGGTTGGCAGACGATCTGCATTTTTCTGAGAACTAAACCACTAAGCAAACATTCTCTACCGCTTCACCTGCCGCGAAACGTTTCAGATTATCTGCCACGAACTGCCAGCGCCGGGTGCGCATGGGGTGTGTGAGGGCGCTCATGTGTGGGGTCATGATGACGTTGTCCAACTCCTCGAACGGGAATTTCGATGGCGTCGGGTCGGGATCGTCTTGGGTTGCGTATTGGTACCAGACGTCGATCACAGCACCGCCGATGCGATTGTCGCGCAGTGCCGCAAAAAGAGCCGCCTCGTCGATCACTTTGCCGCGCCCGACGTTGATCAAGACGCCGTCGGGTTTCATCGCCGCCAGCCGTCCGGCATCGAACAGGCCTCGCGTCTCACCCGACAAGGGTAATGTCACCAACACGTAGTCGCTCTCCCCCAACATGGCGTCCAGGCCATCCATGGTACTAAAGGTATCGGGCTGCGGCACATCCGGTGCCGGTGCGCGCCGGGAAGCCGCCAGAACCTGCATACCGAAGGCACCTGCGCGCTTGGCGGCCTCGCGCCCGATATGGCCGTAGCCGACAATGCCCAGCGTCTTGCCGAAAAGCTCTCCTCGGTCTTCCCCGGTGCCAGGTGAGCGGTTTTCCCAGCCGTGGCTTTTGAATCGCGCCGAGACGGCGCCAAGTCCCATTTCGACCTCTAGCATGGCCGCCATGATGTATTCGGCGATGGCGATTTCGTGCTCGAAGGTATTGCAAACCGTGCAGCCCGCGGGTAGCGCAGCGGGCCTCAGCCAGTCGAAGCCGGTGAACGGAATGTGCCAAACCTTGAGGTTTGGCACGGCTGGAAACGTATCGGCGGAAAAACGCCCACCGACGATAATATCGGCCTTTGGCGCGAGCTCGCCCAAGGCCTCGGGGGTGTCGTCCTCCGACCAATGCGAGATGTGAAAGCCTGCTCCCAATTGGTCGGTCATCCATTCGATCCAGGGCGTGGTCATGCGACCATAGAGTAGCAAGTTGATCGGCGTTGTCATGTTCGGGAGCTCTCTTGATTTAAGGCAATGTCGGTTGTGCCAGACTATGGCAGCTTAGGCTCTGAGTTTCGACAGGAGAGTATAAACATGGCCCGAAAAATTATTCCCGATATCATCGATCATCAAGACCTCGCCCAACTGCCGGGTGATTGCTCCATCCGCGAAGCTGGTCGCTACATGGTCGAGCACGGTACGGGGTCGGTGCTGGTGATGAAGGACGGCAAACTGCAGGGCATTTTCACCGAACGCGACGCACTTCGGATTTTCGTTGCCACGCGGCGAAATCCCGATCAGACCAACGTCGAGGACGTCATGACCGGCGATCCCGAAACCATCAGCCCCGATGCTACCCCGGAAGAAGCCTTGGAGCGTATGACGGTGGGTAATTTCCGCCACATGCCGGTGGTCGATGACAGCGGAAAAGTGCTCGGCGTCCTGTCGCAGCGCGACCTGATGCGACCGCCCGCCGACTGAACTGCGCCTCCGCGTTGACGGTGCCTATCGTGCATGCGATCAATGCGCCTGCTTTTTTGCACGCCATTAATCAACACGGAACGGTTCGGTACACGGCAGCATGGATTACACAGAACACTACTTTTCGGCCCAAGACGGCCTGCAGCTTTATTACCGTGACTACGGGCCGAAACACGGCGGCGGCACGCCGGTAATCTGTCTGCCCGGCCTGACCCGCAACTGCCGTGATTTCCATGCCGTGGCCCTGAGTTTGATGGGCGCGCGCCGGGTGATCTGCCCCGATATCCGAGGTCGTGGGAAATCGGCGCGCGACCCCGACTGGCGGAACTATCACCCGAGCGTCTATGTGGGCGATGTGCGCCATATGTTGGCTGCACTCAATCTGCACCGTGTGTTCGTCATTGGCACCTCCATGGGCGGTATCATGGCCATGGCCATGGCGGCGGCCATGCCGACATCCATCGCCGGCGCGCTGATTAACGATGTGGGCCCCGATATCGATGACGACGGCCTGGATGCAATTGTTGACTATGTGCACCGTGCCGATCAGGTGTTCACCGACTGGAAAGGTGCGGCGGATTTCCTGAAATCGTGCTTTCCCGATATGCCCGGCATGACCGACGAGGCCTGGCTGCGCGCCGCGCGCCGCACCGCTATTGAGCGCCCAGACGGTACCGTTGTGCACGACTGGGACCCGGCGATCGCCAAGCCCTTGGAAAGCCAGCGCGGTTCTATCGATCTCTGGCCGTTTTTCCGCGCGCTTAAGAACCTGCCGGTGATGGTCGTGCGCGGCGCACTTTCGGATATTCTGTCCGCCGAAACGCTAGAGCGTATGCACGATACGCTTCCACACCTCGTTCCTGTCACCGTTCCCGGTATGGGCCATGCGCCGATGCTGACCGAACCGCAAATCCCGGAGCCTTTAAATGACATCCTCGCCCGAGTTGATCGTACCCACCATTGACGACATTCGCGCCGCTGCCGAGCGCATAGCCAGCCATGCGGTGCGTACGCCTTTGCTGGAATCGCCGCATTTAAATGAGATCGTCGGCGGTCGGTTGCTGGTGAAGGCTGAGCCGCTGCAGCGCACAGGCGCTTTCAAGTTTCGGGGCGCCTACAACACTTTGGTGCAAATACCTGAAAACGAACGCAAAAACGGCGTTGTTGCGTTCTCATCAGGCAATCACGCACAGGGTGTCGCCCATGCAGCGGAACTGCTGGGGTTGCCTGCGGTGATCGTCATGCCGAAGGATGCGCCGCCGCTGAAGGTCGAGAACACGCGCGGCTACGGTGCCGAGGTGGTGCTCTACGACCGCTATACGGAAAACCGTGAGGAAATCGGCGCACGCATCGCAGATGAGCGCGGGGCTACGCTGGTCAAACCCTATGACGACCCCCGCATCATTGCCGGGCAAGGCACGGCGGGATTAGAGATCACCGAGCAATTGGACGGAAATCTGGACCAAGTGCTTTGCCCCGTGGGCGGCGGTGGACTTGCCAGTGGCGTCGCCATCGCGATCAAGGCCGCCTACCCCGACGCCAGCGTCTATGCTTGTGAGCCCGCCGGTTACGACAGCATGGGACGCTCGCTCGCGGCTGGCGCCATCACCGGCAACGATGCAGGAGCGGGCGCGACGATCTGCGATGCGCTGCTGCCTAAAAGCCCGGGAAACTTCACTTTCGCCATTGGTCAGGACCTGTTCGCGGGTGGTTTGGCGGTTACGGACGATCAGGTCCGTTCTGCCATGGCGCAGGCGTTCTTGCGGCTAAAACTGGTGGTCGAGCCCGGTGGTGCGGCTGGATTGGCGGCAGCGCTAAGCGGCGTGCTCGATTGCAGCGGCAAAACCACGGTCGCCGTCTGTTCGGGCGGTAACGTCGACCCGTCGCTATTCGCAGACGTTCTTCGAGATTGCCTTTGATCCCAAACCCGTGACGGAATTAGCCTTCCGGGTCGAGGGGTTCAGCTTGATCGCCATTTTCTTCTGCCGGCATGTCGGGCAGCAATGAGGGCTCTTCGGCCTCTTCGCGCTCACCATTTGCGTCGCCCAGTTCGCCGAAGGCCGAATAGGCATTGATGGCGGGGCCCGATTCCAGCAAACCCGCCGCCTTGAGCTCCTTGATGCCTGGTAGGTCGCGGATGTCCTCCAAACCGAAGTGATCGAGGAAATCGTCGGTGGTGTGCCATGTTACGGGGCGTCCCGGCGTGTCCCGGCGTCTGCCGGGCTTGACCCATTCCGCCTCCACCAACACATCCAGCGTTCCCTTCGACAGGCTGACGCCGCGGGTTTCCTCAATCTCGGCGCGTGTCACCGGCTGGTGATAGGCAACAATAGCCAGCGTTTCGATGGCGGCCCGCGACAGTTTGCGCGGCACCACGATCTCTTTCTCCAGCAGTGGGCGAATATCGTCGGCGGTGCGGAACGCCCACGATTTACCGCGCCGGACCAATTGCACGCCACGCCCGTCGTAGTAGGCCTGCAGGGCGGCGAGCAGGTCTTTCAAACTTGCGTCTTCGGGCAGCCTCGCGGCAAGCTGCTTCTCGCTCAAAGGTTCGGCGGCGGCGAACAGAATGGCTTCCAGCAACCGTAAACTCTGGCGCTCGATCATGGTCATGCGTCGTTTCCGTTTTCGTCATCATTGGCAGGTTCGCCGCTCGGTTTCGACGAGCGGATGTGAATGGGGGCGAAAGCCTCGGCTTGCTGCAGTTTCAAGCGCCCTTCCTTGGCCATTTCCAGGCTGGCTGCGAAGGTTGAAGCAACGGCTGAGCGCAGTATCAAACCGTCCCGCAAATCGTCAGGCAGAAAGCCCCAGAGGCTCTTCCATTCCGGGATAGGGCCCAACAATCGGCGCAGGCGCACTAAGGCATCCTCGACGGTATAGATTTCAAACGCCTCGATATGCAGCGGCCCACCGGATTCCTTGCGCCGGCGCTGCTCACCGTAGGCCTTCAACAGATCGAATAGACTGGCGTCATAAATGGTGTTGAAGGTGCGCCGGAACACTTCTGGCTCACCGCGGCCAAAAAAATCGATCCCCAGGTGGGTTCGCGCCAGCAGTTTTTCGCTGGCATCCTTCATGGCCTGCAGGCGTTTCAACTGGAACGCCAGTGCGGCGGCCATTTCTTCGCCGGAGGGTTCGTCCTCGTCGCCCATGTCGGGCAGCAGCAGGCGCGACTTCATGTAGGCTAGCCATGCGGCCATCACTAGGTAATCAGCGGCGAGTTCGAGATTACGGCGGCGCGCTTCGGCGACAAACAGCAGGTATTGCTCCGCCAGGGCGACCATGGAGATTTGCGTGATGTCGAGCTTTTGGTCACGCGCCAGACTAAGCAGTACATCAATGGGGCCCTCGAAGCCCTCCAGGTCGACAACAAACGCTGCGCCCGATTGCTCAGACGGCGTCTCGAAGGCCTGACCTTCCTCGAAAGCTTCGGTATCGGTGGTATCGATCGTGTCGCTCATGCGCGCCCTTCTATCACAGGATACCGGAGCTACAAGATGCCGGCGGCGGAGAAAATGAACTTCATAAGATACTCCGCCGGCTGCCCCACCAGCCACCGAAAGATGTTCAGGTCGTAACCCAGGCGACTACCCAAGTACGGCAGGATGAAAATCGCGCCGATGAGAACCGCAAAACCGGCACGTTCCATCCGCGCCAGCCTGTACCCCAAGGCCGGCGGCAGCAAGCCCACTGCGACCCGTCCGCCATCTAGCGGTGGAAGTGGCAACATATTGAAAACACACAGTAAACAATTTATCCAAACGGCATTGATCAAGTTGTGGCCAAGCCAGTCTTGTACGTCGCCACTGGTCCAAACCAGGGCATGCATGGCGATGGCGGCAATGCCCGCCAGCAGAAGATTCGACGCAGGCCCGGCAATGGCGACCAATACCATATCCCGGCGCGGGTTGTTCAAGCGCGAGAAGTCCACAGGCACGGGTTTCGCGAATCCGAACATCATGCGGCCACCCGACCCAAGCAGCATGAGCGCGGGCAAAATCACTGTGCCGAACGGATGGATATGCTTCAACGGATTGAATGAGACACGGCCTAGCATTTTCGCGGTCGGATCACCCAATCGCCAAGCGACCCACCCATGCGCTGCTTCATGGAAGGTGACGGCGATCATCACCGGCAATGTCCAGACAGAAGCGACGTAGGCAATCTGCTGCCAATCGAAATTCATGCCAACAATTCCTCCAGCCGCGTCAATGCCGCCTCGCTCAACACTGGCGATGGGCCCGCGGCTAGGCGCTCGTTCTCTGTGCGTTCGATACGTGCCTCCGTGGCGACGGTTAACGGACCTGCCCCGGCTGCAGCCGCAATCATTTCATCCATGTCGCCCGAGCAATGCAGCGCCACGTCGCAACCGGCGGCCAGCGCACGGCGCGCCCGGGTGCCGAAATCGCCCTCTAAGGCTTTCATGCCGAGATCGTCGGAAACCAAAACCCCGTCGAAACCAAGTTCGCTGCGGATGACGTCGCCGATGACGGAGGTCGAATTCGTGGCTGCATCGTCGGCATCCAGAGCCGAGTAGATCACATGCGCCGTCATTGCCCAGGGCATATCGGCAAGATCTTTGAAGGGAGGGAAATCAACGGTGCGAAGTTGATCAATCGGCGCATCGACCACCGGCAGTTCCAGATGGCTGTCGGCCATGGCCCGGCCATGGCCCGGCATATGTTTGATCACCGGCAGCACGCCGGCGGCCATCAAGCCTTCGCATACAGCGCGTCCAAGCTCGGCAACGCTTGTGGGCTCCAGGCCATAGGCGCGGTCGCCGATGATATCGTGGGCATCGGGTTGCGGGACGTCCGCCACTGGTGCGCAATCGACGGTGATACCGAGATCGGCCAAGTCCCGCCCGATCAGCAATGCATTCAGGAAAGCCCCTTCGCGCGCGATCTCGGGGGCATTGCGATACAAATCGGCAAAGGCTTTGGCCGGCGGTGCATCACGCCAATGGGGCGGGCGCAGGCGCTGGACGCGGCCGCCTTCTTGGTCGATCAGTACCGGCGCGTTGCTGCGCCCGACCGCATCGCGGAAAGTCGTCACCAGGGCGCGGATCTGATCGGGGGTCTCACAGTTGCGCTGGAATAGGATAAAGCCCAAAGGGTCGGCATCGCGGAAAAACGAGTGTTCATCATCGGATAAAACAGGCCCGGTACAGCCAACAATCAGCGCTGTCGCTCGGGTTTGCGCCGCGTCGGATTCCGCCATCACGCGCCCGGCTTCACAACCAGGCAGCCGATGCGGCGTTTTGCCAGTTCCGCACAAAGCTTGCGGGCTTCGGGGTCATTGGCCAAAGGGCCGACGCGCAAGCGGTAGAACACGCCCTTCTTCGGGCCGAGATCGACCTTGGTCACGGTTAGGCCAAGATCGCCCAATAAATCCAGGTTCTTGCGCCGTACCCGGTCCCACTCCGCCCGTGCGCCTTCCGGCGAGCGCGATGCCGCCAATTGTACCCGGTAGGTTTTCGACGCATTGGCTGTTTGCGCCTGGGCGGTGATGGAGCTTGGCGCTGGGGCCGGTTTAGAGGCTGTTGTAGAGCGCGGTGCGGGTTTCAATGGCTGCGCAGCGCTCACTCTGCCAGCTGGAATGGCTGGCGGTGCGGGGGCAGGCGCAGTGACGGTGGATTTCTTTAACGACAATGGCTGGCCGCGCTTGCTCAGGCTGATGGGGGCACCGGAACGTTGAGTGCCCGGCGGTTGAGGCGGCTGCGGAGGCTTCACGGTCTTTACGTCAGCTAATGCAGGCACCCGTTCGGTCTTTGGTTGGGCTTGGGGTTTCGGCGGCAGATCCAGGCGAGCGGCTGGGGCTCGAACTGGTTTGGTGGGGCTCGGCACGGGAAGCGGTGCTTCGGCCCGCGGCAACAACCGTTCGACCGGCTGGGTTGCTTCGGCATCGGCGCCGGCGATCCGATTGTAGACCAGCTTGTCGCGATTGGGCACTTGTAGCCCACCCGGGTTTTCGGGCCGGACTTTCACAGGCCCCTCTTCCGCCCGGATCAGCGGCACTTCATCGCTGCCATTGCCCAGCATCGCCATCAGCGTATCGCCATAGACAAACCAAGCGCCTGCCAACACGCCAACCAAGGCAGCGACACCGAAAATCATCTTTAGTCCACGACGCGAACGCGGCCTGGCCGTTGTTTCGACCGGCTCGAATTCCAATGCGTCGGAAGCTGTTACTTTGATATCAGACCTATCGCGCGCCATCTGCGCGGTGTACTCCATGAAGAACGTATTCGCGAATCGTGTCTATTATACCATTTACTGCGGAATCTAAGAGATTCTTGATCTAGAAAATTCTTAAATTAAGAGATTCTGGCTTGCAGATCGAACAGCCGCCGATGTTCGTCCAAGGCGAAGCGGTCGGTCATGCCGGCAATATAGTCCCCTACCAGCCAAGCGGTTTGCTCGCTGTTCGGTGCGCCGGCGCGTACACGCCATTCCGTCGGGAGGCATTCGGGTTCGGCGAGCAGCAGTTGGAACAAATCTCGGACAACGCGCCGCCCTTTTGATGTCATGCGGTTGAGTTTGTAGTGCCGATACATATTGGGAAAAAGGAACCCTTTGATCGCTGCATCGTTTTCGCGCATGGCCTCGGAAAAGCCGGCAACGGGCTGTTTGTTCTGGCGAACTTCAACAACGTCGCCTGGATTTAAATCACTGATGCGTCGCGCCGTTTCTTTGATCAAGTCGTTGGCCATGGCACCGATCAGGCGGCGCACGGCTTCGTGGATCAGGCGTGATTCGTCGGCATCTGGAAATTCCCGCGCCACATCGGCGAAAATCGGTCCCACCAACGGTACATCGGCGATGTCCTTGATGGTGAAAATGCCTGCTCGCAACCCGTCATCAATGTCGTGGTTATTATAGGCGATGTCATCGGCCACTGCGGCAATCTGCGCTTCAGCGCCGGCGTGGGTGTGGAGTTCCAAGTCTTGCAGTTCGGCATAAACAGCGGTGGAGCGCGGCAATGGCCGATCGATGCCTTCGTGGATCAACGGTCCGTTGTGTTTGACTACGCCTTCCAGCGTTTCCCAGGTTAGGTTAAGGCCGTCCCAGCCGACGTATCGCGCCTCTGCCTGAGTGATCACATGCAACGACTGGGCGTTGTGGTCGAAGCCGCCAAATGGCGCCATCATTTCCTGCAGCGCATCTTCGCCGGCATGGCCGAACGGCGGATGGCCGAGGTCATGCGCCAAGGCCAGGGCTTCGCCCAGGTCCTCGTTGAGTTTCAG
>JABIPG010000212.1 GCA_018698795.1 Rhodospirillaceae bacterium
AAAAGGCGCCGCCGGAATCGACCAGATAAATACACGGCAACCGGTTTTGCTGCGCCACCTCTTGGGCTCGCAAGTGCTTTTTCACGGTGATCGGATAATAGGTGCCGCCCTTGACCGTGGCGTCATTGGCGACCACCACGACTTCGGTACCGGCCACGCGGCCGATGCCCGTGATCACGCCGCCCGCCGGTACCGGGCTTTCGTACATGTCGTATCCGGCTAGTTGCGAGAATTCCAGGAATGGCGAACCCGGGTCAAGCAACCGCCGAACCCGTTCTCTTGGCAGCAGTTTGCCACGCGCGGTGTGTTTGTCGCGCGCGCGTTCGCCACCGCCTTGCTTCACGTCACCAACGACTTTTCGCAGGTCATCCACCACTGCGCGCATATCGGCAGCATTGGCTTTAAACTCGTCGGAATTGGGTAGCGCTGCTGTCCGGATAACGGTCATGTCTATTGCTTCTTCTTTGTCTCATCGATGGGCCCGCCGGCTTTTTTCCAGCCGCCAAACCCTTCCGCGAAATGCACGATGTTGGGGAAGCCCATATCCTGCAGGGTTTTCGTCGCCAAGGCCGAGCGCCAGGCGGCGGCGCAGAACAGCACGTAGGTCTTGTTCTCGTCGGTGAATTTTTCTTTGTGATAAGGGCTTTCGGGATCGAACCAAAATTCCAACATGCCGCGCGGCGCGTGCTCAGCATTCGGTATCGTGCCATCGCGCTCCAGTTCACGGACGTCGCGGATATCAACGAACACCAGATCATCATCGCCGTGCCTGCTTATGGCATCCTCAGTGGCGATTGTGGTGACCTCGGCTTCCGCCTCCGCAACCAGTTCTTTGATACCCTTCTTGAGCTTGATCGTCATTTCTTCAGTCCCTTTTTTGTTACCAACCGCCGCGTTCAATCCAACGGCGTATCATCCACATGCGGTCCGAGCCCCAGAACCCTTCACCGTCGACAATGAAATAAGGCGCACCGAACACGCCCGCATCAATCGCCGATTGGGTTTCATCCTTGAGACGTTGCTTCACTTTATCATCAGCCAACGCAGCCGCCAGTTCGGCGTGATTTATACCGAGCGGCGCGGCCACTTCGGCCACGGCATCGGGCGAGCCGACATCTTGGCCACGACCGAAATAAGTCATAAAAATTTCCTTGGCGAACTGTTTGGCCAATGCCGGGTCTTGGTCATGTATCCAATAAAACGCCCGACCCGCCGCTACCGTGCTGATGGGAAAAGCTTCGGGCATGGTCCAAGGCACGTTCATATAGCGCGACAGTCGTTGCCAATCGTTTTCGCAGTACTCCCCTTTCATAGGGATCGTGCTCAGCGGCTGCGAGCCTGTCACCTTGAACAATGCGCCCAGCAAAAACGGTTTCCACTCGACCTCGCGGCCAAGCGCTTCGCAGGTCTCCTCAATCTTGAACGTCGCGAAATATGAATAAGGCGACGCAAATTCGAAATAGAAGGTTACCGGTCCAGACATGTTCCCACCTACCAAGGTAACGACGTGCCGTCGTAGTTGAAGAATTTTCCACTGTCGGCCGACGTCAGCCCGGCAATGGAGCGGCGCAGGTTCGTGATGCTGGTGACGGCGTCGATATCCGCACCGGTGCCGCCCATATCCGTCTGTACCCAACCGGGATGGAACATGGCGATGGTCGCGCCCTGTGAGGCGGGATCGTTGGCGAACACGCGCATCGCCATATTCAACGCCGTCTTCGTCGAACGATAGATGTATTCGCTACCGGCAGTGGTGCATTCTATCGATGCCATGATCGACGATATACAAACGATTTTCTTCTCGTCGCTGGCAGCCACATGGCCGGCGAAAGCCGTGGCGATCTTCAGCGGTGCGAACACATTGACGCGCTGCACCTCTTCCCAGGCGGCGAAATCCACACTTTCGTCCACCACGCCGCGCGGCCCGAACATGCCGGCATTGTTTAACAGCACATCGATGGCCGTACCGCGTAAATCATTGGCCAATTTATCCACCTGCGGATGGTTGGCGACCTCCAAGCCATGCACCTGAATGTCACCTTCGATGGTTGCCAGTTCGCCGGGTGCAAAGGGGTCGCGGCAGGTGGCGATGACGGTCCAGCCGTCAGCGGCATACTGTTTGGTAAACTCCAGCCCTAGGCCACGGTTGGCGCCGGTTATCATCACGGTTGGCATTGATTAATCCTCCTGTTCATCCCCACGGTTATCCCTGTGGCGCTTTTTCGCGGTTACTTCAATTTCAACTTTCATACGCGGGTCGATCAGTGCCGCGATGATAGCCGTGGCGGCGGGCCGGGTATCGGCGAAATGCTCGCCGATGACCGCCCCGACCATTTCCCAATCTTGCGCCCGCGTGACGATATATCGCGCCCGCACCACATCCGAGAGCGATGCCCCCGCTTCGGTCAAGGCACCTTCGATATTGCGAAACGTCTGGCGCGTTTGTTCGGCCACATCGCCCGAGATGGTGCCAGCGGCGTAATCAAACCCCGTGGTGCCGGCAACAAAAACCCAATCCCCTTCGACCACGGCACGGGAATAGCCGTACCGGGTCTCAAGCTCGGACCCCGATGAGATCAGCCGCCGCGTCATCAGTGCGCTCAGTTCACACGTTCGATGGCGACCGCCGTGGCTTCACCGCCACCGATGCAAAGCGACGCCACGCCTTTCTTGAGGTCGTACTTCTCAAGCGCGTTCATCAATGTCACGATGATGCGCGAGCCCGACGCACCCACCGGGTGACCGAGCGCACATGCGCCGCCGTGCACGTTGATCTTGTCGTGCGGGATATCGAGGTCGCGCATGGCCGCCATAGCGACGACGGCAAAGGCTTCGTTAACCTCAAACAGATCGACATCATCTTTTGACCAGCCGGACTTTTCCAACACCTTCTCGATGGAACCGATGGGGGCTGTGGTGAACCACTGCGGCTCTTGCGAGTGCGTCGCGTGGGCATGAATGATCGCCTTCGGCGTAAGGCCGCGCTTTTCGGCCTCTGAGCGACGCATCAGCACCAACGCCGCTGCACCGTCCGAAATGGATGACGAGTTGGCTGGCGTCACCGTGCCACCCTTGCGGAAGGCCGGCTTCAGCTGTGGGATTTTGTCGATGTTGGCGTTGAACGGCTGTTCGTCACTGTCGACCACGGTTTCGCCCTTGCGGGTTTTCACCGTCACCGCCTCGATCTCAGGCTTGAAGGTGCCATCCTCAACCGCTTTTTTGGCGCGGGTGAGCGACTCAATCGCGTAGGCATCCTGCGCCTCGCGGGTGAACTGATAATGCTCGGCACAATCTTCGGCGTAGGAGCCCATCAGTTTGCCCTGGTCGTAAGCGTCTTCCAGGCCGTCCATGAACATGTGGTCCTGCACCACGTCACCCGCACCCAGGCGATACCCGTTGCGCGCCTTGGGTAACACGTAAGGTGCGTTGGTCATGCTCTCCATGCCGCCGGCAATCATGACTTCCGCCGAGCCTGCCAGAATGTTGTCATGCGCCAGCATCGCCGATTTCATGGCCGAGCCACACATTTTGGAAATCGTCGTCGCACCCGAGGACCACGGCACGCCGGCGTTATGCGCGGCCTGACGGGCCGGTGCCTGACGCACACCAGCGAACAGGCAAAGCCCCATAATCACTTCGGCTACGTCTTGCGCCGGGACACCGGCGCGCTCCAGCGCTGATTTGATGGCGACACCACCCAGTTCCGGGGCGCTCACGGCTGAGAGCGAACCTTGAAAGCCGCCCATGGGGGTACGCGCGGCGCCGACAATGACAATGGGATCATCAAGCATGAAAATTTCCTCTCCTAGGATTTAGTTGCAAGAGGCGAGCCGTCCTTGCGGGTGAACGCCATACCGCGTCCATCCGACGACACACCGTGTAAGTCGATATCTGAATAGCTGCACACATCACCGGGCACCCGATCACCGACCACCAGATAGGCCGCGACGGCTGCGCTGTCATTCCGCAAACAGTGACCATCTGCGTTGTCAGCGGGAAACCCCGCCGCCATGCCGGGCCTGAGCATCTGCTCGCCCGCATCGGTGATCAGCGTTAATTCACCTTCCAGCATGTAGACGAACTCGTCTTGCTTGGAATGCCAATGCCGATGCGAGGACACTTCGCCCGGCGGCACATGCACCAAATTAACGCCGTAGTGGGTCAAACCCAGGGCGTCGCCGATTGCGCGTTTCTCGCGCCCTTTCGAACTCTCGTTCAGCGGCGCGGGATAGATCGTGCCCATGGCGGGTTCCAAAGCCATCGGGTCCGCCAGGACGATTTTCGATTTGCTGTCGTTCATCTTGTCCTCTCCGCTCAACTGCTTCGGCCAATAAGCCATGGTGCGAACGGCAACACCAGACACGTGCCGTAAAAAATCATGACGACCCGTGCCACCATGCCCCAGCGCTTATCGAAACAATTGTCGGCGCAGCGCCAAACCCCGATGGACGCCCACACAGCGAAAATGCTGTAGGCCGCAACCAACACCACGACGCCTGCCACAAGCCCAGTGATGCCCGTATCAAGTGAGCCCGGATCGAACGCAAACCCAACCACCATCGAAACGATCATCAACCCGAACCCGACGCCACCAACAATGCCGTGCCCGGCCACGAAACACACCCAAAACGCCCGCCACAACTCCATCCGCCCCAACCAGCCGTCTTTCCACCACACTCCAATCGGATCATTTGGCCCTGGCCCCCCAGGCCGCCCAGGCCCAGTACCGAACTGGTCGATAAAGATCGGGCCCTGGGCATTCATGGAAACACACCAACCGTCGTCCCCGCACAGGCGGGGACCCAGCCCATCCCGCCTTCGCGGGCATGACGGTGTTGGGGTTGCAACATTGACTAACTCGTCTCCTGGAACAGTTCGCGCCCGATCAGCCAGCGGCGGATTTCAGATGTACCGGCGCCGATCTCATAGAGCTTGGCGTCGCGCAGCAGACGACCCGTCGGGTATTCGTTGATATAGCCGTTGCCGCCCAGGCACTGGATCGCCTCCAAGGCCATCCATGTGGCTTTCTCAGCGGCGTACAAAATCGCCCCAGCGGCGTCTTTGCGGGTCGTCTGGCCCCGGTCACAGGCCTTGGCCACGGCATAAACGTAGGCCTTGGTGGCGTTCATGGTGGTGTACATGTCAGCGAGCTTGCCTTGCATCAGCTGAAACTCACCGATGGCTTGGCCGAACTGTTTGCGCTCGTGCATGTAGGGCACGACCACGTCCATGCAGGCTTGCATGATGCCGGTGGGGCCGGCCGCCAAAACGGCGCGCTCATAGTCCAGGCCGCTCATCAACACATTAACGCCGCGCCCGACCTCGCCCAGTACGTTTTCTTCCGGCACTTCGCAGTCCACAAACACCAACTCGCAGGTGTTGGAGCCGCGCATGCCGAGCTTGTCGAGTTTTTGCGCCGTGGAGAAGCCCTGAAACCCTTTTTCGATAATAAACGCCGTGATGCCGCGCGGGCCGCCGTCGGGGTCGGTCTTGGCATAGACCACCAGCGTATTGGCGTCGGGGCCGTTGGTGATCCACATCTTGTTGCCGTTGAGGATGTAGCGATCGCCCTTTTTGTCGGCCCGCAGTTTCATGGAGACCACGTCCGAGCCCGCACCCGGTTCGCTCATGGCCAGCGCGCCCACATGCTCGCCGGAAATCAGTTTCGGCAGGTACTTCGAGCGTTGCGTTTCGTTGCCGTTGCGCCGAATTTGATTGACGCAGAGATTGGAATGCGCGCCGTAGGACAACCCGACCGAAGCCGATGCCCGGCTGATTTCCTCCACCGCGATGCAGTGCTCCAGGTATCCCATGCCGGCGCCGCCGTATTCATCTTCCACGGTGACGCCCAGCACACCCAGGTCCCCCATCTTGCGCCAAAGGTCGGCGGGAAATTCGTTATTCTCATCAATCTCGGCGGCACGCGGCGCGATCTCATCGTCGGCGAAACTGCGCACCGAATCGCGCAGCATTTCAGCAGTCTCGCCGAGATCGAAATCGAGGCTGGGGTATTCATTGGGGATCATGCGTCGTCTCCCTGAGATCCTAATCAATGTTGTAGCGGACGCGGCGGCTCAGGCCAAATCAACCTTTTACGCTGTCGCGCCCGGTAATCCGCATCAGCGTCTGTTGCATCAGGCCGCAAACGGTCTCATTCCCGTCTTCTACGGCAATCACTTCGCCTTTGGTGACGGTCAGGGTACGGCCCAGTTTGACGACTTCTCCGCGCGCCAGCAGTTTCTCGCCGCGCGCGGGGGCTAAACAGTTGATCTTGAACTCCACGGTCAAGATGCCGTCATCGGCGTCGAACAACGAAAACGCCGCGTATCCGCCCGCCGTATCAACAATCGAGGCCAACGCGCCACCATGGAAAAAACCGTGTTGTTGCAAAATCTCCGGGCGATGCGGCAAAACGACTTCGCAATACCCGGGGCGCACTTCGGTGACCTCAGCCCCCATATGCGACATCATACCCTGCTTGGAAAAACTCTCGCGCACCCGTTCGGCATAATTCTCCGTCGCCGGCGCAAAATCAGTGTCACCCATCCGTTTCGCCTCCCTAACGAGCGTTAGCTTGTAATTGACGTTTACGTAAACGTCAATAATTTTCCCGTTTGAACCCCTCCCCCACTCGCCATAAAGTTCGCACCAACCAGGGAGAACTTATATGCCTCGCATACCGCGCCTACCCGTCACTGAAATGACACCTGAACAAAACGCATTGGCCCAATCCATTACCGGCGGCAAACGCGGCGCGGGGCGCCCCATTGACGAATTCACCTATGCCGACGGCAGCCTGCGCGGGCCCTTTAACGCCTGGCTGCAAAGTCCCGCCACCGGCAACCACGCCCAGAAATTGGGCGAAAGCCTGCGTTTCGATAACGCCATGCCGGCAACGTTGCGCGAATTGGCGATCATCTGTGTCGCCGTGCATTGGCGGGCGCAATATGAATGGTGGGCGCATGCGCGCATCGCGCTGAAAGAAGGCCTGGCATCTGAGGTTGTAGACGCCATCAAAGCCGGCGAGCCCCCCCCCGAAACCGAAACCGGCGTACAAGCGATTGCGGCCTTCGTGCAAGAAACCCTGACCGAGCGCCAAGTCAGCGATGGCACCTACGCCGCCGCGCATGAACGGCTTGGCGATCAGGGCATTGTCGATCTGGTCTCGACCATTGGCTACTACTGCATGGTATCGGCGACTCTCAATGTGTTTCAGGTGCCGTTGCCCGACGGCGTTGAGCCGCCGTTTGGGGCGTGAGCATCGACCGCCGGGCTCGATTTTACCAATTGGTCAGGCGGCCACGGCCCGAGAAAATTCGTCATTGAATTTCAGGCAAGGCACGTGTCAGGAAATCTTGCCAGATCATGTATTTTGACAATGGATACTCGGGGTTGTTGGCCCATATTTGTTCGACCAGTTCGTATTCGGCCTGCTGTGGGGCCTTTTCCAACGCCACACGATACAGATACACAAAGGCCGAGGCTCTGGCATTGTGCGAGCAGTGAACCAGTATTTTCTTGTTTGAATGACTTTTCATCGCGGAGAAAAATTGTCGCAGCGCGTCCATGGATGGGTTCGCCCAACTGACTGAAACATGAACATACGCCACCCCCGCCTCCTCCAACAATTTTTCCTCTTCTTTGGCAAACCAAGGTTCTTTGGTGGGAGTAAGATTGATTACCACCTCAAATCCAGCGTCTTTCAATTCCTTGATTTGATCCATGGTCGGTTGAGCAGATGTGACCAGATTTTCGGAATATACATGTGAA
>JABIPG010000126.1 GCA_018698795.1 Rhodospirillaceae bacterium
GGTGTCGAAAGCATGTCGCGCGCACCGTGGTCAATGCCGAAACCCGACCGCGTGCCGACTTTTTCGCCGCCAAAGATGTACGACACCACGGTCGGCTGGCGCTATGAGAACCCGAAGATGAATGAGATGTATCCGATCGTCTCGCTTGGCCAAACGGCGGAAAACATTGCCGAGGAAATGCAGATCAGCCGCGAGGAACAAGATGCTTACGCGGTCGAGAGCCACCGCCGGGCCGTGGCAGCCATCGCCGACGGCAAATTCAAGAATGAAATTCATCCTATCTCCATTCCGCAACGCAAAGGCGACCCAGTTGTCATCGACACCGACGAACATCCGCGCATGAAAAACCAGGACGGTGAATGGGTGCTGGCCGTTGATGAAGCCGACATGAGCCGACTGCGCACCAGCTTTAAGAAAGACGGCACTGTTACAGCCGGCAATTCATCCGGTATCAACGACGGCGCTGCCGCAATGTTGGTGATGGATGCAGAGCGCGCCGAAAGCTTAGGGCTGAAGCCGAAGCTGCGTTGGATAGGCTCAGCTTCAGCCGGTGTTGATCCGGGTGTCATGGGCTATGGTCCGGTGCCATCGACACAGAAACTTTTGAAGCGGTTTGATCTCACCGTTGATGATGTCGAGCTATTCGAGATCAACGAAGCTTTCGCCGCCCAAGTGATGGGCTGCCAGCGTCAACTCGGTATCAATGCGGATAAACTCAACGTCAACGGTGGCGCCATTGCTTTGGGTCATCCGCTCGGCTGCTCAGGCACCCGCATCATGATCACCTTGATGAACGAGATGGAGCGCCGCGCAAGTGAAGTCAAACGCCCCTTCTACGGCGTCGCATCATTGTGCATCGGCGTCGGCATGGGTGTGTCAACGCTGGTTGAATGGATCGGCGACTGATAACGAGATAGGGGACAGGTTAGCCCGTCCCCATCATGCTCGGCTCACAAAATTGCCGACGGCGCTTGAGTTTGCCACAGGCGGACTTGGCGCTGCCGGCACTTTTAAAAGGCCCCGCCTTGAGACGGTAGTAAACGCCCTTCTTGCCCAGGTTGACCTTCGACACTTCGTGTTTCAGCCGGCCAAGCACCGCTTTGTGGGCGCGCTTGATTTGCGCCCAGCCGCGCTGCGCCTGTTTCATTGAGCGATAAGATGCGAGATGAACTGCAGGTTTCGGGCCAGACATCTTAGCAGCGCTTTTATCCAACTTGGCCGGTTTCGATACAGGCTTGGCCGGCATCGCCTTGGCCATGGGCGGCGTTGCTGGCCGCATGGACAGCTCAATGGCCTGGCGCTCGCGGGCATATTCATCTGAACTGATGAACCCATCGTTACGCAATTTCTCCAACCGGCGTACGGAGTCCGCAGCTTCCATCAATCCCTTTGGCGGCACCGACGGATTGGCAACAACCACAGGTGCCGCCGGCATCATCGCATCCAAAATCATGTTTCGCTCGGCAGCGTGCTGGCTGACTGAGATCGCGCGCATCTCCAGTGCACGGCCAATCGCCCGAAGTCGTCCGCCAATCTGCTCACTGGTCGGTACAGAACGTTCAAGACCGGCCGCCGGCGGTGGTGAAGTCAGCGGCAACAAGGCGCCGACGTTGGTCCGACGCCGAGCGGCATATTCCTCTGCCGTGATCAGGCCCTGGTCACGTAATGCCTTCAAGGTGGAAAACCGCGACATGATGTTTCCGTCCAACCCTGTAAGGGCGCCAATCGAACGTGAGCTCGATGCTGACGTCGGGCCTGGCTGCATCTGCGGTGCCGCACGGCCAAGCATAGCAGCTCCCGCTGGCGCACCGGTCACGGGTTGGCCGGGTGCGACCATAGGTGGCGGTGTAGCGACGGCGCGTTGCATCGTTGAGGTAACGCCGCCACTCTCTAGCAACGACAAATTGACGCTGGCAATTTGCGATGCCGGCTTTGTGGTAATGGCGTTCCAGACAACAAATTGCTGAGAATCATCGGGACGCAGCGCCAATACGGCTTCATACATCTCACGCGCCTTGGTCATCTGTCCGGTGTTCTGATAAAGAATGCCGGCGCCAAGCAGGGCGTCTATATCACGTGGGTTGCTACGTAGTGCTTTCTTGAAATGTGCCTCGGCGGTGATGTAGTTGCCCTTGGCCATCTCCGCGATGCCCAACTCAGCTTCGGCGTTATCATGGAACGGCGATCCGGCCCAGAACGACTCATTAAATATCTGCCCCTGCATCACACCACAGCCACCAAGCCCTAACGTGAGCGTTAGGGTGAGGATCAAGACCTTAAAATGGCGATTCAAAACGGCTGACACGTTTGCGGCCCCCTATATGAACCATGACCGGCCTTAATGGCCTGGATTCATCGTTCAGCATTCTAAAA